>JAJZCZ010000006.1 GCA_021828805.1 Nitrospirota bacterium | reverse complement strand
AAAAAACCGGAGGCAACCTCTGGGCTCGGCCCCGAAACCTCTTCCGGAGCTTTCCCATCTGTCAATTATTGCAAATTCTCCTGCCCCCTGCAACGATCAAGCCATGAAAACTCCCCCCTGACCCCACCCCAATCCGGACTCTCTGCCCCCGCCCCGGAGACAAGCGTCAAAATTCCCGGAAGGAGCCGTCCAGGGGGGGCCTCCTATCCGTTCATCCAAAGGGGAGAGCGCCGCCCACACGCCACAACGCAGAAAGCGGCACAGTCCATCCGCTTCCTTCCCCTCAATCTGTCCCTTGAAGTGATCTTCAAATCCTCTTCTGATAAAATACATGAATCATTCACAAATCCTCTTACTCTGAGATGGGAAGATGTAGTGGACAAAGGACCGGACCCGGCGGGGCACCGACGGCGTGGAAGCGAAGTTTTAACAAAAAACGGATCCCTCTTTCTCTCCCTGGCTCAGGACGGACTTCATATTCTTGATGCCGAAGGATATGTCACCCTGGTCAGCGACTCCTTCTGTCGGCTCCTGGGGTACACCCGGGAGGAGATGGAGGGCATGCATCTCTCTGCCTGGGAGGCCCGGCTTTCCGGGGAAGAACTCAAACAGGCCCTCCAGGGCTTGCTCGACATCCCCCCGGGAGAGATGCTCCGCTTCGAGACCCTGCATCGCAAAAAAGACGGAACCCTCTTTCCCGTCGAGATCACAGCCACACCGTTCGCTCTGGAAGGCTCCCGTTTCACCTTCAACTCATCACGGGACATCTCGCTTCGTGTGGCCCGGGAACAGAAGATCGTCTCTCTCAAGGAAGATCTTGAGGCCACACTGGAGGCCCTCCCCGACCTTCTCTTTGAAGTTGACGAAGAGGGCCGTTTCCATGCCTTTCATGCCGGCCCCCAGTCTCTTCTCTACGCCCCCCCGGAGGCCTTTCTCCACAAAACCATTTCGGAGGTTCTTCCTCCGGAGGTTGCCTCGCTGGGAATGCGGCTGATCCGGGAGACACAGGAGAAGGGATTTGCCACCGGCGCCTACCAGATCCCCTTTCCCGACGGAACCCGCCACTTTGAAGTCCGCTCCATTACAAAGAAAACAGGTGGATCCGGACTCTCTGCTGACGCCCGCTATCTTTTTCTCTCCCGGGACGTCACCGACAGGGTCCTCTCCCGCAAGCGACTCGAAGTGCTCCTCCAGTCCAATATATTTCTGGCCCGGGCCACCCAGCTTCTTTCCCGCCAGACCGATCCCGACACGGCCATCCGCGAGTTTTGCTCACTGGCACGGCAGGAAGGCAGTTTTTCCCTTGCCGCCGTTCTTGAACTCACCTCCGGGCGAGCGCTGGCGCTCCGGGACGCAGCCGGGATCGATCCCGGGATCGCCGTACGGCTCCCTGAGCTCTTTCCCTCCCCTCTCCCTGAAACGTGGCCATCACGATCATCAAGCGCCCCCGGCGACGACACAGAAGAAATCCCCGGAAAGGCTTTCCTCGATCCGGCGATCCTCCTCACCCGCCCCCTGGCCGAAACACTGAAAACATGCGGGACGGAAAGCCTGGCGGTTTTTCCTCTTCTCCGGGACACTGCTCCATGGGGTCTTTTGTTGCTGGGAGACCCGCTTCCCAACGCCTTTCCACCGGAACGACTCACCGTGCTGGAAGAGCTCGCCCGGGACCTCTCCAGGGCGCTGGACCAGATCAACACCCGGGAACGTGAGCAGCAGCTTCTTGCGACCAGGGAAGCCATCTTCCAGAGCACCCTCTCGGGCATCGCCCTCCTGAAGGACCGGACCATTGTCCTGGCCAACGAAAGAATGGCCTCGATACTGGGCTACGAAAGCGTCCGTGAGATTGAGGGCCAATCCACCCGGATCGTCTTTCAGGATGATGAGGAGTACCGTAAAATCGGAGAGATGATCTATCCCAAGATTTATACGGCGGGGGAAATCCGCATCGGGGACCTCCGGGCAAAAAAAAAGGACGGCTCCCCCCTCTGGCTCGACACATCGACCGTCTACGTGCCGATGGAAAAAGAACCCATTGTCCTGATCACCGTCCATGACGTCACCCATCGGCATTTCCAGGCCGAACGCCTTGCCCGACTCTCCTCCTTCAATGCCCTTCTTGCCCGCGCCTCGGACATCATGTCCACCGCCCCCGATGAGCCCACCCTTCTCAGGGAAGTGGCCACACTGGCCCTCGAGAGGACAGAGATGTCCCTGGTCTGGATCGGTACCCCGCGGGAGAACGGAGACTTCGAGCTCCGGGAGATCGCCGGGGATATAGAGATCCTGAAAGAGTTCGGGCCCATCTCCACCCAGGCCGAATCTTCCCGGGGACAGGGTCCGGCGTCCCGCGCCTGGCGCACAAAAGAACCGCAGTACGAAGGAGATTTCTCCCTGGAAGACTGCGGGGTGGAACCTCTGTCAGTCCCGACCTGGACCGCAAGCGCACGCCGCCACGGAATCCGGAGTGTCGCCGCCCTCCCTCTTTTTCGCAATGGAGCTCTCTGGGGGATTCTCACCCTTTATCACCGCGAGAAAAACCTCTTTGATACCGACTTCCGGGAGCTCCTCGAGGAGCTGGCCATCTCCGTCTCCCGGGGGCTCGACCGCATGGACCTTCTCTTCCGGGAACGGTCCCTGTCCCAGACGCAGAAAGCCCTTCTCGCTACCACCAGCGCCGGTATCGCCATGCTTATAAACCGGAAGATCTCCTATGCGAACCCCCGATTTCTCTCCCTCTTTGGCTATGACTCCCCCGATCCCCTCGTCGGACAATCCACCCGGGTCCTCTACCCCGACGACGAGGAATACCGAAGAGTCGGAGAGTACTATAAAGAGCTCGAAGCGGGGGTGATCTTTGCCATTCCGGAAGTGCGCTACCAGCGAACCGACGGATCGCTCTTCTTCTGTGACCTGACAGCCGGGCGGCTTCCGGAGCCATGGGATCCTCACACGTCCATGCTTATCGTCACCATTCACGATGTGACAGAACGGCGAATCCAGGCAAAACGGATTGCCCGTCTTTCCTCTTTCCGGGAACTTCTGGCCCGGGTCAATCAGACCCTCGCCTCAGCGGATTCGCTAGAGAATCTTCTTCAGGAGGTTTGCAACCAGATTATCTCCACCGGAGAGGTCTCCCTGGCCTGGATCGGCAGCCCCGACGACACAGGAATCATCCAGTATCTCGGCCGGGCCGGTGACACAAGCTTTCTTGAGGGACTCGATATCTCCGTAGACCCCTCGCATGTCTCGGGAAAGGGGAGCGTCGGCCGTTGCTTTCGAACGGGGCTCCCCCTCTTCAATGCTGATATCCGGACAAATGCCGCCGACACGCCCTGGAAAGAACGGGTGACCCTCTCCAGATTCGGAAACGTGGCCACTCTCCCGATCCTTCGCAGAGGAAAGGTCTTCGGAGTCTTCACCCTCTACCAGGACGGACCCGGATCCTTTGACTCCGACCTCCAGAAACTCCTCCAGGAGATGGCCGCCCACATTTCAGAAGGGCTCGACCGCCTCGATGTCCGGCATGAAAAAAACCTTTTTGCTGATGCCGTTTCGGCTGTAGGAGAAGGGATCATGGTCCTGAGCCCTCTCCGGATCGTGGACTTCGCGAATGAGGCGGCCGCATCGCTTCTGGGCCATCCCGGGGAAACCCTTACGGGAATGGCCTTTCCCTTTTCCGTCGAGCCCCACCGGACTGCCCGCAACTCCGACCGGAAGATCCTGGAGGCGCTGGAGCGATCCGAACCCTTCCAGGGAGAGGTCGAGATTGAGCGGGCCGACGGAAGTTCCCGCTGGGTACTTCTGGGGCTGACCCCGGCCCGGAGCCAGGAGGGCAAGACCACACACTTTATTCTCGTTCTCCGGGATATCACCGATATCATTGATCTGACCCGGCGCTTTGAGCATGAAGCTCTCCATGACAGCCTGACAGGACTTCCCAACAGAAGAGCCCTGGACACCAACCTCGAACGGACACTGTCCCGTGCCGACCGGACAAAAACCCCGCTGGCAGTGGCCATCATCGACCTCGACGACTTCAAGCCGGTCAACGACACATGGGGACACCCGGCCGGAGACGCCCTCCTCCGGGAGATCGCCGACCGGTTTACCGCCTCCCTTCGGGAAGAGGATTTTCTGGCCCGCATCGGAGGCGACGAGTTTGCCCTTGTCCTCGACTTGAAGCCCGACCTCCCCCTGGAGGACCAGGTCTCCGCCTTCGCGACCCGGATCCACAAGGCCGTGGAAACCCCCTTCGCATTCGAGCCTGGTCAGACCGCAACAGTCGGCATCAGCATGGGCGTCGCCTTTTTTCCCCGGGATGGAGCGAGCTCAGACGCCCTGCTGCGACAGGCGGACCAGGCCCTCTACCTGGCCAAGGCCCGAAAGAGAGTCCGGGAGCGATGGTGGCAAACGGAAAAGGCCGCGACCTCCATCCAGGATCCTGAGATCGACGATCTTTACGGAGAGAATGCCCGCCGGCTCCTGGAAACCCATCGGGAAACACTCGAAGGGGTGGCCCGGGACTTCGCCAATGCCTTCTATAGCCACCTTGGAGAGAGTCCGGCCGACAAAGCAATCCTGAATGCCCTCACCAAAGAAGAGCGGGCCCGCCTCGAAAACTCCCAACGCCAGCACCTTGTCTCCCTCCTTTCGCCCGACGCTACCCGCGAATCCCTGCGTCTCCGCTCCGAAAGGGCCGGGGAGATCCACACCCTCTGCGGCGTCGAAACCTCCCGCATTCTCTATGGGGAAAGCCTCTATGCCGACCTTCTGGCCGAAAAGGTCGCCCGCACCCTCTACTCCCCATCAGAGCGCAACGGGATCCTCCGGATTGCCGAAGGTCGACTGCGCGCCGACATCGAAGTCCAGCTCCGCGTCCAGACAACAATCGTTGAAACCTATCTGTCCTCCCTCTTCCTGAGCCCCCCCGCTCCGGAAACACCCTGGAAGGAATCCCTCCATATCTTCCTCGCGTCCCTCGAGGCCCTGCCCGGGATCCTGGGAACCCTGATCATCAGGCCCGACAGTGAAGGGATCTACCAGGCCGAATCCGGAGCGGCCTTAGCCGAATCTCCATTTCTGGCAAATCTCCAGGATTTTCTCTCCACCCGGCAAGCGGGAAGTGAAACCGGGGAGGGATCGGGCAACCCGTTCGAAGACCAAGCAATCTCAACCCTGACCTCAGCTCACCACATCAAAAACCCCCGTCTGAAGACGATTCTCAAGGAAGGGGGAATCCGGTCCGCGCTGAACATTCCCATTCTCGACACCCTCGGGCGCACCAGCCTGGTAATCACCCTGCTGGGAGCCTATCCCCATCAGTTCGAATCCCGGTGGACCCACCTCTTCGCCCAGGGGATCAGCGCCCGGATCAGCCGGATCGCCCGGGAGGACGAACTCACCACCCCGGCAGTTGATGAGAAGATCGCCCGCTCTTACCGGACAGAACTCTTCTCCGGAGGCCTCACTGTCTTCTACCAGCCCGTGGTCAACCTGGTCACAGGAGCCACCGACAAGTTCGAAGCCCTGGCCCGCCTGGTTCTTACCGATGGAACCGTCGTTTCTCCCGGACTCTTTCTTCCCATCCTGGGCCGTCCGGAGCAGGACCGGCTCTTCCGCTCCGTTCTGGACCGGGCACTCGACTTCATCAGCACCTACCGGAGAACCGGGCGAGACCTCTCCATTTCCGTCAACCTTCCCCCGGAGACCCTTCGGAACACGGACTGTCCCGCATGGGTCTCACAGTCGCTCACACGATTCGACGTGCCCCCTTCGGCGCTGATACTTGAGATCCTTGAAAACGAGAAGATCCTCCACCCTGAGCAGTTCACGGCCATTCGGACGCTTTCGAAAATCGGCATCCGGCTTTCCATGGACGACCTGGGCTCGGGATACTCAAGCCTCGAGCGCCTCTCCACCCTCCCGTTCAGCATTATCAAGATCGACCAGAACCTCGTCCTGCGGATCCGGGAATCCCCCGCGGAGGTTCTGGGCCTGGTCACAACACTGCTCCAGCTGGGACGGGAGCTCTCCCAGGAGGTGGTCGTCGAGGGCCTCGAAGATTTTGGCATGGTTGAGTCCATGGCCATCCTCGGGATTCCGCTGGGACAGGGGTATGCGCTCGCCCGCCCCATGCCCGCAGAAAAGGCTCTCATCTTCCTCGACTCCGCCCCTCCTCCTGTCGGGCAACGACAAATCACAACCTGGCTGGGGGCGCTGACAACCCACTGGAAGATCATGAGAGACTATATGAACCATGGGAAGAAGGTCGGATCGATCTCCACCTGCCCTCTCACAGACTTTCTTGCAGAGAAGGCCTCGGAAGAGAAAGACGTCCTGGAGTGGCACAGGGAATTTCATCGGCGGAAGGATCATCGGAGAGAGGTAAGTGCCACCCTGGTTGCATGGCTGTCACAAAAGGTTGCAGAAGAAGCAAAAGACGGGCATTCTGCCCGGGAGACGAGCAAGAAAAAATCATCAAAAAAGCCCGATGCAAAACCGTCGGGCCCCAAAAAAGGAGCCCGTTCATGAGCCGTTACCGCGCCCATCTCTTTCTTTGCACCAACGAACGTCCCCCCGACCATCCGCGGGGCTCCTGCCGGGCCCGGGGAGCGGAGCCGCTCCTTGAAATCATCAAGGAAGAGGCCCGAAAGGCCGGGGTCCCGGAGCCCTTCCGGGCCAACCGCTCGGGGTGTCTCGACGTCTGCGAATCGGGGCCGGTTCTGGCGGTCTATCCGGACGGCGTCTTCTATACCATCCGGAACAGGGAGGAGATTGCCCGGATCATGTCCGAGCACCTTGTACACGGCAAGGTCGTCACCGAACTCGCCATCCCCGATCCTCCACAGCGCACCTGAGCCGACCGGGCTCTCCGCTCAGCGCTTCCGGAAGGTCTTGATGTACTCGAGAAGGTTGTCGATGTCGAGAGGGGACAGGGTTGCCCCCCATCCCGGCATGGGACCGAGTCCGTTCGTGATCACATGGAGAAGATAGGAGTCGGTCACCCCTTTCCAGAAGGAGGGATCGGTAAAATCCGGGGGAGACGGGGAGATCCCGGTGGCCGCCGGGCCCTTGCCGTTCCCCTGTGTTCCGTGGCAGGAGATGCAGCGGCTCTGGTAAAGGATCGCCCCGGCTCCGGCATCTCCCCAGGCCCTCTCCGGCCCCCAGGCAATGAGAGCCAGGACGAGAGTAATCCACACCCCCATCCCCGGACCTCCCCTTTCACGCTGTCTGTTGTCCGTTACTCCTTGCATCAGCGACCTCTTCCCTGCGTGGTGGTGGTGACAGAACTGTTCCCCGCCCCGGTCCCTGCTGGCCCGCCACTCTTTGTGACTCCGCGTCCGGCCCCTCCGGGGGTGAAGACCTGGGGACGGGGAGCAGGGCCCAGAACATCCGGACGGTCGGAGAGGATCACGATCCGGTCAAGGGCTGTTCCCACCCGCTGCACCACCCACTGGTGGCGGACGGTCCGGTAACGGAGAAAAGCGATCCGCGCAAAGGGGATGACCTCCACCGGCATGTCTTCAAGCTTCCCCGGGTTCGCGGAGATGGCCTGATCCGGAAAGCTGGGAAGCTTGTCCCGGGTCTTTCCAAAAAACTCGGCCAGCCGGACCACCCCGCTCCGGAGAGAAATGCGATAGTCCTTGAAGCGGTAGTCCCAGACGAGATAGCGGCGCGTCTTGATGGGGGCGACGGTAGGCAACCCCGCCAGACGACGGAGCCGGTCCGCCGGAAGTCCGGGAAGAAGCGGGAGCGGAAGGGACTTCCCCAGAAAAGAGGGCAGCGGACGGATCCGCCGGGTTCCCGTCTCCTCTCCCCAAAGGCGTGAGGCCTCCGTCCAGCCCGGAAGAGTTTTGACCAGTCCAAAGCGCTCAGGGTGCAGCGGCTCCCCCATCCAGGAGAGGATCCCCTGATCATAGATCAGACGGGGGTCATACCCGGCCACATCGGTCGCCCTCTTCCAGCGCGTCACCCCCAGAACCTTGTGGTCCCGCATCCAGAGGCCCAGGGCATAGTCCGCGCCATACCAGGGGTTTTCAGGGTTAAGGTTGGAGGCCCGTCCGAAAAAGCGGACCGCCAGCTTCTGGTGACCTTCCATCAGCGCGATTCTCCCGAGTCCATTCCATGCGGGAGAGTACCCCGGACGCTCCAGAACGATTCCCCGCCAGACTTCCCAGGCAAAGTCCCGCTCCCAGAGGCGACGGGAGGGGGTGCCCCGGGGGAAACGGGGGATCGGGTCAATGGAAAAAAGCATCGACTCTTTTCCCAAAGCAAGGCGCCGGGCATAGTCCCGGTAGTAGGCCAGACCCAGCCAGAAACGACCCTCCACCGACCGGGGATGGGCGTCCACGAAGGCCACAAGCAGGGGGAGAGCCGCCCCGGGCCGATCACCGAGAAGCAGGCTGACTCCGTTGTCAAAAAGAGCCGCCTCCGAAAGAATCGTCTCCTTGTTTTTTTCAAGGTAATGCACGGTATCTTCCCATCCCGGGCCGTCCCGGAGGATGTCGAAGACACGCACGGCCTCCACCGCCCCGGAGTAATGATACCCGGCCCGCATGAGGATCTCTGCCGCATTGCGGGCGGAGCGGTTTCGGCCCCGGATCAGCTCCGGGAGCGGGGGACGCACCAGGGTGGACTGCTCGTCGAGAAGGTCGTGGCGCGAAAGAAGGATCGCCACAAGCCCCGCCATGGTGTCGCTGTTCTTGATCAGACCGGAAAAAACGAGCCCCCGGGTCAGCACGACCGTCTCGCCCCCCAGATAAAAGGCCGCCGGTTTGGGGTCGTCTAATAGCAGGATATCAACGGGAAAGCCCGGATGGAGAAGAAAGGGGGTGAGGGAACGGGCAATGCGATCGAGGGAGTTCCTGACAGAGCGGCTGTGAACAATGCCATAGTGGAGCTCGAGGTCGCTGGCCACCCGGGAGAGGTCCTCCCGTTCGCTCTGAATCCGGTCAACCGGCGAGAGACGAAGAAGCCCGTCCGCCTCATCAGCGGAGGCCCAGGAAGGAGCGGCAAACAAGAGCATGCCCCCGACAAGCCCGAAGAGCCCGAAGAAAACGGGTGACAGGCAACGCAGAAGAGAGAGCGGCCTGGAAGCGGACCTCCCCTCTCCGGCATCTCCGTGCGGGGAGAACGCCAGAAAGGGAGAGGTCCTGGAGTCAGCGCCCCCGGGACTCGAGGATCCGGACATATTCGCGGATACCCTCGACCACAGTGGTCTTGGGAGAATAACCAAAGGCCTCTCCCGCCGCCCGGATGTCGGCATGGGTGTGTTCCTGGTAGAAGTCGTAGGGATTATCGAAGTAATCCGTCTTCAGGTCGAGTTTTAAGCTCTCGCGAATGGTATCGACAAGGGTGTTGAAGGTGGTAAAGCTCCCCGATCCCACGTTGAAGCTTCCCGAACGCCGGGAGGAAAGGGCCAGGATATTGGCCTCCACCACATCCCCCACATAGACGAAATCCCTCCCCTGCTCTCCCCACTTGAAGATGCGGGGAGCCTTGCCCGCCTTCATCTGCCGGTAGAGCTGGTAGATCATCGAGGCCGCCGCTCCCTTGAAGTCCTCTCCGGGCCCAAAAACATTGAAGTAGCGAAGGCCCACAATGGTCCGGGAGTATCCTTTCGCCGCCTGGGCCGCGACATTGTCGAGAACGGCCTTGGAAAAGCCGTAGACATTCATCGGAGCCGGGGTCTGGGTCTCCGTCTGGGGGCTCGGGTTGGCGCCATAGACCCCCGCGGAAGAGGCATAGACCACAGGAAGTGTATGGCGAAGGGCATAGTCGATCACCCGCCGGAAGCCCTCAACATTCCTCTCCATCATGAAGCGCTGGTCCATGACGGTGGTGTCGGTAATGGAGGCCTGGTGGAAGACCGCATCGAAGGCCGGACGGCCGGCGAAGACTGAGACCAGGTCCATCCGGGAGATATCTTCGGCATAGAAGTCTCCCCGGAAGCCGACGAGGTTCTTGAAGTGTCCCGAAGAGAGATCATCGATCACGGTCACGTCGTGGCCATCGGCCTCGAGTCGCCGCACCAGGTTGGAACCGACAAAACCGGCGCCGCCGGTCACGAGATAGCGCATGAAGATCCTTTCATCATTTCGTCCGTTCTCCCGGAGAACGGACTCCCCGATCGTTCTGAGGAGCTCTTGTGTTAAGATTCTGTCTGGTCAGAGGGACCCCGGTCCGGGAGATCCGTCCGGAGTGAATCCAACCCCTTCCGGAGAGAGCGGCCCGCCCGTTTCTGCAATGGCCGCAGGGTCTGGACAATGACCTATTATGACAGAATGCCGTCCGAATCTCCACGGAGCCCCTCATTGCCGCCAACGAACACCAACGACAAGGACGCCTCATGTCAGCTCCCATGACCATCGGACTTATCGGCTCCCGGGGACAGCTGGGCTCCGATCTTCTGGCCCGGGCCCCGCTGGAGGGACGGCACCCCGTCGCGATCACCCCCCTCGACCGCCCCGATTTCGACCTGACCGATCCCCACTCCCTCCAAAAGATCAGGGAGAGACGGTTCGATCTCGTCATCAATACCAGCGCCTACAATGCCGTCGACCGGGCCGAGACAGAGATGCGGCCATGTTTCGAGATGAATGCCTTTCTTCCGGGGGAGCTGGCCCGGGCCTGCCGGGAGGCCGGATCCGCCCTGCTTCACTTTTCGACCGACTATGTCATGAGCGGAGGCATCAACGAGCGGGAGCAGATCCCCTACTCCGAAGAGACCTGCCCGCGGCCACTCTCGGTCTACGGACTCTCCAAGGCGACCGGGGAACGACTGGTCCTCTCCACCTGGGAGCGGGCCACCGTAGTCCGAACGTGCGGTCTCTACGGGGGAAAAGGCTCGGGGCAGAAAGGGGGCAACTTCGTCACCACAATGCTCACGGCCGCCCGGGCGGGTCGCCCCCTGAAGGTTATCGACGACTGCCATGTCGGCCCCACCGCTACATGGGATCTCGCGGAGGCCCTCTGGACGCTCATTCTCGACCGCCATCCCCCGGGACTCTACCACCTGACAAACGCCGGCCGGACAACCTGGTACGACTTCGCCAGAATGATCTTCGAGATAACAAAGACCAAGGCCGACCTGAGTCCCGTCTCCCTCCGGGATTATCATCCCCCGGCCCCCCGCTCTCCCTACTCCGTCCTGTCGAACGACAAGGCCCGGCAAAACGGACTGGCGCTGCGAAGCCTTGAGAGCGCCCTCGCAGACTACCTTCGCCGAAGCGGCCTCTAGAGCCTCCCCCCCCTTCCCGGAGACGCAGGAAGCGGATCCGGAAGAAGCGTGCGAAGTGCCGCCCAAAGCTCTTCCGGAGAGGCAAGAACGGTGGCCCCGGGATCAAGACCCGGGGGGGGCGATCCCACCCAGATGCCGATTCCACCCCGGGCCCGGGCCCGGTTGACCGCCGCCAGATCGGTGGTGTCATCCCCGGCCATCACAGGAAAGTACGCGTCAGATCCCATGGCTCCTGCCGAGAGCCAGTCGAGAAAAAAGTCCAGCGACTCTTCCTTCGTCACCCCCCGGGCCGGACGGATTTCCCACACTTTTTTCCCTTCGCTGATTCGAAGCCCGGGCCCGCCCTCCCTGCCGACAGACTCCGCGAGAATTCTCTCAAGACGTTCCCGCGCCTCCCCGATCTGCTCCGGCGCCATCAGCCGGTAGTGGATTGACAGGCTGAACTCCTTCCCCTCGACCAGAACTCCGGGGATGGCCTCCATTTCTTCCCGGACGCGGACCGACAGGTCGGGAAGCCCCTCCCGGGCCCGCTCCGCCTCCGGGTGGAGATGGCGTTCCCCCGCGAGAATCCGGACCGCCCCATGGTCGGCGGAAACACCGGCCAGCGCCACTGCGGGAAGTCTCGCCAGGAGATCGGCCTCTCCCCGGCCGGAGATGACAAAGGTGGGACATGTCCCGGCGAGGAGGCCGAGAAGCCGGGCGTGCTCTTCGGAAAGGTGGACATCGGAGGGGCGGGAGGAGATCGGAACCAGGGTTCCGTCAAAGTCCAGAAAGAGAGCCGGGCGACGGCCCAGCTCCAGGGGATCCCGAAAAGAGAGACGGGGCAGATCCCCCATCAGGCGGGACGTGCCAGAGTCCCGGAGCGGGAAGAGGCGGAAAGAAGGGGACGGACAAGATTCGATGCCATCCACCGGTAGACATTGTGCTCCCGAAGAAAGGCCAGCGCTTCACGATTCTTTTTTTCCACCCTCCGGGGGTCGAGAATGAGCCCCTCATGGATCATCCGGGCAGAAAGGGCCGGATCGGCCGGATCGACAAGGGAGAGCCCCTCCATCGTCATCGCCGTTCCGGTGTGGCGGCTGACGAAGAGCGGGGAGCCGCCTCCGTCCTGAGAAGCCAGAAACTCCTTGGCGACAAGATTCATCCCGTCGCGGGTCGCGGTGACCAGACACCCCCGGGAGAGGTTGTAGAGAGGCGCCAGAAGCGAGGGATCAAGAGAGCGGGAAACGGTCACAACCGGCCTCCAGTCTCCTTTCGCGTAGCGGCGGTTGAGCTCGGCCGCCCGACTCTCAGCGGCCTCCGCGTACCGGCGATAGGCATCGACCGACAGACGGGTGGAAGGCGCCACCTGGAGCAACGAGAGCCGGCCCAGCCGGCTGGGATCTAACGCATAGAGGGCTTCGAGCATGTCGAGACGCTCGAGAAAGCCCTTGGAGTAGTCCAGCCGGTCGACGGAGATGAGGTAGCCTCCCGGAGCGCGCTTCTCATCGAGGCCGAGGTCCGAGAGAAAGAGGCGGGCCCGAAGGGTGTTGGCCGGATCCCGGGCCATCATCCGGAAGTGGTCGGGGTCGATCGAGATGGGAAAGACGCCGGGGTGGATCCGGCGAATGCCGCCCTCCATTGCCACCGACAATGTCTCTCCGTCCCAGGAGGCGCGGGAGCCGAACAGGGCAAAGACGGTCTCGAGAAAACGGTCCCGGTAGAGCTCTGTCTGGAAGCCGACCTGGTCATAGGAGAGAAGTCCGGTGACAATCTCGCCGAGCCAGCGGGGAATACCCCCACTCACAGGCGTCTCCACCCAGGGAATGTGCCAGAAAAAAGCAAGAGGGGGAAGCGCACTGCCCGACCGGCGCATCTCGCGACCCACCAGGGCCATCTGATAGTCGTGGACCCAGACAAGGGAGGGAGAGCTCTCGCGCAGGCTTTCAAGCACCCGCGCTGCCACCCGCCGGTTGACCTCCCGGTAGGCCACAAGGTCCTCCACCGACCCGGAAATACGGGAGGGCTCGTCATGGAAGAACGGCCAGAGCACGCCATTCGAGAAGCCCGCATAGTGCCCTTCCATAAGGGCCGGAGGGATCTCCATGCGATCGAGGCGATAGCCCGGATCTCCCTCATCACCGGGAACCCGGAGCCCGTCCGGCCCCCCGGAATCCCGGAGCGCAATCCAGCGCCCCCCGGTCCGGGAGAGAAGGCGATGAATGGTCTGGCTGACCCCGCCAGGCGGAAGAGAGAGACATCCCTCCCCCTTCCAGACCACAGGCTCCCGGTTGGTCACCACGAGAAGCGGAGCGGTTCCCGCCGCCTCCCGGTAGAACCGGACCAGGTCTTCCGGCCCCCTGAGACCGGCAATATCCGGTGATCCGGAGAGGTTGTCCGCGGAATGAGGATCATCAAGCAGGGCCAGGGAGGAGGGAGTCATCAGCGCACCTCAGAAAGGAGAGGGGAGGCCGGGGAGGTCCGGTCCGACCGTCCCGGCATGCCGGCCGAACGTGACCGGTCAAGAATCTGGCGGTAGATCCGCTCATAGCCGTCCACCATCACCCGGGTGGAGTAGAGCTCGACGGCCCGTGCCCGGCAGGCCTCCCGGTCGATAGAGGAAATCTTGCCGGCGAGAATTTCGGCCATCTCGGCCTCACTGTCAACCTGGAAGCCGGTCACGCCGTCTTCGACAAGCTCGGCCGCCGCTCCACGCTTGAAGGCGATAACGGGCGTACCACACAGCATGGCCTCGATCATGACAAGCCCAAAGGGCTCCTCCCATCGGATGGGAACGAGAAGGGCGCGGGCTCCCTGGAGAAGCGAGACCTTCTGAAGGTGGTCCACCTGTCCCAGCCAGTGAATTTCCGGGTGAGCCATGAGTTCCCGGAGCGTCTCGTTGTAAAAGCCGGTGTCGCAGGGATGAACCGCTCCACCGATATGAAGAGGCATCCTGGCCTGGATCGCAACACGGCAGGCGCTGTCGGGTCCCTTCTCAGGGGCCAGACGGCCCAGGAAGGCGGCATAGCGCCCCACCTCGTAGGAGGGCGGGTAGGCCCCTGGATCGAGTCCGTGGTGAACGACGGAAAAGAGCGGAAGGGGGAGCTCCTGGGCCCGCTGGGAATGGCTGATCGCCACATAATGATTCTCGGAGTAATGGCGATAAATCTCAGAAAACTCGTTTGTCCTGGCATGGTGCAATGTCACCGCCGCCGGCACACCTGCGATGGAAGCATACGGAAGAGAAACCGGCGACTGCCAGTGAACGACATCGATGTCTTTTCGCTCGAGGATGCGTTTGGCGGCAAAGGCGAGATGGATATGCTCGTCGCGCCCCACAATGGGCCAGCGGGCTGCAGGAAAGGTGAATTCGAGGTTGGCCCGTGTGCGGGAGTCTCCCGTGGCGAAAAGAACCACCTCATGGCCACGATCCACAAGACCTTCAGCCAAATGGTACAAAAAGAGCTCCGTCCCGCCATACTTCTTTGGCGGCACACTGACAAACGGGGTCGATACGAGGGCAACCTTCACAGCTTCTCTCCTTTAACGGAGGCTTCGGAGCCGGACTGACGGGCCGGCGACGGCAGCACTCCAAAAAACGTCCAGAGCCGGGAAAGAGCCGAGCCGCAGGCCGACCCCTCCCGACACCCGGCCTCAATCATGTTGACCGCGCCCCAGGAGAGGACCAGCACACCCCCCAAAATGGCCAGCACGGGGAGAATGCCCATGCGGGCCACCAGGCCGGGGAGCCCCACCATCCCTACAATAGCTCCCCCCAGAAAACCCAGGCTCATCGTGGTGAGAACCCGGGAGAGCATTCGGGAGGGGGCATTGTTCTGCATGAGGGTATGCGCGAGCGGATTGACCACGGAGACCGCCATCCCGAACAGCATCATCAGGATCAGGTCCACCGCCATATGCGAACTTCCGGCCAGAAGGAGCATGGCCGCTCCTCCGGCGAGGAATCCGCCGGAAATCCAGCGAAAGAGATTGTCCGGAGGTCGCACCGTAAGGAGGATCGAAGAGAGGAGCATTCCGACCCCGTAGGCGGAAAGGAGCATCCCGAATCCATTCGCTCCGGAATGCAGGACGGTCTTCGACAGGACGGGCAGGAGAAGGGAGACCGGCCCGCTGATAACCCCGTAGAGGGTCATGATGATAAAGAGGCCTAAAAAGAGGGGGTTGTTGGAAAAGATGAAGCGAATCCCCTCCCGGACCTCAAAGAGGACACCGGAAAGACCCGGAACAGGGGGAATCTCCGGATCGGGAATCTCACGGATGGCAATCGCCAGGAGGAAGAGGGCGGACACCAGAAAGGTCACGCCATTGATGACCATCACAAAGACCGGGTTGTAGAAGGCTGAAAGAAGACCTCCCAGGAGCGGCCCCACCAGCGTTCCCACCTGGCCGGTGGTCTGCATGAGGGCATTGGCCGAGACCCGACGCGGCTCCGCCACCATGAGGGGAATGACCGAATAGAGCGCCGGACCGAAGATCCCGCTCGCAGTGGCCACGAGAAAAACCAGGAGATAGAGCACCGGCAGTGTCAGCGCATGCTGGAGATACAGGGCGGGAATAAGGAGCACCAGCAATCCCCTTACAGCGTCAACCATGATCATTGTCCGCCGTTTGGGGTAACGGTCGAGCAGAACCCCGTTGGCCCAGAAAAACAGCATGGGAGGCAGTGTCTGGAGAACCCCCACCACGATCATCGCCTCCGCACTCCGGGTGAAGAGGTAGACAAACCACAGCAGAGCGACTTTGTTGAGATTCTCCCCCAGCTGGCTGACAAGCTGTCCCAGGAGGAGAAGTCCAAAATTGCGCTCGGTGAGCAAGTCTCGAGAGGCTTTGAGGTGGATGGCAAAGGACATGGAGTCCGCTCCTGTGGGTTTCAATTCGACCACTGGCCGAAGAAGAGAGCTCCGGATCATGAATCCGGACTTTTCTCATGTTGCTAGCAGCAAGAACTGGGCCAGCGGCCGGGAGGGCGGAACAAGGTTCGTCCCTAAGGAGAGGGCTGTCCCGGAAAGGGCGCCGCGATGGATCCTTTCAGGACAGGCGGGAGCGAAAGAGTGTTACGAAAGGTAACAAGAGAAGGGCGATAACGAGGAGAAGCGTCCCGCCCAGTTTCAGAAAAGAGGTCACGGGAGAGTGATGGAGGTAGAGGGTGCCCCCCTGAATTCCGGCCACCGCCGCCAGCAGGAAGAGCGACATCGCCAGGGACAGAAATCGCCCCAGACTCTCCCCCGGAACAATTTGCTGGAAGCGGGTCAGGACCAGGGGCTGGATCCAGGAAAGCCCGAGTCCGGCCAGAAGCAGCAGGGTCACACCGGCCCACTCGAAGGGCAACCTGGGAATGAGGATAAAGGAAACCCCGGCCAGCAGCATTCCGGCGAGGATCATGTGAATCGGTTTGGGAAGCCGGCGCCCGATCAGGAAGATCCCCCCCAAAAAGCTTCCCACAAAGTAGGCGCCTGACAGAAGCGCATAGAAGGAGGGGGGGGCATGGAAGATCTGGGAGGACAGAAGGGGAAAGACCATCGACATCGGAGCATTGAAGAGGGCAAAGAGAACCAGCAGGAAGGTGGCAAAGAGGAGCAGCGGGCTGCGGAGAAGGATGCGACCCGTTACCTTGAAGCCAGCCAGGTGGCCTCGCAACCCTCCCTCCCCGCCTTTTGAGCGATCCCTCTTCGCAACCGGCAGAGACGGCGAGATCAGGACAAACAGAAAGGCCGACAGGGCAAACCCTGCCCCGGAGGCCACCAGAAGCCAGGGAGCGGGAAGGAACAAAAGCAGCCCCGCCGCCGAAAGCGGACCCAGAAGATAGCCCCCCTGCCCGGCAATCTGTATCCATCCATTGGCATGCTCAAGACGGTCCCGGGGAACGAACTCGGGAACAGAAGCATTGAAAGCCGGACCCACGGCGGCCGAGAAGACGGCTGTCGTCACAACAATCATGATCAGGGAGTCGGTTCCGACAGGAGCAAAGAGGGCAAGAATGGGGATCAGGGAGTAAGTGGCCCCCTTGAAGAGATTCAGTGCGGCAAGAAGGGCCTGCCGGGGAAGGAGATCAACCAAGAGGCCTGCCGGAATCAGTACCAGAAAAGGGACGACCGTCTGGATCACCCCGATATGCCCCACCAGGGAGACATCACCATGTCGGATCTGGAAGGCAATCCAGGTGAGGGCCGTCTGGGTCATGCCCTCACTGAACTGGCTGATGGCATAGGCGGAAAGAAGACCCACGAAGGGAGCCTGGGCCAGCGTGCGGCTCAGGAGTCCCCCGCGCAGCTCTCCGAGAATCGAGGAAAGCAGGGGGGTAAAAAACCCGAGGGCCAACCCCTTCGGGCCGAGGCCCCTGAGAGTGGAGCGTTTCACGGAGCCCCGACAGCGATTGGGGACGGCGGGGGAGGGCTACCCCCCTCCAAAGACAGCCCGGAGCTCGTCACTGAACTTTACCGGAGAAAATTCCAGCACCTCGTAGCGTGCCACCTGAGCCCGGGCATAGGGATCCTCGGCCAGCATGCCCTCAATGACAGTCCGCCCGGAGGCCCGCATGAGCAAAAGACCTCCGGTACGGGGAACGAGCGGACCGGAGAGAAGCAGGTGCCCGTCCGCCACCAGACGGTCAAGATGCTCACGGTGAGGGGCGACCAGAGGATCAATCTCGGAAAAGGGCCGAAGATAGATCACATGAACGACAAAAAAATGGTCCGCGGCGCCCATGGAGCTACTCCGTCACATGGTAGGTCAAAAGGGAGCGGATCTTGCGTCCGGACAGCCGGTCACGGCCCCCGAGACCCACCAGTTCCGCCACAAAATACGTCTCGACGACATTCGCCCCCACCTGACCGAGGAGGTCCAGGGCTGCCTTGGCGGTTCCGCCGGTCGCCAAGAGATCATCCACCAGAAGAACCTTGGCCCCTTTCGCGATGGCGCCGTCCTGGATGGCAATGGTGTCCTGGCCATACTCCAGGGCATAGGAGAGCTCCCGGACCTCTCCGGGAAGCTTGCCCTTCTTGCGGATGGGCACAAAGCCGACACCCAGAAGGTTGGCCAGGGCCGCCCCGACGATGAAGCCCCGGGCCTCAATCCCCACCACATGGGCCAGCTTCTCCGTCCGGTAGGAGGCGGCGATTGTCTCGATCAGGCGAGGGAAGCCCTCGGAGGAGCCGAAGAGGGGCATAAGGTCATAAAAGAGAATCCCTTTTTTGGGAAAGTCAGGGACTGTGCGAACGTATTTTCCAAAATCCATGAACCGGTCTCCTCTCGGACAGAATTCCCCCTCAGGGGAAGATTGGGAACAGGCCCTCTGCCTCCCCTATCGGGGAGGGCGGGAAGGCGTCGGACTCTGCGGGGATGCAAAAGGACGGGCGTCGTCGATATAGGCTCTCATCTTGGAGAGGGCCACCGCCTCGATCTGGCGGACCCGCTCCCGGGTGATCCCCATGCGCCGGCCAATTTCATCAAGTGTCAGGGGGTCCTCCCCCGACAGCCCGAACCGGAGGAAGAGGATATCCCGCTCCCTTGGACGGAGAATCGTCAGAGCCTCCTCGAGCTCCCGCCCCTCCTCCCTCCGGGAGACAACATCAAGCGGGGAGGCGGCCTCCGGATCTCCCAGAAGATCCTTGAGGGTGCTCTCCTCCTGCTCTCCCACAGGAGCATCAAGCGAGATTGTGGAAGCGATCAGAGGATAGAGCGACTCGAACTCCTCCACGGTCAGCCCCGCCTTCCGGGCCGCCTCCGGGGAGTCTGGCTCCTTTCCGGAGGAGACCATATGCTCAACCGCAGCAAGATAGCGGTTCACCTTTTCCCTCATGTGGACAGGAAGGCGAATCATGTGTCCCAGATTGATCACCGCCCGCTCGATGGCCTGACGGATCCACCAGGAGGCATAGGTACTGAACCGGAAGCCCTTCTCCGGATCATAGCGGTCGACCGCTTTCATCAGCCCCAGGTTGCCTTCTTCGATGAGGTCCGGAAAGGGAAGGCCTCGGCCCGCGTAGCGCTTGGCGATCATCACAACAAGACGTAAATTGGAGAGAATCATCCTCTCCCTGGCATCAACGTCTCCGGCCGCGATCTTCCGCGCCAGATCGACCTCCTCCGAGGCCGTCAGCAGGGGATAGTCGCGGAGAGTCCGGAGATAGAGGGCCAGGGAGCCGACATCACCGGAAACACCTTCCGCCGGAGAGTCCGCCATCGGCTCAACCTCTCCGGCATCGTCGGAAAATCTCTCGCTCACAGACAATCCTTTTCGATTCGGAACCCCTCTCCCACGCCTCCCGGGAAAGGGTCCGCCGCCTCTATTTCCAGAGCATCGACACGGGCTCCGGGGGGACCGGTACGAAGGGCCTCCTGAAACAAAGGGAGAAGGCCCTCCGAAAGCGTGATGGTCCCCTGCACCGACCCGTCAGGGCAGTTGGCAACCACCCCGGTCGCCCCCATCTCCAGGGCCCTTGTCCTCACATAGGCCCGAAATCCCACTCCCTGAACCCGGCCGGTCACACGAAAGCGAAGGGTCTGCAGGCTCATGGTCCGGTCAGAAAGAAAAAGAGGTCTTCATCAGAGGACTCCCGAATGAGGGACAGGGGGTATTGCCATGTGTCGGAACGGACAGGGATCTCCGAAAGAAAAAAGGGCCGCAGCAACATGCCTGCCGAAAAAACCCGGTTTTCTCCGGAAAGGAGGACGAAGGTTGCCATGATGACGCAAGAAAAATGGTCGGGGCGAAAGGATTTGAACCTTCGACCCCACCGTCCCGAACGGTGTGCGCTACCAGGCTGCGCCACGCCCCGACATTGTCCCTGTGTCCATGGAAATCCATGATAAAAAGCCGGCTTCAAAAGGAAGCCGGAACGAAAGAAGGACAGCCGCACCACTATACAACAGGACAGCCCCCGAAGACAATCCTTCGGGCATACCTCCGGCGGGGCCCTCCACCTTCTCTTCCCGGGGAGGTTCTC
Source organism: Nitrospirota bacterium (assembly GCA_021828805.1). Classification (GTDB taxonomy): domain Bacteria; phylum Nitrospirota; class Leptospirillia; order Leptospirillales; family Leptospirillaceae; genus UBA4572. Next base: position 26,339 of record JAJZCZ010000006.1, on the reverse strand, counting down.
GCCATCCCTTCCTTTTACTCAGAAACGGAGAGGAGAACCTTTCCAGGCCAATGAAGAACGTGCATCACCGTCAACAGGAACTTCACAGAGGACGGTCTTTTCATCCTGACCGGCAAGAGAGAGGCGAGAGCCAAAAAAAGGGAGACCGCATATGCGATCTCCCCCCACCAGAAGCTCAAAATGAATCAAACCGCCGGGAGCGACTCCCTTGTTCGTTCGATCGATCTTGGGCTTGTGTCAGGACGATGCCACCGGAGCTTCCATGACATCCGAACCTTCCGGATTCAGGAGGCGGGCCAGCTCATCTTCCGGTATTCTCCTATGATTTCCTGGCGTCCGAATCGTCCGGATTTTTCCCATTCTGTCCCAGGTCCGGATCGTCACCTGGGAGACCCCCAGAACCTCGGCCACCTGACGAACCGTCAGGAGCTTCTGGTACTTGGATTCCTCCATTCAAACCTCCTTGTTGAAAGTACGAGGTCCGATCATTGCGGAACTCAATGACGGCTCATGGAAAAACCGACCGCCTTGTGTCACTCTTTCATCATGCGCCAATACCGGAGAATTTTCAATAGTTTGCATATTTTCGCAATACTGACAATAAATTGCTATCTTTACTTTGACAAATCAAACAATAATAAACTCTTCACGGCCAAGACAGGGAGAGACTTTTATGAAACTCACACCACAAAAGACAGCCCTTGTTTTGATTGATCTGCAGAAAGGGATCATTGGCCGAGAGCTCTCCCCCCATACGGGAATGGACATCGTCGAACGATCCCGGAAGCTGGCGCGGGTGACTCGAGAGGCAGGAGGCCTTGTGATTTGGGTGACTGTCGCATTTTCACCCGATAGGGCCGATGCCTTGCAGCAACCGGTTGACCAGCCGGCTTCAGCCCCGCCCGGGGGATTTCCTCCGGGATTTTCCGACCTGGCAGAAGGGCTTGCGACTCCCGGAGATCTTTTCATTACCAAGCGCCAGTGGGGAGCCTTCCATCAGACCGAACTCGACCTCCAGATGCGCCGCCGGGGAATCGACACGGTCATTCTCGGGGGCATCGCCACCAACATGGGCGTGGAGTCCACCGCCAGGCAAGGGTGGGAGCTGGGATACGCACTGATTCTTCCGGAAGACCTTGCCTCTTCTCTCTCCCGGGAGATGCACGACTTCGCCTTTCGATGGATCTTTCCCAAAATCGGACGCATTACCCGGACAGGGGACCTCTCCTACGGGTGAATGGCCCCCGCGCGCTCTCCTGGCCGGCCCCAAAACTGCCCGAGAAGCTCCCCCGGGCGGGAAAGAGCCTCGAATCCCAAGCGAAGAAGCGCCTCCCCCCCGGAGAGGCCGAACCCGGAAGCCAGTCGAAGCCGAACACCTCTCTCCCGCAGTTTCTGAACCTTTTCCCGACACTCCCGGGGACCCATATTCGGAGATGCCAGAACAAAGGGCCCCTCTCCCGGCAAAACAGCCCATCCCGCCGCGAAAAGCTCCGAGCAAAGAAGCTCTTTTGCCTCGGGACGATACCCGAACCCCGTCCTCTGCCGCTCCTCCTCCATCGTCCAGAGCACCAGGGATTGCTCCACGGTGCCCAAGGCCCAGGGCCCCAAACGTTCCCGGAGGCGACGGGCCTCCCTTTCGGGGCCGGCCAGAAAGCCGGCCCGGACTCCCGGAAGCCCGGTGATTTTTGTCAGGGAGCGAAGAACGTAAAGGGGTCCCTCTCCGGCCTGTTCAAGAACGGAGGAGCGGTTGCCGAGAAAATCCTGGAAAGACTCGTCCACAAGGAGCGCTCCCCCCGACCCTGAGACCCTCCGGAAGAGCGCCAGAACTTCCTGACGGGAGATCTCCTGCCCCGTGGGATTGACCGGGTTCACCAGGACAACGAGATCCCCCGCAAGGATCTGCGGAAGGGACTCCCAGTCGATGCCCCAGGGCAGGTCCCGTCCCCCGAAGAGCGAGACCAGCCCGGCTCCGACCTCTCCCTCCCAGGAAAGCCTTCGGGCCGGTGGGACCGCTAAGAGAGAACGTCCGGACACATCGGCAGCGCGGAGGTATTCGGAAAAGACCGGAGAGAAGCTGACGATCCGGGAAAAGGAGCCCGAGCCCAGCAGGGCATAGAGCAGAAGCGTCGCCCCTCCCCCCGCTGCCACACAGGCCGGGGACAGTGAGAAACGTTTACCGATCGCCCGAAGAGCCTCTCCTGCAGCGGGATCGGGGTAGTGCCCGGCATCCTCCAGTGCAGAGCGCAAGCGGGCAACCAGCAGGGGAGAGGGGAAGGGGTTGACGGTTGTACTGGCATCCAGGTGGCAGCGGGGAGTTTCCCCGGGGGCCGGTCCTCCATGATCCCAGCCCTTTTCCTGGCGATCCGGGAAGAGAAAAGACCCGCTCACGATCGGAGCCTCCACCAGAGAAGGACCAGGAAACAGAGAAGAACCAGGAGAGAAAAGACAAACATTCTGAAAAGAAAAAGCCCCGCCACAAGATCGATCGGAGAAGGTTCCGGACCTTCTCCGATTGCAGGTTTTTCCACCCACTGACCGAAGTATTGGGCCCCCCCGCCAAGACGGATTCCGCGGAGGGCGGCAAAGGCGGCGATCGGATAGCCGCTGTTGGGGCTGGGGTGGGCCCGCCGAAACCGCCAGGCCCGGGCCAGACAGGACTCCCGTCCCCACAGAGGGCAGGAGGGGCTTCCTTCAGGAAGGAAGGGCAGCAGGAAAAGAAACATGAAGACGAAGGTGAGGCGGGCCGGAATGAAGGCGAGGATGTCATCAAGACGGGCACTGGCCCAGCCAATCCTCAGATAGCGCTCGTTACGATAACCCACCATTGAGTCGAGGGTGCTGGCCGCCTTGTAGACCATCAGCAAAGGAACCCCTCCCAGAAGGAGAAAGAACAGGGGGGCGACCACCGCATCGTTCGCATTCTCCCACAGGCTCTCAAGGGCTCCCCGGGCAATTCCGCTGTCCGGAAGATCGGCGGTATCCCGGCCGACAATACGGGAGAGGGAGCGCCGGGCGGCGTCCCTTTCCCCGGCAAGAAGAGGTGCGAGGACCGCCAGCACATGGTCGGCAAGGCTTCTTGACGCCAGGAGCTGGGTGGCCCAAAAGACCGAGACGAGAGTGGAGGCCGCAGCTCCGGCCAGATGGGAAACCAGCAACAAGATGAGCCAGGATCCCCCCCCGAAGCTCCCGCACAGAATCACGGGCAGAAGAATGCCCGCCGGTCGAAGATGGTCGGGCGACACACGTGAACGAATCCCTGATTCGAGCCTTGCGGCCATTTTCCCCATCAGAAGGACGGGATGAAGCAAGGACAGCCTCTCTCCCAGCAGGAGGTCTCCGCCCAAACCGAAGAGTGCCACGGGAGCGTTGGACAGAAGGCTATCTGCCAGCAAACGGGTCCCCCTTGGGAGCAATGGTCATGGCCGGAGGAGGTTCCCTGAAAAGAAAAGACTCAAGGTCAAGGCTCCGGGACAGGGTCTCGGCCACGCGATCAAGGGCCCGGTCGATCTCTTCTCCCGAATCCGCAAGATCCTGAAGCGGGATCCTTCCAGGGCGAAGACGGTCGTAGAAAGCATGACGAAAGGTCCGGTCATCAAAGAGGCCATGAATCGGCGACCCGAAGAGATTCCGGTCGGGATCGCAGCGGCCTTCTGACTCCAGAAAGCGCCCGTCCTCAGGATCGAAGAGATCGAACAGGGCCTCCCCCCCCTGAGAGTCCGACCATCCCTGGCGGATCTCATAGCCGGAAAGGGTGCGATCGACAAGACTCTCCCCCCCCCGAAAGGGCGCCCGGCGAAAGCGGGCCTGGACCCGTCTGGCAATCTTTGCCTCCCGGAAGACCACGTCGTAAGAGAAAAAGCCGAGCCCCGGGATCTCGGATCGGGAAGACTCAACTCCAGCCGGGTCCAGGACCCGGCGCCCCATCATCTGGTAGCCTCCGCAAATTCCGGCGATCACCCCTCCCGAACGCTGGTACTCGAGAAGCCAGGAGTGGAAGGGGGAGCCATAGAGGGCTTCGAGGTCGGCGATGGTCCGGCGGCTTCCTGGAAGGATGAGGGCTTCGGGGCGGGCCTCCCCGGACAGGGGGGGAAAGGGCCCCGAGAGGGAGACGGCCGTCAGGGAGACCCCGCGGTCCGCGAGAAAGCAGTCGAGGTCCGAGCGGTTGGAAAGGTGAGGCCACTCCACCGCAACAAGTCTCAGGGGGTTGGCGGCTGTCTCGTCCGCCCCCCTCGTCCCCGCCCTGACCTGAAACGAATCCTCGTCGGGAAGAGCCAGCGAGCCGAGATGGGGGACCACCCCCAAAAAGGGGCGGCCTGTCAGCTGAGAGATCTGCTCCATTCCGGAGTCGAGAAGAGCGGCCTCTCCCCGGAACTTGTTGATCGCCAGCCAGCGAATGACGGCCCGGTCATCAGGAGGAAGGAGGGCCAGCGTCCCGTAAAGCGACGCGAAGACTCCGCCCGGCTCGATATCTCCCACGAGAAGGGCCGGGGCGCTGAGCTCACGGGCCAGGCGGGTGTTGGCGATATCCTCCGACAGAAGGTTGATCTCGGCGGGGGAGCCGGCGCCTTCAATCACCACCAGATCCGACTCTCTGGAAAGCTCATGGAACGCCTCGAGGACCTGGGGAAAGAGATCTTTTTTGAGCTCACGGTACTCGGCGATGGAAAAGAGTCCCAGGGGGTGGCCCATGAAAATGACCTGGGAACGCCCTTCTCCCATCGGTTTGAGGAGAACGGGGTTCATCAGGGAGGAGGGCTCCGCCCAGGAGCCCCGGGCCTGCAGTGCCTGGGCCCGGGCAATCTCCCCCCCTTCACGAAGGGCGGCGGAGTTATTGGACATGTTCTGGCTCTTGAAGGGGCGGACGCGCATCCCCTGCCGGGCAGCAAATCGACAGATTCCCGCCACTAATAATGACTTGCCCACTCCTGACCCGGTGCCAAGCACCATTCTGACGGTCATTTCTCTCCCATCCCGACCTTTCCTATCCTGAGATCTCATTCTTTTTTCATGCCCTCCTATCATCGTTTTTTTCAGAGGGTGAGTTCAAGGGAAAGAGGGCCCCGGAATCCCCTCTGTGCCCATTGAGAAGTGTCTCTAACGCTCCCCTCCGGGGAAAAACGGAAGTGACCAATTTATGGCCAAAACGCTCCTCCGACCAAGATGATGATGAGTTGGAGAAGGGCCTCCACAGCATTTTCCACAGCTTTTCCACTGCCCTCCCTGTGATAAGCCAATAAAAAAATATAGCAATAACAAATATTTACATAAATATCCTTCTAAGGCACCGAGTTTGTTTGCTTAATTTTTACCAACTGTCAACATCCAGAGAAAAAAGAAAATTTCACTCTTTTCCTGCCACCACAGGGAGCGCCGCTCAATGAATGAAAAAAGTCGAAGAAAAATAAGGAGAAAGTGAAAGAAGACTTTCCTCGAGAAATCGGGAGAAAGAGGCGGGTACCCGGAAGAGACGGGCACCCGAAGAGATGTAAGGGGGGAAAAGCAAAGAAGACAGGGGGACCCCCTGGGGGGGTCTCGGGGGGGAGGGCTACATGCGAAGGTGGTCTTTCATCCGGCCGATCGAGGCGTTAATCTCGGGAAGCCATTCGGGCCTCTCCGCACCAATCTCCTCAAGAAACCGGAAAAGGTTGCGGACAGGAAGGGCCCGATCGTAACCGGGGGCCTCGCGGGCCATACGTATCGCGCGGCGCCGGTAATCACTCATGGTGTTGTGAAGCGGCATCCGGTAGTTCACTGCCACCTCTTCGACCAGGGGAAGACAGTCGAGCCCAAACTCTTCAAAGTAAGAGGAAACGATCCGGGAAAAAAAGACAAAGTGGCGGGACTCATCCTTTGTCAGCAGATGCAGAAGACTGACAAGAACCGGCTCCTTCACATTCCGGGCCAGGCTCTGGTAATAGAGCTGGGTCGCCTTCTCCTGAAGAAATGCGTAGGTAGTGACCTGAAGGAGATTTTTGTACCCGACCTGGTACTCCTTCTGGCTCTCCAGGATCAGCGTCTCCGAGAGTCTGTCCCAGTCAGCTTCGATCCCGGAGTGAACCTGATAGAGGGCCAGCGCCTGGGCATGCCGATCCTCTTCAAGCCCCCAGCGCGAGACAAAGTGAAAAAGTTCCCGATTGTGCATCGCCTCCTGAGAAGAAGGCGCATTAACGGGAAAGATCGACTGGTATTCGGCACAGTATCCGGGGGTATAGTCCTCCACATGGGTCACAAAGACAACGGCCTGTTTTTGTCCTTCGGTCAAAAGGCCGGGATTGAGATCCTTCCATGAAAGAGACTTGAAGCGATTCCAGTTGGCGTCATCGGCCAGCTCGTTATAGGTTGTGACATGGTCGCGCAAAACAGAAAGAGGAAGACGCACGTTTTTCCTTCACTACAGACCAAAGGCCCGCTTGGAGTGGATAAAGGAGCAAAAGAGGCAGGAGACAGAGCCTCCCCACTGAATCATGAACGTTGTCTTTAAGCACAAATCATGCCATGAAGGAAAAACAAGAGGGACACACGAAACATCATGATAATCCGGAGACTTTTTCGGGACCCCCGTTTTCAGAGACTCCCCCGATGTTTCACAAAAGAAACGCAGGGTTTCACCGGAGAAGCATAACGAAACATTCATGAAACACCTTGCTCTCTCCCCCGATATCTTCCATTTTTCAGGAAAAATCCCGGAACGCTCCTGTACCGCCACGCCAGAAACACTGTCTTGCTGCTTGTGCCGGCCGGCAAAATCAACGGCACGGTTGCCCTGCAACTCCTCCCGCAAGCATGTTGCCCTACCCGGCCCCGTCCCCTCTCCTGTCGGCGGGGAGCGGAGGCTCCATCGGCAGACCATTATCAGCCTCCTTGAAAATACATAAAAATTCAGCGATGATTGGAAGATATTTATTTCTCCCAAACCCATTTCCGAACTCTTGAACATCGCCGTCTCCGACACCGGGATCGGCATGAGCTCCAAGCAAAAGCCCGGGGATTTGAGCCTTCCTTCCGGGCCACAACCGGACCTTCTCCCGGGATGAATCGGGCAGCGATTCCTTTGCGTCTTTCAAGAGAGAAGGACTCATCCTCCCTTCCCCACCCCATCGTAGGGGCACAGGAGCCTCCCAGGGAGACCGTCTCCCTGCTTTCAGACCACGATCTTTCCATGGAGAGCCAGACATGGAGTTACTGAAGAAGAAAACGGCACTGGCATCCCGGATCCTCCAGGATCTCGAACATCCTGGCCAGGCCACCCGCTCTCTCCTGCGGACAACAATCGTGTTGTCGATAGCGGCCGGCATCATTCTCCTGACAAATGTTGCGCTCTTTTTGAGCACCAACACGGAGCTCCGCCATCTCGCCCGTACCGCCGCCCATTATCGCGACGTGAAGAATAACCTTCGCTCGGTCTCTGCCTCTCTTTTTGTCATGGTTCAGGCCCGGACCCCCTTCTCTGCTTCCGAGCGCTCTCTCTTCCGCGGCTATCAGGTTCAGGCCATCACCTCTCTCGCAAGCATGCAGCAACTCTCAAGCAACCTCCTGTCCGAGGAGGCCCGTAATGTTCATGCCCTGAACTCCCTCTTTGTCTATACCTCGATCCAGAATATCGAAGCGATCCTCAAGAAGAAGGCATCCACAGGCTCGGCGATCATCCCCCGGGCCCTCTCCTCCCGGATGTACGGACTCATCCTCACTCTTGGCCGGCAAATCGACGCCCAGGAGAGCCACCTCCGGGAGCAGGGACTGATCCTCCGGCATCGACGGGCTCTCGTCCTCAACGCCTCCTTCCTTCTTTTTCTGGCCCTCCTCATCTCCTTTATGCTTCTCGAACAGCGCTCGATCGGATTTCTCAAGACCCTTGAATTTGAAGTCGACCTGACCAAGAAGCTCCTCATCACCTCCGACGTCATCCGGGAGTGGAAGGAATTCACCAAAAATCTTCTTCTTCAGATCAACCACACCTTTCCCGTACGATTTCTTTTTTCTCTCTTTGTCAGCCCCGAGGAGATCTACGAACTTCATGTCTTCTGGAACGGGGCGCCCACTCCAAATGAATTGCGCTACTTTGAGGAGTCGATCGACCGGCGGGTCCGGGAGCACGCCCTGCTCCCCGAGGAAAAACAGCTCACCTTCTTCCATGAAGTGGCCACCACCCCCACGCCGCCCCAGACCCACCCGGAAGACTCCATCGTCCTCGAAACAGAAAGCCTTCTTCTCGATCGTCCACAGATCGGCGGCATTGTCGGTGTGGGTCTGGCCGGAACCCGCTCCGATGCCATTCGCAAACTGGTGGTCCGCGGCTTTCTCGTCTCTATCCTCAATGTGCTCGGATCGGTGAAGGCGCTGTCTCTTTACAACAAGGAGATCGAATATTATGCCGTGCGGGATCCCCTGACCCGCCTCTTCAACCAGCGGGTCTTCTGGGAGCTTCTGGAGTACGAGGTAGGGCGTGCCAGCCGCCACGACAACTCCTTTGCGGTCTGTGTCGTCGACCTCGATGACTTCAAGCGGATCAATGACAGTTTCGGACACGCCACCGGAGACAGGTTTCTCAAGGAAATGGCCGCAATCCTCCTTTCGGAAACCCGGCAGGGAGACATCCTCGCACGCTATGGAGGAGACGAGTTCGCCTTTGTCCTCCCGGAGGTGGACCTCGCCGGAGCTACGACCATCGTCGACCGGATCCGGGAAAAGATCTCCCTCTTCCGGATGGAGCCGGAGGAAGCGGGACAACCCCTCATTGAGGCTTCGATCTCCATCGGGATCGCCCTCTACCCGGACCATGCCTCAAACGCCCAGGACCTCTTTTCGCTCGCCGACCGCATGATGTACAAAGCCAAGCAGGCAGGAAAGAATACCTACCGCGTCCCCGACCCGGGCGAGGCCACTCATTTCCATACCGCCGGACAGCGGGAGGCGCACCTTCTGGATCTGGTCAGAAGCGACCGGATCTTTCCCTACTTCCAGCCCATCATGGACCTTTCAGCACAGACGGTCACGGGATATGAAGTACTGGCACGTCTTCAGGATGACGATGGCAAGATCGTCACCGCCGGGGAGTTCATCTCCATTGTGGAGCGGGCAGGCCTGGCGGCATCCATGGATTTCTCGATTCTGGAAAAGGCTCTGACGATCGCCACAGAACGGGGGCTCTCAGGCACCCTCTTCTTCAACATGACCCCCTACGGCATGGCTGCCCCCGATTTTGCCAACCGGATCGTGGATATCGTCAACAAATCCGCCATTGCCAACCATCGTATCGCCTTCGAGATCACCGAACGGCAGGCCATCAAGAACGTGCGCATCGTGGAAAACCTTATCCGGGAGCTGAAAACTCTGGGGTTTTCCTTTTCAATTGATGATTTCGGAGCGGGATTTTCGTCTCACCACTATCTTCGGGAATTTCCGGTGGACTACCTGAAGATCGACGGCCCCTTCATCCTGGGAGCCGGACGGGGAAGCACGGTGGATCTGGCCATCGTCCACAGTATCGTGAGCCTGGCGCGATCACTGGGGATCAAGACGGTGGGAGAAGGAATCGAAGATCAGGCGTCTCTTGATATGGCGATCTCGTGCGGGGTAACGCTGGGGCAGGGTTATTTCGTTGGAGTACCGGGGTCTGCAGAGGCGATGCTTCCTTCCCGGAATCCGTGAGTGAAGTCGGCAGCATAAAGCCGGCTTCGAGCCGCTCTCCGGAGCTCGGGGTCGAGAACACGTCCCACGACAAAAAGCGCCTGGCGCATGATCCGGGCCTTTTTCACCTCAGACTCGATCGTCTCAAGGGTCCCCCGGCAGATCCGCTCGTTCTCCCAGCTCGCCCGGGCAACAACCGCCACGGGGGTGGAGGGGGGGCGCACCTTGAGGAGATCCGCCACGAGCTCCCCGATACGGTCGATGGAGAGGAAGACCACCAGGGTGGAGCCATGGGAGGCCAGAGAGACGAGATCCTCCCCCTCCGGCATGGGAGTCCGGCCGGCGGTGCGGGTGAGGATGACCGTCTGGCTGACCTCGGGGAGGGTGAGCTCCATGCCAAGGGCCGCCGCCACGGCAAAAACAGAACTCACTCCCGGAACAACCTCCCAGGAAATTCCCCGGTCATCCAGCGCCGTGGTCATCTCGGCCATGGCGCCGAAGATGGAGGGATCTCCCGAGGCCAACCGGACCACAATTTCGCCTTTTTCCGCCGACCGGGCCAGGGCCTCCACGATCTCCTCCCGGGTCATCCCCGCCGAGTCAACCCAGACTCCCCGGGGGGACAGCTCCCGCATCGTCCCCTCCGGCACAAGACTCCCGGCAAAGACCACAAGCTGGGCCGCCTCAAGCAGGCGCGCGGCCCGGACGGTCAGGAGGTCAGGGGCCCCGGGACCGGCCCCCACAAAATAGACCACCCCCGGGCGGATCTCCCGCAGGGGAATCCCCGTCATTTTCCACCTCCATCAGCATTCATGCGGGCCGTCTCGACCACTTTTTTCCAAAAGACAACCCGGGTAATAAAAAATCCCGCCATGGCGAAGGAGACAACTCCGATCCAGGAGACTCCCCGATGGAGAAGGGCGATCGCAACAACAAAGGAGAGGATCCCGGCCACATACCCGATTACCACCTGACGGCGCCGGGGGTGAACGATGGCGGCAGGGCGGGAAAGGACCATCCGGTCGGCCCGGGAGGCGAGCTCTGCGTAGTGGCGGGGGAAGGTCTCGAGGATGAAGTACTGGTAGCGGGCATGAAGAAGGGAGAGAAGGCCGGCCATCAGACCGATTGTCATCTCCCGGGTGAAGGCCGGGACGGTGAGCGTGTGGCGCTGCCACTGGAAGGTCGACAGGAGAAAGAGCCCCCCCATGCCCACCATACCCAGCAGGGCCGAACTGGGAAGAAAATACCGTTCGATATAGGAGAGGGCCGCTTCGCGATCGCGATTTGCCGGGTTGATCATCGGGGCATCCATCCATTTTTGCGCACGACGAGGAGCGACATATAGGGAACCTCCTCCGGGGCGACCCTGTCGATCCGTCGCTCGATCCTCTCTCCCGGCATTCCCACGCTGGAAAGATAGGCGGTGCGATCAAGAAGACCCCGGCGGGAGAGGATCTCCCGCACCGCCGGAAATACCTTGTTGATCTTCATGAAGACCACCACTTCAAAAAGATCGAGCGCCTTCTCGATATCTTCCGGAGCATAGACGGCCGGCAGGACCCCCAGACGCTCCGATCCCTGCGTCAGCGGCTCGACAAGCTTCGCCACCCCGGCCGCATAGGCGGTAATGCCTGGGACCACCTCCACCCGAAGTCCGGGGGCCAGGGGAAAGAGACCCGACAGGAGATTTCCGAAGGTCGAGTAGAACAGGATATCGCCCAGGGCCACGAAGGCGGCGTCTCCCCGGGAGAGGGCGCCCAGAAGAACCTCGGCATTCTTTTTTCGGGCCTCGGCCAGAATGGCCTCATCACGCGTCATGGGAAAAAGAAGGCTCACGATTTCCGGGGCGCGTCCCGCCTTCTCCCGATCCTGGAGAAGAGGGCGCAGAACCTCCATCGCCATCGACCCGGCATCCGCGTAGGAGGTCGGAACGGCAAGAACGGGCACCTCACTTAAGATACGGTGAGCCTTCATCGTCAGAAGCTCCGGATCCCCGGGACCCACGCCGACCCCGTAAAGGACCCCGGGAAGATTCTCCGTCATCGGTCTTCCTCCCGGCCGTCCGGGGAAGAGGCGTCCCCTCCCCTGTCCGTGGAGCGAACAAGGCCCCCGGCCTCCTCATCCTCCCCGCCCCGGATCCGGTATTCCTCGGAAAGCCACCGGGAGAGATCGATCGTCCGGCACCGCCCGGAGCAAAAAACGCTCCGGAGGCCGCTCTCCAGCGGAGCCCCGCAGATGGTACACCGACGCTCACTCACCAGAAGAGCTCCCCCCGTCCACGGCCCGAAACCGGTCGACATACTTGCCGACCATGTCGAGCTCCAGATGAACACGATCCCCCGGACGACGCCCTCCCAGAGAGGTCACCGACAAGGTGTGGGGAATGATGGCCAGGGTTACCAGACTCCCGCTTCCATCGGGAAGATCGCGGAACTGATTGACGGTGAGGCTGATCCCGTCAACGGTAATGGACCCCTTGGGAATCAGGTAGCGATGGTGGGGGGCGGGCACAAAGAGCTCGAAGAAGGCGGTGTTGCCGTCGACCGCCCGGGAGTCAATCCGGCCGAGACAGTCCACGTGTCCCAGAACAAGATGCCCCCCCAGACGGTCGGAGAGCTTCATGGCACGCTCAAGGTTGACCCGGTCGCCGGCCTTGAAGGCTCCCATGCGGGTGACCCGGAGGGTCTCCCGGGAAACATCCACAAAAAAGGATTCACCCCGGGCCTCCACCACTGTCATGCAGGCCCCGTCGATGGCCACGGATTCGCCGGGCACAAGCTCCGCGGCAAAGGGGACTCCGCCGATTACCAGACGTCCTCCCCCGGCATCTCCCGAGCCATCGACAGGTGTCAGGACCTGCCCTGTCGCTTCAATAATTCCTGAAAACACCCGTTCGTCTTCCTTTCACTTATCTGATTTCCCGCCACCTGCGGTCATCCCGGCCGTCATGGAAGCAATCTCCCTCTCCGGCAGCGCCTCCGGCCCCCAGAAATCCGCCCCGACAAGAAGATCATCCCCCAGCCTTCGAATGACTGAAAAGGCCGGAAGCCTCCGGGCCCGGGAGAGTGTCGGCGGAGAAGAGCCCCCAAGCCAGCTGATGGCATCGGTACCCCCGATCAACAGAGGAGCCAGAACAACCCGGATCCGGTCCACAAGGCCCGCAGCGAGAAACGAGGCGTTCACCCGAGACCCGCCCTCCACCAGGACGGTCAGAAGCCCTTCTTTTTCTAAAAGGGAGAGCAGTGCCCGCAGGTCGATCTCCCCCGGCCTCTCTTCCGGCAGGACAAAGATACGGGCGCCGCTCTTTTCCAGAAGACGGAGGGATTTTTCCGGCGCCCGGGATCCTGCCACCAGAAAGACCGGCCCCCCTCCCTCCTCGGCAAAAAGGCGGGAGTCGGGGGGCAGGCGCCCCGTGGAGTCCAGGACAACTCTCACCGGCTGGTGATTATGGGTGCCGGCCAGCCGGTTGGTCAGCCGGGGGTCATCCTTCATGGCCGTGCTGATACCCACCAGGATCGCATCGTGGTCACGACGGAGACGGTGGGCATACGAAAGGGAGTCCTGACCGGAGATCCACTGGGAGTCTCCCGAGGCGGTCGCGATCTTCCCGTCGAGGCTCATCGCCCCTTTTAGAGTGACAAAGGGCCGCCCCTGGCGGATCAGAGAGGAAAAGCCCCGGTTCTGCTCGAAGGCCCGGGAGGAAAGAGGTCCTTCTGTGACCCGGATGTGCTGGGCTTCAAGACGTTCGATCCCCCGGCCAAAAACCCGGGGATTGGGGTCTCTCATGGCGACCACCACCCGGGCAATCCCGGCCCGGACAATCGCCTCGGTACAGGGCGGAGTCCGCTTCTCCACATGGCAGCATGGCTCAAGGTTCACATAAAGTGTCGCACCCCGGGCCCTGTCACCGGCAGCCCGGAGGGCGAGAACCTCCGCATGCTCCTGACCGGCTTCCCGGTGGAACCCCTCGCCCACCTTTTCCCCGTCCCGAACCACGACAGCGCCCACCATCGGGTTGGGCGCAACAGTGTCCCGCCCTCTCTCCGCCAGGGAAAGAGCGCGCTGCATCCACCGCAGATCCGCCGGCTCTCCCGAGGAGGGGCTCACCCGTTTCCCCGCTCCTTCCGGGAAAGCGGGACGAGGCGGTCGAGACGGCCAAGAACGGCAAATCGCCGGGAAAGAAGGGCGACGAGCGCCTGGCGGTTATTCCGGATCTTCGGGTCCGGGTCGTTGACCAAAACTGCGGAAAAAAAGGCGTCAACGACTGGCAAGAGGGGGCGGAGTCGTCCCGCCTCGGCAAAAAAATCCTCCCGGCTGGGGTTGGCCGGGAAGGCGGCCTCGCCAGCCGAAGCAAGCTTTTCCCAGAGAGCTTTTTCTTCGGCAACGACAATCAGCGACGGGTCAAAGGGAGGAGGATCTCCGGAGAGGATCCGGTCTACCCGTGTTTTGAGTGTTTCAAAGGGCTCAAAGTCCTCCGTCAGATGAAACTCCGAGAGGAACTCCAGGCGACGCAGAGAGAGGAAGGGGGGCTCTCCGGGAAGGCGGGCGGCCCCGTACCAGGCCGACGCTCCATCTCTCGCGAAGAAGCTCTCCAACCGGTCCTCCCAGAAGTCGGCCAGCGCCTTCGAGATCTCCCCCGGGGGTTTGGGGGGAGCAACAAGAGCCCAGGCCTCAACTGCCAGCTCTGCAAGCGTCGTGAGGGTCAGCGGGAGCCCTCCCTCGGCGAGAAGGCGAACCAGCCCCAACCCGCTCCGCCGGAGGGCAAAGGGATCAAGGGAGCCGCTGGGACTGGCGCCGCCCAGAAAGGCCCCGGCCTGACCCACCGCCCGATCGCACAGGGAGAGGAGTATGGAGGGGAGGTCTTCGGGGACGGGGTCCCGGAAGGTTCGCGGAGAGTAGTGGGAGGCGATCGCCTGCGACACTTCCCGGTCAAAGGGAGTCAGCTTCCCGTTTTTCTCCGCCTCCCGGAGCGCGTAGTAGCCGCCCACCTCTCCCTCAAGCTCCGGGAACTCCTTGACAAGCCCGGTGAGAAGGTCGGCCTTGTAGAGGGTGGCCGCCCGCTCACAGACAGCGGCCAGCCCTTCACGGGTGGTGTGGTGGCGGGCAATCAGGGAGTCGGGGAAGAGCGCCAGAACCTCAAAAAGCATGCGTCGGGTGGCCCGGACCTTATCGCCCACCGAACCCACCCCCGGAAAGAAGACCACAGAGTCCAGGCCAGCGACCCTCTCTGAGAGGGGAAGGGCCATGTCCCGGGCGATATAATAGGCCGCATCCTCGAGGCGGGCCGCCACCACGCGCACATACCCGTCGCGGACAACAGACAGATCGGCGGTGGGATTGCCCGAAACTCCGAGAAAATGGGCAACAGGGCGGGCCGGCCCTGAGTCGGCCACAAAAAACCTCTGGTGAACCTTCAAAACGGTGCGAACGACGGCGGCAGGAATCCCCGAGAAGCGCTCGGGCAGAGTCGCCGGGACCACACGGTAACTCTCCACCAGGCAGGTCACCTCATCGAGAAGCTGGGGGTCGAGAGAGAGGGTCAGGCCATCAGGCCATGTTCCCGAACTCTCCTCCATCCGCATGGCCAGGACAAGGTCATTTTCGATGCGGTCCCGGCGACGCGGGATTGAGAGCTCAACACCCCACTCCCGGACCTCCGAGTCGTAATGCACGACATTACGCACCAGAACCGGGGTTCCCCCGCGATACCGGGGCGGAGAGGTCAACCGTCCTGAGACCTGTCCGGCGAATTCAAAACCAATAACCTCATCGCGATAGAGGGCCAGGATCCAGAGGAGGGGCCGAAGAAACGGACCGGTCCCTTTTCCCCAGCGCATGCTCTTTGAAAATGTCAGCGAGGAAAGGGCTCCCTGGAATATTTCCGGCAGGATCTCAAAAACGGGAGAGGCGGGGAGCTTTTTACGCAGGGCGAGATAGCGGCCCTTGGGAGTCTCCACGACCTCAAGCCTCTCAGGAGAGACATTCTGCCCCCTGGCAAACCCCCGGACGGCGGGAGAGGGATTGGAGGGCCATTCCCCGGCGGCAGCAACCGGCGGCCCGGTAATGAGCTCCTCCCGGGAGGCCGTCTCCGGAAGCAGGCCGTCGATACGGACAACAAGACGGGCCGGCGTCCCCCCGGCAAAGATCTCCGAAAAAGACGCCCCCTTCTCTTCAAGTCCCTCCCGGATCAGGCGGGCCAGTGAGTCCAGCGCCTCGGCAAGCGAGGCGGCGGGGAGCTCTTCGCAACCCACCTCTAAAATGGCGCTCTGGCGCAGGTCGGAGGTACCTCCGGTACTTGCCGCACTCATCGTTCTTCCTTTCCGGTGTAGAGGGCCGCCACTTTGCGGGCGAGCCCCCGGACGCGCCCGATGAGGCGCTGGCGCTCTTCGGTTCCCACGGCACCACGGGCATCGAGAAGGTTGAAGCAGTGCGACATCCTGAGGACCCTTTCATAGGCGGGACGGTAGAGACCGTCCTCAAGGAGGGAGCGGGACTCGGACTCCATCTGGTCGAATTCCCGGCGAACCCGCTCCCTGTCGGTCTTTTCAAAATTGGAAATTGACTGCTGACGTTCGTTCTCCTGGAAGATATCTCCGTAGGTGACCCGATCGTTGTAGCGGAGATCGTAGACGTTGGACACCCCCTGAAGATACATTGCAAGGCGCTCGAGGCCATAGGTAATCTCCACACTGATGGGAGAAAGCGAAATCCCGGCCACCTCCTGGAAGTAGGTGAACTGGGTCACCTCCATCCCGTCAAGCCACACTTCCCAGCCGAGTCCCCAGGCGCCGAGAGTGGGGGATTCCCAGTCGTCATGGACAAACCGGATATCGTGGGAAGGGTACCGCAAGCCCAGCGCCGCGAGGCTGGCCAGGTAAAGCTCCTGGGAGCGCTCCGGAGAGGGCTTGATCAGGACCTGAAACTGGTAATAGTGCTGGAGGCGGTTTGGATTCTCTCCAAAGCGGCCGTCCGTCGGGCGGCGGCATCCCTGAACATAGGCAACACGAGTTTCCTGAGGGCCAAGGGCGCCGAAAAAGGTCGCCGGGTGGAAGGTCCCGGCGCCCATTTCCATGTCGTAAGGCTCAAGGAGAAGGCACCCCTCGCGAGCCCAGAACCCCTTGAGGGTCATGACCATATCCTGGAATGTCATCATGGCAGGGAGATCCTTGCATGGGAAGTGAGTTGTCTCTGTCGCCTTGATATTAGCCGAGCGGGGAAAAAGACTCAAGGAAAAAGATCAGGGGAGAAGCTTGTGCAGAAGGAGCTTCAAGAAAAATGAGGAGGGGACCCTGCGATGATCATTCCAGGATCCCGACCCTGAAAATCTTTAGGAGGTAAAGTGAACCCGGGTATGGGACCCGTCGCAAAAGGGCTTCTTGGCAGAGGCACCGCAACGGCAAAGGTAGTGCGCCTTCTGGCCATCCTTGGTGACCTGTCCTTTATCGTCGGTCAGAGAGATTTCTCCGGTCACTTCGAGCGGGCCATTCTTCATGCACTTAACGTTGACTTCAGACATCTGAACCTCCTGCGGTTGAGATCTGCGATTGACGGGAGAGTGGTGCCCTGTCCCGATAACCCCTCAATTTTAGTTTTAACTTAAACTTAATGTCAAGAGACAGAAAAAGAACATAGTCACCCATGATCGAGCATCCTGTACCAGGAAGACGGGTCTCGGAGAGAGGGGGAGGGGGAAGCAAAACCCATGGAATTGTCCTCCCTAAATCTTCAGGGCCGCCAGGACCCGGTACTCATCAACGGTCTTGTCGATCTGCAGGGAGACGGATTCGACGCTCCGGGCCCCCGTCTCCATCGAGGACTCGATCTTTTGAAAGGTCCGCCCGACGTCACCGATTGTATTTGTCATGCCCGAGAGCCGTTTTTCCGCGTGAGCCGCAAACTCTCTGGATCTGGAAACGAGGGACGAAAGGGTGTCCACAACCTCCGATATATTCTTGGTTTCAGAGATGGACCCGGAAATCCGTGTTTCGATATCGTTGGTCAAATTTGTCGTCCGGACAGCCAGCTTTCGGACTTCGTCCGCCACGACAGCAAATCCACGTCCGCTTTGTCCGGCCCGGGCCGCCTCGATGGCGGCATTCAAAGCCAGAATATTCGTCTGATCCGTCACCTGGGATATGTCCATGGTGATCCTTGAAATGTCCGCGCTCGATTGGGTCAGCGAATCGAGGGTCCGCTGAAGGTCCGGAAGGCGACCGTACACTTCCTTGACCGAACCGGCCAGTTCTTCAACCGAGCGGATGGAGGATTCGATTCCGGAAAGAAGATCATGGACCTCCACGGACACGGTCTTTGTTTTTAGGGTCGTTTCCCGGATCGCTCCATCAAGGACAAGCTGCTCTGTTTTGAGGGACTGGAGTTCTCCGGAGGTTGTTTCGATCGCTTGTCTGAAAGTATGTGCGGCTGTCTTGTCCACAAAGAAAGTGACAAAGAAAAGCCGCTCTCCCGTCTCCCCGTCAAAAACGGGAATGGTGTGCAAGTCAATATTGACCTTCCTGTCATCAAGAGGTATTTCGATAGACATGTTCTTGAGGCTTTTCCCGACCGGGATATTTTCGATCTTCTCCCTGATGTCGTCCGGCAACCGATGGAAATTGTGGATCGAAGAGCCGACGAGGTCGGAAGGCAGGGAGTGTTTTGTCATCTGTTCGATTGCCGGCCGGAGAGCGACGTACATCTCCTGCATTCTGGCGTTCACAAAGAGAACGTTGTTCACCCCTTCCCTGTCCGCTTCCGCGATCGCGATGCCAATCTCAGGCATCGTCTGCATGATGGAGACAAGAGTCGAATACAGGCGTTCAACGGATCCCAGGATTGACCGGATTTCAGAAAAGCGGAAGAAGGGGATCGCACTATTTCTGAAGGAGGTCAACGACGACACCCAATCCGAAAGCTCAGCCATGGGAGAAAGAAGATCCGTCTGGAGAGTTCTCCGGAAAGAGGCGAGATTCCATGCAAGTCCCCCGATTCCCGCCAGCACAACGACGCTCAGGAGAAAGACTGAAATCCGGATGCTCGAGAGAGCCTCGGCCTGGGTTGACGATTCAGCCTTGATGTCGGAGGCCAGAACGCTCTCCTGAATGACGGTGAGGAGATTTCGGATTGCAAGAGCCAGCTGTTCACGGTATTGCGCCGCACGAGACATCTCCATCGCCCGCTTGAGGGCAAAGATCTGTCGGACATTCCCAAGCATGAGGGCTTTTTTATTCGGATCTTTCAGAAAATATGTGTTGACAGGGTCGAGGAGAAAACGAAGGTCTCCATCCATGGCCTTTTTAGCGGAGGACTGACCATTTGCGGCAAAGGCCGACACGGCCCCGTAGAGATCGAAGAGACGCATTTCGACGGCCCCGGAATGGTTGATCGCCCGGGAGGCGACAACCGAACGGGAGACGGAGACCCCCATATAGATGAACGCGGTGAGGACCGCCACCGAAACAATGACAAGTGTTGCCCCCATCCGAAGGAATCTTCGGGAAATAAATGTTCCCAGTGAGTGGGGATCCATCTTTTTCCCTAATTCTTGCGTATTTTCAGTCATCTGAACGCTCTCCCTGGTTCAAGAGAAAAGATATTGGTGGGGGTGCGTCGGATCGGAGGAAAAGGGTGGCCACCGGGAACTTCTCATCTCATCCCGGCAAGGGACGCACATTTGAATGTGCGATCCGTCGGTTCGCCTGACGCGAACGACATTCAAGGCAAACACCCGGCAGTAGGGGTACCGGCCTCTGATGAGGACAATGTCAGACTGGACAGGGGATTCCATCATTCTCCCCAAAAATTGTGGAGAACCGGGGGAGGGCGGCATAGAAAAAACCAGGGTCATGACGAGAGCAGAGGTCTTCAATGGGGGATCACTCTTGTCATGACAATGAAAAACAGAGACGCAAAAATTTCAGAGGCTCAAATCCGGGAGTAAATCCGTCTCTCTTCTCTCCGTTTAGACGCCGCTCAGATCGCGGTTTTGACACGCCTGAATTGCAATACGGTCAACCGCTTCCTGAAAGTTCTTTGAAAACGGATGGCCCCGTACTGTGAGTCGTAGTCTCCCTGACCCGGAGAGGTCGACATTTTGGGAGAATCCCGGCCCTGTCGAAGGAGTTTTAGCGGCAAGATCCGGATTGCCCGGAATCCCAGCTGCGGGAAATCGCCTGGAGAAACGCCTCCGCCGGCAGGGGGCGGCTGACGAGGTATCCCTGGATCCATTCGACCCCGAGATCCGCGAGAAAGGCTCGCTCCTCTTCCCGCTCGACTCCTTCCGCACAGAGCGTCAGAGAAAGGCGTCGGGCCAGCATGACCAGGGTCCGGACAATTTCTCCCTCCTCTGCACGCCCGTCCACATGGGCGACAAAGGAACGGTCGATCTTCAGGCAGTCCACAGGAAGGCGGGTCAAGCGTGCCAGAGAGGAAAGGCCTGTTCCGAAGTCGTCGAGGGCGCACCGGACATCTCTCTCTCTGAGGGCCGCCAGGATTCTTTCCGCCTGCAAGGGATCCTGCATCGCCACTGTCTCCGTCAGCTCAATCGTGAGATCTCCCGGCGCGGTTTCGCACCGGTCAATGATCTGGAGAAAGCGCGACAAAAACTCGGGACGCGAGAGCTGGACCCCCGAGACATTGACCGAGACAAAAAGCCGTTTTCCGGTCTCGGTCTCCCATCTCTTTCGTTCCTGGAGAGCCTTTTCCAGAATCCACTCTCCCAGAGGGATGATCAGACCATTCTCCTCGAGAAGCGGGACAAAGAGGTCGGGAGACACCATCTCTCCCTTCGTTCTTTCCCATCTTAAGAGGGCCTCCGCGCCGACAATTTTCCCGCTGGCGCCCTCCAGGATCGGCTGATAATAAAGCTGGAAGTCTCCCCGGGTCATGGCCCGGTGAAGCTCCTGGATCATGGAGTAGCGCTCCGACCTTCTTTTCTTCTCCCTCAGATCGAAGAAGCGCGACCGGGAGCGTCCCGACTCCTTTGCCTGATCGAGGGCGGTATCGGCCTGCTCCACAATTTCAAGCACGTTTGCCTCCTCAGGCCCGCAGAAAGCTGCTCCAAGGGAGGCCGTGAGAAGATACTCCCTGCCACGGAGCATAAAAGGACGGGAGACAGCTTCCAGAATCGCCTCCGCCGCCCTTCTGGAAGCATCGGCATCCTGGACACCCCGAAGGACGATCCCGAACTCGTCCCCGCCCATGCGGACCACAAGGTCTTCCTGCCGGACCGCCCCGCTCAGCCTCTCCGCCGTCTCCCTCAGCACATGGTCTCCCCATTCATGGCCAAAGAGATCATTCACCCTGGCAAAATGGTCGAGGTCGAGAAGGAAGAACAGGATCCCCTCCCCTTCTTCTCCCCTGGTCGCCTTCTTTTTGAGACATGCGTAGAGAGACTGCCGGTCGGGGAGACCTGTGAGGCTGTCCAGCGGATAACTGTCAGGGACGGGAGAAGCTTCTCTTTCCTGGGGAAGCGCGTCCGAGCGTCTCCGCTTCTTTTTCTCTTCGTACATCCGGCTGTCAGCCAGCCGGAGAATGCTGGCCATGTCGAGACCCGGACCGGGAAAAAAGACAGCTCCCATGCTGGCGGAGATTTGATAGGGCTTGTCTCCCAGAGAAGAGGGAGCGCAAAGGGCTGTGCGGAAGCCTTCGAGAAAAAACCCGATGGACACGTCAGACTCAAAGGAAGGAAGGATGACGGCAAATTCGTCCCCGCCAAGCCGTGCGGCCAGGGAACCCGGAGGAAGAGCCCTCTCAAGTCTCTCGGCAAACAGCGTGAGAAGCGCATCCCCTTCTTCGTGGCCGTAGCGGTCATTGACCTCCTTGAAGCCGTTCAGATCAAGGTAGATCACGGCCCCGGACTCTCCCCTGAAGAGGCGAAGCTCCAGTTCCCGCATGAAGGAAAGACGATTGGGGAGTCCGGTCAGGGCATCCTGGTGGGCCATGAAGAAAAAAACCTCTTCCCGGCGGGAGGCGACTTTTCTGACCAGACCTTGCCAGGTTCCAACCCCCAGATACTCCTCCCCCTCGACAATGAGAAATCCGTTCTCATTCATCTCATCCGCGGGGGTCTCCCCCAGGATCTTTTCAATGGAGTCAAGGCTGCTCGCAGCCTGGAGGATGAAGGGAGAAGAATCCATAAATTCTGACACTGGCTTGTGGCCGAAGAGTTCATGGGAATATCTGTAAGAAAACCTCTCGACAAGCGCATTCTTGCTCAGATATCCCAAAGGGTAACGATCCCGAAGGATGGCCAAGCCCGGAAGGGACGGGTCGGAACCGAACATCCGGTAGACCCGCTCGAGGGGGGTGTGCTCAGGTACCCAGGCCGTAGTGACAACCAGTTCGCGGACAAATCGGGTGGGCAGCCTCAGACGAAAGGAGGGGGGAAGGATCGGGGTAGAGGACATTGATGGGGTATGACACGATGGAGCAGACATAGCCATCCTCCAGGATCGTCACGATAACCGCCGGAACTCTCGGCAATGTCATCGTGATGTATCCGGGGGTCAGGCAGGTCAAGATATTATGACAAAACTGTAACGCCTCCCCTCGGAGGTTACCCTTGGAGATTTTCAATAAGCCTTTCAGCTTCTTCCTTCCGGTGTATAATGGGAAAAAAGGTCACGCATACGCCGATCCATTCCCCACAAAGTCTAGCGAAGACCCTTCCGGAATATGCCGGGGTTCCGGACCATCGGAGATGACCTCCTGGCTCTGGCCGCTCACTGCCTCCGAGAGCTCCGGAGGCCCCCCACTTTTTCTCCAGAGGACCTTGCCCATGTCTCTTGTCCCGACACCCTCGCGTCCCGTGACAACCTCTTTCCGTATTCCCCCGATAGGCCCCTTCCTGAGTGGATTGATTGTGGCTTTTGGAGAGGACGGGCACCCCCGGAGTCTCCGGCCCCGGACAGGGAAAGAGGACGCATCGATTCCCGCTCTTGCCGCCGACCACGCTTTTGTCTGCCGTCTTCGAAGGGTTTTTGAGGGAGCGGAAACCGACAATACCCCCCTGCCCCCGGAGATCCACCCCTTCGACCGGCAGGTCCTCGACTTTGTCCGCAGGATTCCCTTCGGAAAAACTGTCAGCTACCGCGATGTGGCAGAGGCAATCGGACGCCCCAGAGCCGCCCGGGCCGTTGGCGGAGCGCTGGCACGAAACCCCCTGCTTCTGCTTGTTCCCTGCCATCGTGTCACCCGGGCCTCAGGAGAGGAAGGGGGCTACTCCGGAGGGGTCGGGGTCAAGTCTCAGCTTCTGGAATGGGAGACGCGTCGAAAGCGAGGGTAAGCTTCTTTCGTTTCACGGCAGGAAGGGCATATTAGCAGAGCGAAGAAAGGTCTGAGGAAAGAGGTCAGGGTATTCCGGCCGGACGGATGCGGCGGGAACCCACGCGAATGACCCGCGTCCCGGAGAGACAGTCATGAAGGGCCAGTCGCCGGTCGTTGCCCAGGACTGTCAGAAAACCCAGACCGAGAAAAAGCGCAGAGACAGCGAAGAGAGCCGTCCGCCACAGGGCCCGGCTCCCACCAATCCGGAGCAATTCCCCCCCGTCCTGATCACGGACAACGGTGAGACCAAAGGCAACAAGGCCGGGTGTCTCCGAATTGGCCGCCAGAAAGAGAAAGAAATAGAGAACGATCCCGAACAGCAGGACAAGGGGGTGATACGAGGCCAGGGCCCATTCCCGGAGAGGGTTGAAGAGGTCGTCAGGATTGGTCCCCCGAAGAAACGCCTGACGAAGAAGCCACAGGCCGAGAGACCCGAGAAAGAGCCCAAAGAAAAGGTCAAGCCAGAAGGCAAGAATGCGACGACCGATCATGATCCTTCTCCGGGTTGACCATACAGAACTTTCCCCATCTGGGAGAGAAGTGATGCCACCACCACCGGAGCGAGGCGGCCGGGAAGGATCAGAGGGCCCAGGGAGACCCGGTAGAGGGATTTCCCGTGTTGACCGAACTCCTCCACGAGAGCGCGCTCACGCTCCGACCACCCTCCCTCCGGTCCGGTCAGAACCACCACGGGAGACTCCTCCAGAAGCGGCAGGACCTCCCGGGCGCTCTCAGCCGGAGGCAGCGTATCGCAGAAGAGAAGAGACGCCTCCGGAGCCATCCCCGTCAAAAGGTTCTGCAGAGAGACCGGCTCCCCAATCTCCATCCGGTCGGCCCTCCCAGCCAGCTGGCTGGCCTCCCGCACCTTTGCCATAAATCGCTCCCGCTTCTTCGCGAGCACATCCGAAGACCATCGAAGCTGCGACCGGTCTGCCAGAAGAGGCACGAGGCGACGGGCCCCCAGGATGGCGGCAGGCTCAATAAGATCCTCCCATCCCTCCCCCTTGAGAAGAGCCACGACCAGATCAAAAACCGGTCTCCGGGACAGACCTTCTCCGGGAGTTTCCTCTAAAGCGAGCACCGGAGAGCTTCCCGGGAGAACACGTCCCCAGAAGCGCCGGCCTGGAGGGTCCGGATCCACCAAAAAAAATCGGTCGCCGGCCCGGGCCCGCAAACTTCGAAAAAGGTGACGCGAGAGCGTCTCCCCCGGAGAAAGGATCTCTCCCTCCGGCGTTGAGGAGATCCGGTCGGCGGGAGTGAGCCAGAAGAGAACCGGCCCGGTGGAGCGCCCCTCCTCTTTCCCCTCCCCTCGCTCCCGCTCAGTCAAAGATGGATTTGACCTTGGAGAAGAGCCCTCCGTCAGGGGAGGAACCTGCCGAAGGAGAATCCCCTGCAAGCTCCGCATAGCGCTCAAGGGCCTCCCGTTGCTCACGGGTAAGGCGGGTAGGGATCTCGACGCCCAAACGAACAACCAGGTCCCCGATTCCCTTGGTGGCGGGGTTGGCAATACCCTTGCCCCGGATACGCCGCACGGTTCCCGGCTGGGTTCCCGGATCAAGCTTGAGGGGGTAGCCTGCTCCCAGGGTCGGAATCTCCAGCGTCGTCCCGAAGATCGCCTGGGTGAGGGTCAGATTGCGCTCCACCACCAGATCATCGTCCTCGCGAATAAAGACGGGGTGGGGCCGCACCGAGATATCGAGGTAGAGATCTCCCGGAGGTCCTCCCTGAGGACCGGCGTGGCCTTCTCCGGAGATGCGCACGCGCATCCCCGTGGTCACCCCCGCAGGGATCGAGCGGGTGATGGTCCGGTCCACGGAAATCCGGCCCTTTCCTGAACAGGCCGGACAGATCTCGGAAATGACACGACCTTCTCCCCCGCAGGCGTTACAACTTCTCTGAACAACAAAAAATCCCTGCTGGACACGAATAAGACCGGTCCCCCGGCAGGTTGAGCACACGGTCACGCTCTTCCCGTTTTTCGAGCCATTCCCCGAACACGGGGCGCAAGACTCCCAGCGGGCGATCTTGATCGAGATCTCCTTGCCA
This sequence comes from Nitrospirota bacterium, assembly GCA_021828805.1. Lineage (GTDB taxonomy): Bacteria > Nitrospirota > Leptospirillia > Leptospirillales > Leptospirillaceae > UBA4572. The sequence continues at coordinate 1,343 of JAJZCZ010000006.1, read as the reverse complement.
AGGGCGGCCTCTTCAAAGGAAAGATCCACCTGGCGCAGGATGTGCTCTCCCTGGGAGCGGCCACCGGAGGCGGCTCCTCCCATTCCCCCGAAGAAGCCGTCCATCACCTCGGAAAAGATATCCCCAAAGCTTCCGGACCCCCGACCAAAGCCTCCGGGGAATCCACCCGGGAACCCTCCCTGGTCGAATCCCTCGGAAAAGCCCTGCGGCCCCACCGTATCGTAAACCTGCCGCTTCTTCGGATCGCCCAGAACCTCATAGGCCTCGTTGATCATCTTGAACTGGGCTTCGGCCGCCTTGTCTCCCGGGTTTCTGTCGGGATGGTATTGCATGGCCAACTTTCGGTAGGCCTTCTTGATCTCGTCAGCGGAGGCAGAGCGACTGACTCCCAAAACACTATAGTAATCCTTGGATGACAACGGAGTGTCCTTCCCGTGGTTGTCCGATCTTCGGAAATTGGCGCGTGTGTCACAAAAACGGCAACGGGAGGAGCCACGCTCCTCCCGTACCATGAACACTGTTTCCTGACGATATTATCGCATCAGGAGGGGTTTTTCTTGACATCCTCATATTCGGCATCGACCACCGTTTCCCCTGCGGGTCCAGAGGTCCCGGCTCCAGGCGCTCCTCCTTCGGGGCCCGGCTGTCCCCCCTGAGCCTGGGTGGACTTGTAGACCACGTCGGCCAGTTTGTGGGACTCGGTCTGCAGGGCTGTCAGAGCCGCCTTGAGCTCCTCGGTGTCTTCCGAGGTCAGCTTGGCCTTGGCGGCCTCGATGGCCTCCCGGTACTGGCCGCGCTCCACATCGGAGATCTTGTCGCTGACTTCTCCAAGGGATTTCTCCATCGCGTAGATCATATTTTCGAGATTGTTACGGGTTTCGATCCTCTCCCGGCGCTTGTGGTCCTCGGCCGCATGGGACTCGGCCTCCCGGATCAGGCGATCAACCTCCTCTTTGGAGAGACCTCCCTGAGCGGTGATGCGGATGGACTGTTCCTTGCCGGTCCCCTTGTCTTTGGCCCCCACGTGAACGATACCGTTGGAGTCGATATCGAAGGTCACTTCGATCTGGGGAACGCCCCGGGGGGCAGGGGTGATGCCGGTCAGGTCGAACTCGCCGAGGAGCTTGTTGTCGGCGGCCATTTCGCGTTCACCCTGGAAGACCTTGATCGTCACCGAAGGCTGGTTGTCGGCGGCGGTGGTGAAGGTCTGGCTCCGCTTGGCCGGGATCGTGGTATTGCGCTCGATAAGCTTGGTAAAGACCCCGCCCAGGGTTTCAAGGCCGAGCGAAAGGGGCGTGACATCGAGAAGAAGAACATCCTTGACGTCTCCCGTCAGCACCGCT
>JAJZCZ010000068.1 GCA_021828805.1 Nitrospirota bacterium | reverse complement strand
CCGATCTAAACGGCTTATCGTGGGCGGTATGACCCGGGTCTACGAAATCAACCGGAATTTCCGCAACGAAGGGATCAGCACCCGCCATAACCCAGAGTTCACGATGATGGAATTCTATGCCGCCTATGCCTCCTATCATGAACTCATGCTCCTGACGGAGGGACTCCTCTCCGATCTTGCACGGGAGATCCACGGCACGACGCTCCTTCCCTTCGGCGACCACAAAATCGACCTGACTCCCCCTTTCCGAAAGATTTCCTACCTCGACTCCATCGGAGAAGCCTTTGGGCTCTCGCCCGAGGATTACTTCAACGATCAGCGCCTGGTCAACCTTCTGAAGTCGAAGAGCATTCCTGTTCCGGAGCCCCGCCCCGGCAAGCCCTATGTGGCCCTTCTTCTCAATGCCCTCTTTGAAGAGGCCATCGAGCCCTCATTAATCCAGCCCACCTTTGTGACGGGATATCCCAAGGCGATCTCCCCCCTCGCCCGCTCTTCAGAGAGCGATCCGGAGGTCACCGACCGCTTCGAGCTTTTTATCGCCGGTATTGAAGTTGCCAACGGCTTCAACGAGCTGAACGATCCTGACGAGCAGCTCCGCCGCTTTCTGGCCCAGCAGGAATCCCGGCAGTCAGGAGACCTCGAAGCTCCCCCTCCTGACTACGACTATGTCCGGGCCCTCGAGTACGGCCTCCCGCCCACCGCGGGAGAAGGGATCGGAATCGACCGGCTTGTGATGCTCCTGACCAACCAGACCTCTATCCGTGATGTTCTTCTCTTTCCCCTGCTCAGGCCCGACGCATGACCCCTTTCTTTGAACTGAGAGTGGCCCTCCGCTACCTTCGATCCTCCCGAAGCGAAAAGAGGCGCCTCTCTCTTAACACCGTCATCTCGGTCGCGGGAGTCACGGTCGGCGTGGCCGCGCTCATGGCCACCCTCGGCGTCATGACCGGCTTCCAGCACAAACTCCGCTCGAAGATCCTCGGCGTCAATTCCCACATCGTCCTGACCGACGGACGGGGCAGCGCGATCCCGGACCCCGCCCGAATCGAGAAAACGGTTTCCTCGATCCCTGGAGTAACGGCCCTCTCCCCCTTCATCGTTGGCCAGGCCATGATCTCCGCCGACAAGACCGTCTCGGGAACGGTGATCCGCGGGGTGGATCCCGTTCATGAGAGTTCGGTGACACGCATCGACCGCTATATGGTCGAAGGCCACCTCTCCAATCTCTCCCGGAGCACGACAGCAAAGCCCGAGGACCTTCCCGGGGTCATCCTGGGAGCAGACCTGGCCGACCGCCTGGGCGTGGATCTGGGAGACAAGGTCGATCTCATCAGCCCCACCGGAACCCCCTCCGCCTTCGGGATGATCCCGAAGATCCGCCACTTTCAGGTCACCGGGATCTTCAAGTCGGGGCTCTACGAATACGATAATACCCTGGCGCTTCTTGAAATCGGCCAGGCCGCCCGCTTCCTCGGCCTTCCTGCGGGATCGGCCACGGGACTTGAGATTCGCGTTCACGATATTTTCGCAGCCACATCCATGGCCCACACTATCGGGAAAAAGCTGGGATTCCCCTATTGGGCGCGATCCTGGCTCGAGATGAACAAGAACCTCTTTTCCGCCCTGATGCTGGAAAAGCTCGTCATGTTTATCATTCTCGTCCTGATCGTCCTCGTGGCCTCCTTCAATATCGTGAGCACGCTCTCGATGATCGTGATCGACAAAGGGAAAGAGATCGCCATCCTCAAGACCATGGGCGCCTCGAACCGTCAGGTCATGAGCATCTTCATCCTCGACGGACTTCTCATCGGAGGAACGGGAACCCTTCTGGGCCTTCCCCTGGGATACTTCATCACCTTTCTTCTTGAGCACTATTACACGCTTCCCAATGACGTCTATTTCGTCAGCCATATCCCGGTCATCATCCGGATGCGGGACCTTCTGTCGGTCTCCCTGTCCGCGGTGGGAATCAGCTTCCTGGCGACCATCTATCCCTCCCGGCAAGCCGCCCGTCTTAACCCTGTCGATGCCTTGAGGTACGAATAGTGGGAGGACTGGCCGTCACGACGCGAGAGCTTTCGCGTTCCTATCTTCGGGGAGGGCGGACGATCGAAGTTCTTCGCGCCATCAATCTCGACCTCGAACCAGGCTCCTTTACCGTTCTCACAGGACCTTCCGGTGCAGGCAAGTCCACACTGCTCCACCTTCTGGGAACCCTCGACCGCCCGACCTCGGGGGAGATCCTGTACGACGGCCATCCGGCTCCGGACAAAAAAGACCGGGATCTGGCGACCTTTCGCAGAGAGAAGATCGGCTTTATCTTTCAGTTTCACCATCTGCTTCCGGAGTTTTCTGCCATGGAAAACGTTCTGATGCCCACATGGATCTCCGGAAAGGACCGGGAGGATAGAGAATGGGCCAAAACTCTTCTTGAGGAGGTGGGGCTTGGGAGCCGGCTTGACCACAAACCCTCAGAGCTCTCCGGAGGAGAGCAGCAGCGCGTGGCGGTGGCCCGGGCCCTGGTCATGAAACCATCCCTTCTCCTGGCGGACGAACCCACCGGTAATCTCGACTCCCATACGGGTCTTGAAGTCTTTACCCTTCTCCAAACCCTTTCCGGTCGATTTCATATGACCTGTCTTCTCACGACACACAATGAAGCACTGACAAAAAAAGCGGACCGCCACATCGCAATGGACGACGGGCAGATCCGCTCATTTTGACAAGAAAAAAAGGGCAGGATTCCCCGGAAAAAGTCGAACCGTGGCCGGGGGCCTGTGATTACCAGAGGAGAGGCGTCAGGGACTAGGGGTCGTGCTTCCTGTGGCGGAAGGTGTCGCTGCCGGAGCAGCCGCCGGAGCCGATGTAGCTGGGGCTGCGGGGGATGAGGAGGCGGTCTCGGTCGAGGAGGAGGTGCTCGAGCTTCCGGACTTACCTTCCGCCTCGCCCCCCTTCTTCACATAGTCGGTGATATAGAAGCCCGACCCTTTGAACTGAAGGGCCGGCTTTCCCAGAAGCCGGACCAAAGGCCCTCCACACTGTTCACAAACCGTGAGGGGGGCATCAGAGAACTTCTGGATCTTCTCCACGACGGTGTGGCACTTCTCGCAAGCATATTCATAAAGCGGCATGGAAAACTCCTCATAACGAAAGGGGGGACGTAACGTTTTCAAAGTCTCTTCCTGAGGATCATTATACAAGACCCTCCAAGGCGTCGACAATCACACCCTTCGTTTCTTTCCGCCTTTTTCTGTCCTTAAAATGGCCGTGACGTCCTCCTTTGGCCCTCTATTACTCCAGAAGAGCCACCGCCTCTTTGAGCCGTTTCATGGCCTCCGCAAGGGATCCTTGAGAGGCGGCATAAGAGAGGCGCATATGGAGGGGGCTGCCGAACGGCGTGCCGGGAACCATGGCGACGCGTGCCACGTCGAGAAAGAACTCAGCCAGATCGTAGACCGTATGGATGGGAACCCCTTTGTAGCTCCGGGAAAGCAGACCTGATACGTTCGGAAAGACGTAGAAGGCCCCTTCCGGTGGCGCACAACGGATCCCGGGAATTCCATTGAAGGCCTCCACAACCCAGTCCCGCCGCTTGCGATACTCCACGAGCATCGGGAGAAAATACGCCTCTCCCGAACGAATGGCGTAGGCCGCGGCCTTCTGGGCAATGGAGTTGGGGTTGGAGGCTGTCTGGCTTTGCACGGTATCCATCGCCTCCATGATTTCACGGGGGCCGGCGGCATACCCGATGCGCCACCCCGTCATTGCATATGTCTTGGAGACACCATTAACAATGACCGTCCTGGCCCGCAGAGCCGGGTCGAGCGTCGCAATGGAAGGAACCGGAGCGGCCGTGTAGTTGATCTTTTCGTAGATCTCGTCAGAAATCACCAGAAGATTGTGCTTGAGAACGATGTCGGCAATTTTCTCAAGGCGCGACCGGTCAATGATGGCGCCGGTCGGGTTGTTCGGAGAGTTCAGCACAAGAACCTTTGAGCGGGGGGTCAGGACCGAGGTGAGGGCGTCAGGATCCAGACGAAATCCGTCATCTTCCCGGCAGGGAACGAAGACGGGCTCTCCCTGGTTCAGAAGGACCTGGTCCGGATAGGAGACCCAGGCTGGAGCCGGAAGCAGGACCTGATCACCAGGGTTTACCAGAACCTGAAAGAGCTCAAAAAGAGTATGTTTGGCTCCATTTGAAACCACAATATCCCGGGGAGAAAATTCAAGCCCCTGATCCCGCAAAAACTTCTCCCGGATCGCCTCCTTGAGGTCGGGGATACCGCTAACTGCCGTGTACTTTGTAAACCCTGCCGCCAGAGCTTTTACGGCCTCTTCCTTGATGGGAGCAGGCGTGTCAAAGTCAGGTTCTCCTCCAGAAAAATCCAGAACATCAATCCCCTTGGCCTTCAACTCCCTTGCGCGCGAGGAAAGCAGGAGCGTCGGAGAGGGCTTAAGAAGAGAGAGGCGGGAGGCAAGCATGTCTTTAATGGGGCGAGGCATTCTTCAGTGTCTCCGGGAGTATTTTTGTCTAAGGGCTTCAGCCACCGGTAAAGGAACAAAATGGGAGAGATCCCCGCCAAGTTCGGCAATTTCACGAATGGCGGTCGAGGTAATGAACATATAGTTTTCAGATGGCATGAGAAAAACGGTTTCGATCTCTTTATCGAGGTTCTGGTTTATCAGGGCCATCCGGAGTTCATAGTCGAAGTCAGCCACAGCCCTGACCCCCCGAAGGATGCAATCGGCGTTGACATCCCGGACAAAGTGGACAAGCAGCTGGGAGAAGCCGCGCACAGACACCTTGGGCTCGGGATAGGGAATCGTTTTTTTAAGCAGGAGAATACGTTCTTCCAGGGAGAAAAGAGGAGATTTGCGCGGACTGTCAGCAACCCCGATCACGATTTCATCGAAAAGGGAGAGTCCCCGATGAAGCATGTCGAGGTGACCGTTCGTGACGGGATCAAAGGTCCCCGGGTAGACCGCCCTGCGAATCATCAGAGCGACGGAAGAAGGAGGCTCACGCCACTTTCCCCATAAGTGTGATGAGACAAAATGCGGCAACCCCAGTGAGGGAGGGACTCCCAAGGAAGAGAGTCCTTGCGGTGATACTCAAAAACCATAATGAAATTATGTTTAAGGATATCATTTTCATGCAGGGCGTTCAAGAGAGCCCGCCATCCGGAGTATCCGTAGGGAGGATCGGCAAAGATAATGTCCGGAAGGGGACGGGCTGATTCAAAGAGGATGGGGAAATCCCCGCATACCGGGTTGAGCCTGGATGATTCATCGGGAATTTCTTTTCCGATCCAGGAAGAAAGGGTCCGGACCAAACCCGGATCCTTCTCCAGAAAAAGAACCTGCCCGGCCCCCCTGGAAAATGCCTCGAGACCGACAGCGCCGGATCCGGCAAACAAATCCCAAAAAACGGCACCGGAAAGATCGTTCTGAAGCATATTCAGAACAGCCGAACGAACCTTGCTTGAGGTGGGACGAACTTTTTCCGGGTCGGGAAGAGGGAGAGAGCAGCCTTTCAGGCGTCCGGACTGGATTCGAATCATTTCCCCTGCTCCACCCCTTGAAGGACAAAGAAAAGCGCACCAAAAAAAAAGAGGGACGCATGTCCCTCTTTTCACAGCATGAAGCAGAAAAGTCTACTTGAGACCCAATGCCTTCTTGGTTGCTGCATCAACTCTTCCATTCGCCTTCAGCTTGTTGGCTTTCTGGAAAGCCATGAGGGCTTTGCGGGTTGCCGGACCGGAAAATCCATCGGCCTTGATCTTGGCACCCTTGGCGATAAGTGCCGTCTGAACCTTCTTCCAGAAAGCAGAAGGAGCGGCCTTTTTCATCGCTTTCTTTTTCGCCGGAGCCTTCTTCATGGCGGACTTCTTCGCCGGGGCTTTCGCCGCATCAGCGGCCATCGCTCCCTGAACAGGAAGGATGATCATTGAGGCTGAAAGAACAATGCCAGACATGACAGCGGCAACGGTGGAAAGCACACTCAATTTTGCAGTTTTCATTTTTTCAACCACCTCCTGGTTTAGAAAAAAATAATAATGAAGGATGGGCCAGACAAAGCATCACGTTTCGTCTGCCAGACACCCATGAAGTGAACAAATTTCCGTCCCCTCCCGAAAAAACTCTCAAAAAAAAGAGTTCTTTCAGGAGAGGGCAGAAACGGCATCGCCAACCATGCGTCCCCGAATCACGTTTCAATGCTATCAACGTTTTAAGGAACTGTCAAGGAGCAAAACTGAAAGATTTCAAACCCTGACAGGGATTCTTTGATAAAAAAGTTCGATATCCTCCGCCAAGAATGCCTTTCCCAAATAAACTCTTTTTCCTATGAGCGAAAGCTTTTATAGAGAATAAAAGCAATGAGAATAAAAAACGCAGGGACAAGAAGAAAGACGATCAGGTCCATATTCAGGCGAGTTCTGGCGATCTGGGAGTCAAGAGCGCCTTTTGGCGCCTCAAGAACAGCAACCCATGGAGTTGGCGTGATTCCCGTCACATCCCCCAGGAGCGCAGAGCCGAATATCAACTCCTTTCCGTTGACGCTTGCTGTCAGAGAGCCTGATTTTCCTTCTGCAATCCTCTCCAGAAGGGCTTCCCGGCCTGACTCCCGAAGGTTATGAGCGACCACGGTCGCATCGGAGGAAGCCAGAACAAGTCCCTCGGATGAGACGAGATAGGAGCGTCCAGGGGATCCCTGAAAACGGGGAGCGGGCAGGTTTTTCCCCAGTTCTTCGGAAAGATTCTGGAGGCCGATAAGAATGCCTCCCTTTCCTGGGGAAGCCTCTCCACTTCGGGCAGCCGTCATCAGAATCACATCGGGGTGCACACGGCCCTTCACGATTGTCTCTGTCAGAAATCGGCCTCCCCGTGCCACAAGTCTCAGGGAGAGTTTTTTTGCCGCATCAAGATAAGGGGTGATATCCCTTTGGTCAAGCAGAACAAGGACGGTGCCGCGAGAGTCCATCACGGCAAGTCCGGAGAAGGCGGCGAGATCCCCTTCCTGAACAAATCTCCCGACGGTATGGCGAAGCTCAGACTCAGCGGGGGGAGAAGAGGTCCAGATGATCGAATTTGCAACGGTACCCAGGGCCCGCAGGTTTCCCAGAATGATCCTCTGCATTCGAGTCGCAAGATGGGTGGCCGCAGGAGCCAGTGGATTCCGGGTCATATAGTAAGTAACTGACACTTCACGATAGTAAAACACGAAAAGCACAAGGGCCGGCACGATGATCACAAGAAGAAAGACGGCCCCCACGGTTCTTCTCCAGTTCGCGGGCCTGGAAGGAGGAGGCGAAGAAAGCGGCGACGCTCTCTCCGGAGAGGTGAAGGGATTATTGTCCATGGGAGAGGGGCGCTCCTTCCTGATTGAGCCGGACTACCACTGTTCCTTGCGAACCGCTTCCTCGGGAAATCCGGCCGTTCCGAGCCACGATACCGTTTGTGCGACCATTTCCGGATGCCCGCATATATAGACGACCTGCCCCTGGTAGGAAGGGTACAGAGCGGGCAACACCTCCGGCACCCTTCCTGAGAGCCCCTGCCATGCGCCTGAAGGGCGGGAGTGAGCTGTCCGAAGAGAAAAGCCTTTGATGTTCGCCGCATATTCCGAGAGTTCCCGGGCGTAGATAAAGTCTTCCGCGTTTCGGAATCCATAGAGGAGCTCAATCGAGGGGGGGCTCCCGCCTGCAAGAAGGGTCCGGATCATCGACCGCAGAGGGGCGATTCCGCTTCCCGCCGCGATGAAAAGGTGGGGACGGGGGTCCTGAGTGTCGAGCACAAAAGAAGATCCATAGGGCCCCTCAAGGCTGACAGGATCTCCAACCTTTGCCTCATGCATACGGTTTGAGAAATATCCCCCCTCCCCCTTTCGTGTGATCGTGAATGACACAGTACTCCGGGCCAGGTCATGGGGGGAGGAGGCAATCGAGTAGGCCCGGCGCACTGGCCGATCCTTGTCATTTAAGAAGTCAGGAAGGGAAAGCATCGCAAACTGGCCCGAGGCAAACGAGAAGGCCCCGTCGTCTGGAAGTTTGACGACAAAGGTCGAGACCCTTGGGGTCTCCTGGATGATCTCCGCGAGCGATGTCAGAATGACTGGTTTTTTTGCCATAGATGCAACCCTTTCATATCAGTGCCGTCGAGAGTGCGTTCTCTTATTATGACCCCAGTTTGAGGTGAAATCCTTTTCGTCGCGCTCTCGCGATAACCCGCGAATAGAGAAATATAGCCCCGGCCAGATAGACGCCGTCAAGAAGGTACGCCATGATGAGATCGCGTACCGGAAGAGTCCCCGCCGTCAGCAGAGAACGCATCCCTTCAAACACATATGACGCCGGGACAAGTCGGGAGATATCCGCTGCCAGAGGCGGCAATACCCCCACCGGATTAAAGACGGCTGAAAAGGGTTGAAAGAGAAAGATGACCCCCCAGGCCAGGACCTCTGCCTCTTGCCCGAAACGCAGGATCACCGCCGTCGTCATGATACCGAGGGACCACCCCATCGCCAGGAGG
>JAJZCZ010000067.1:668-8686 GCA_021828805.1 Nitrospirota bacterium | reverse complement strand
GCGGGGCCTCTTTCCGGCTCACCGCCTCGAGCTCGTCTGCCGCTGTCGGCCCCGGGGCTCTCCCTTTTTTCTTTGACATCCTGACCTTCTCCCTGTATTCCCGTCATGATTTATGGCAATCCGTGACTATCCATTTGCAGATCCCTTTAGAGTACCCGAAGAGAGGCGTCATTTCCATGGAGACCAGCATCCACGGGCAAAAGGGAGCCTGCGCAGGCATTCCTGATACAATAGGCTCCATCCGCTTCTCCGGCAGGTTCTCCCGCCCTTCACATCCGTCGGCGCGTTATCCTGTCTCCTTACGCCCGATATATGAAAGGATTGTTTCATGGCCGTCATCGTGATTACCGGAGCCTCCTCGGGCTTGGGTGAAGCGCTGGCCCTGCACCTCTCCCGGCCCGGCACAACCCTCCACCTCATAGCCCGAAGGGGCGAACGTCTCAACGCCTTTGCCGAAAGGGTTCGGGAACGAGGAAGTCTGCCTCGCCTCCACGTCGCTGACGTCCGAAGCCCCGATGCCATGCAGGACGTCGCTACCAACGTTCTGGGAGAAGGCCCTCCCCCTGACCTCGTCATCGCCAACGCCGGCATCCGTGGAGAGGGCGATGGCAATAGTGGCAAGGTTCTGGAGGAGATTCTCGCCACCAACGTTCTGGGAGCCGCTTACTCCATCCTGCCTTTCCTGCCAGCCATGCGCGAGGCCCGGAAGGGACAGGTCGTCGTGGTGGGAAGTCTGGCGGGCTACCGGGGTCTCCCCGATGCCGGCGCCTATTGTGCTTCCAAAGCGGCCCTCATGGCCTGGACAGACTCTCTCCGCCTCTCACTCAAGCCGGATGGCATTGCACTCAGCCTGGTCAACCCGGGATTCGTCACCACCGAGATGACCCGCAGGAACCCTTATCCCATGCCTTTTGTGATGTCGGCGGAAGAGGCGGCCAGGCGAATCGTCCGGGGAATCCATCGAGAGTCCCCCCGAATTGAGTTCCCCCTGCCCATGGTTCTCATGGTCCGGCTTCTGGCGCTCCTCCCCCCCCAAACAGGCGACTGGCTTATTCGCATGTTTTCAAAAAAAAACCATGAATCCTCCCGAAGACTGGACTGACCGACGGACATTTACGGCCAATAAGAGGTGTGTTATATTTCTTACATACCCCTAGGAATCACATTCTGTCAGGATAGCAGTCGTCTCTAAATGGCCTCCACCTGGGTCGTCTCTCTCAGTTTTACAGGGGGGCAGAGCCGCAAGGAGATTGCCGATGCAGACAAAGACGCCAAAAGACTCCGAAGGCTCCGAAGAGAGCCGCCCTATCCCCCAGAAAATGGCGTCCCCAACTTCCCCGGAAGCCCCACCCCAACTTCTTCCCGATATGACATCTCTTCTTGACGTTGCCACGGACGGTCTTTACATCACCGATGCGTCCGGTCGCCTGCTTGCAGCCAACGATCTCTTCGCCCGAATGATCGGGGAGGTCGCGCAAAATTCCGAAACAGACATCCCACCCGGTCGCTGGACACCCCCCTCGAGTCTTTCCGTTTACGACTGGAATGGCCAGTGGAGTCCCGAAGAAATCCAGGAGGAGCTGGCCAAGAATCTCTCTCTTCCTGCCGGCGGGATCCGGGTCTTTGAGACGATCCACAAAAGGCGTGACGGCTCGATCTTCCCCGTTGAGGTCTCGGTACGCCAGCTTGACACTCCCGACGGTCCCATCCTGCTGCATTTTGTCCGGGACATCACACGACGCCGTGAGGCCATCAGTGCCCTCAACCGATTTTCACGATACGATGCCATCCGGCGGGAAGCCACCTTTCGGGCCTTCTCAGCCACCTCCCTCCCCGAGTTCATGGAAGATCTCTGCCGGATTTGCACCCGCGAGGAAAAAGAAATCCTCCTCGCGTTCATTTGCCGTCCGGATGAAAACGGGGTCTTTGAATTTCTGGCTTCAGCCGGGAGAACCGGCTTTCTGGAGGGCTCCCGGATTGTCCTCAACCCGTCGCTTCCCCAGGGCCAGGGGCCCACGGCCATTTGCTACCGGGAAGGCCGCCCCGTATTCAATGCTCCCTTGGCCGATGTTGCCTGGGAGGCCCCCTGGAAAGAACGGGCGATCCGATTCAAACTCCGCTCCCTGTCGACCCTCCCGATCTTTCTTAACGATCACCCCTGGGGGGTGCTGGCCCTGGGCCACGGGGATCCCAAACCGGTGGATCCTCCCCTGGCAAACCTTCTCACGGAACTTGCCGAAACAGTCTCCCGGGGCATCGACAGGCTCGAACGGAGGCACAAGGAAAGGGAGCACGACTCCCTCATCGCCGTCCTTATCAACAACACCGACGCCGGCATTCTTCTGCTGGAGGAGGGGCGCATCCTTGAGGCCAACGGCACCCTGGCGCGGATGCTCGGCTATGACAGTCCGGAAGAGCTCCGGGAGTGTCCGGCCGATCACGTTTTTGCCCAGAGTCTCCCAGCTCTGACGAGGGACGCCGGAGCCACCACGGGAGAAACAATCGACGTCCCTCTAAGAAAGAAGGACGGTACACTTCTTCTTTGTGACCTCTCCCGAAGGTCGATCTACAAAGAGAAGCCGAAGCTTTCCCCCTTAAAAAACGCCAACACCCTTCTGGAGGTCGTCAGCCTCCGGGATAGCCGGCTTCGACACCAGACAATCCAGCACCTCCATCGCATCTCCCATTTTCGCTCTCTCCTGGCCAAAGCGGCTGAAGCCATGGCCGAAGCCCCCGACGAACAGACTCTCTTCGAGAAAATCTGTCAGTTAGCTGTCGAGCACGCCCAGATTGCCCTCACATGGATTGGACGCCCGGGACCTGACGGGGTTTTCCATTTTCTCGCCCGATGGGGACGGACGGACTATCTTGATAAGCTGACCCTCTCCATCGACCCTGGTACACCCTCCGGAATGTCTTCTCCGGCCCTCACCTTCCGGGAGGGGCGAACCATCGTTCAGCCCTCCTTTATCGGCCCCCTTGCCCCCCGGGACTCCTCCGCCGCACAATTTGACCTGGCGGCGAACATCACCCTCCCGATCCATCGCGGGGGCCGGGTTGACGCCGTCCTGACTGCCTACCACAAAGATGAAGACGCCTTCGATCCTGAGCTTCGGGAGATTCTTGAGGAGCTGGCCAAGAATCTCTCCCGGGGTCTTGACCGTCTGGACATGGCCCGGGACAGGCAGCGGATCAGTGCCCAGAACGAAGCCATTCTCTCCTCTCCGGCCATGGGCATCCTGCTTGTCTCCGACGGTCGTATCCGTCAGGCGAACCCAAAGATGCAGGAACTTCTCGGAGGCATCTCCTCAGGGAACCTTCTTGGAAAAAGTCTCACAGATCTTTTTGACAAGGAGGATCTCCAGAGGATTGTCGACACCGAACGGCGCATTCAGGCCGGAAAGAGTGTTGACATGATCGAAGTGTGCGGCCCGGCTCCTGGGGGACGCTGGATTGCTCTTTCGGGAGTTCTCTTCCCCGGAGAGGGGGGAGGGCTCCTCTGGACGGCCATGGATATCACCTCCAAAAGGCAAGCGCAGGAAGACCAGCGGCTCTTCGCCAATGCCCTGAGATCCCTCGACGAGGGGGTGATCATCAGCGACCCGAAAGGAACCGTTCTCTATGCCAATCTGGCCTTTGAAAATCTCACGGGGTACTCCTCGACCGCGCTGGTCGGCAAGAACTGCCGCATTCTTCAGGGACCGGAGACAGACCCCGACATGGTCCGGGAGATCCGTCAGGCCCTCGAGAGAGGGCAGCGATTCAGGAAGCCTCTTCTTAACTACCGGAAAGACGGATCTTCCTTCTGGAACCTTCTGTCCCTCTCTCCCCTTAGAAATGCCGCCGGGGTCATCACTCACTACGTAGGGACCCAGAACGACATCACCGACGTCCGGGAGCTTCAAAGCCAGAACGAGCAACTCGCCTTTCTCTCCCGCCATGACCCCCTCACGGGGCTGGCCAACCGGACCGCCCTGGAAGAGCACCTCGATCGAACCCTTTCGCGGGAGAATCGCACCCGGTCCTCCTTTGCCGTCGGCATGATCGATCTCGACGATTTCAAGCCCGTCAACGACACGTGGGGGCACCAGGCGGGAGACCAGCTTCTCCGGGAGATTGCCCGCCGGCTCACTGCCGCCTTGCGCCACCATGATCTGGCCGTTCGACTGGGGGGAGACGAATTCGTGATCGTGGTCGAGGATCTGAAAGGGGGAGAAAAGAGTCCGGCCTTTCCTCCTCTTCTCGAGAGAATCCACACGAGCCTGACCGCTCCCTTTGTCCTGGGCGCTGGAATCTCAACCCGCATCGGCATCTCCATGGGAGTCGCCTTTTTTCCAGAGGACGGAACAACCCCGGATGCACTCCTGAGAGCGGCCGATACGGTCCTGGGTCACCTTAAGGAAAGAAAAAACGACCGGACCCGATGGTGGGGGACAATCCGGGACGGTCTATCATCAGACGATGCCCGAAGGGAAGAACAGCTCCCGTTCGGAGGGGAGGTCCGGAGACTCCTGGCCAAACATGCCACGCTCCTTTCGGAAAGCATCCAAAACTTTGTCCGTGACTTCTACCAGAATCTTCCCAAAAACAAGGCGGCAGCCGCCATACTGTCCCATCTTTCCCCCCGGGAGCTGGAGCAGCTGGCCAGAGGTCAGGAAGAGTATCTCACACAGCTTCTCTCTCCAGAGAGCACAAAGCAAAGCGTCGTTGCATCATCGCAGAGAATCGGCCAGATCCACTTTTTGACAGGGGTCTCCAGCAGCCTCCTCGTCGAATCAACAGCTCTGTACAGGAGGCTCCTCGCCTCCCACCTCCGGCGATCCCTCCTCTATGACCGGGAGAGGCGGATCCTTCTTGAGGCGGCGGACCAGCGAATCGAAACCCATATAGCGACGGAAATCCAGTCCCAGAACGAAATACATTCCGCCTACATCGAAGCTATCCTCTCTTGGGGGGCCTCCGGCGTCTCCACAAAAGAAGCGGCGGCGAGGATCCTTGACCTTCCCGGAATCGTCGGGATCGCCTTGCTGACAAAACAGGAGAGCGAGAAGGAATCGGTGGCAACCACATGGGGAGCGGTCCCTGAAGGCTTTGAGAAAACAATGAAGAAGCGTCTTCCGGAGGTACCGATCGAGACCTCCTTCTCCCTCGACAATCTTGAAACAAAAACGCACAATCCTCCCCTTCGAAGCGCGCTCTCTCTTTACGCCCGGGAGGGAGAAATCTCCCGGCGCCTCTTTCTCTTCGGGGAATTTCCGAACCAGTTTGCCTCCAACGCCATGCGGCAGCTTGCCCTGATTCTCCACTCCCGACTCCCTCTGACCCCGAAAGCCCCATGACAGGGCAGGCAAAAGGGAACAAGTGACGAGGCCCGTAGGAAAATGCTGCCCATTTTCCATGAGCTCAGACTTCTGCTAAGCTGTCACTACATTACTCAAAGTATCGGAATAACCTTATCTGATGCCTCAGTTTAGCGTTAGCAATCCACGGTAAATCCTGACAACATCGCTGACAGTGCCTTCTGGAAGAACCCAGACAAGGGGTTTTGTTGAAAAAACTATTGATTGCATTCATACCCACACTTGCGCTGATCATACCTATAGCAGCCCTTCTATCGATGTACTTTTCCCATCACCTCAATATGAATATTTTTTACAACTCTGACGAGTTATTTCTCCCCTCGCTTTTCAGAGACATGTCTCATGGAGCGTTCAGCTTTTCATCGTGGAATTTTTCTGCCGCAACATTTATTTTCCCGGACTGGCCCTTTTTCATGATTTCGAGTGCAGTGGGAGGAAGTGTTTATCGAGCTTTTTCCATCAATTTTTCCCTACAAATTTTAAGTGTATGGCTATTAACCTATTTAATTATTCGCCGATCGGGACAGCCTCGAATTCCCGCACTTCTATCGACCAGCCTGACTTTTTTAATCATGATTGTCTGGGTGCAAAATGACATCTACCCATTTAGCATTGCCCTTTTAAGCGTTTCTCATTTCGGCTCTTTCCTCTCTTGGATGTTGGCCACCCTTTTTTTATTAATTTTTCTAGATGTCAATCATTCGAGAAAAAAAGATTATTACATCATATTTTGGCTTTGCGTTCTCATCATGTTGACAACTCTTGCTGACAAGCTGTTTGTCCTTCATTGGGTTGTTCCCAGCTTAGTGGCAATGCCAATTCTTTGGAAAAAATTTCAATTCGAAGGAAAAAGAATCGGATTACTTTTCATGCTCATCTCACTTAGCACCATAGTGGGATTTGTTGCTTACTGGATGCTCCCCCATGCATTTGGTGTTGGAGTAGCCTTGGCGTATTTTGGGGAAAACTGTCGAGTTCTTTGGATGATCTTTTATAAGTTCCTCGAACAACACACTGTAATCACCTCTATCATTCTTCTAAGCGATATTGGCTGGAGTTGGATTCTAGTAAAAGGGTTACTCAAGAAAGGTCCGGACGAGGACAACATATCCGCTTTTCTCTTGTCGGTCATGATGGTTGGAGGACTCACGGAATCACTATTCCCATTGGCATTTTCGACATATCGTCTTGTTGACGAAGCAGAGTCCAGGTATCTACTCCCATTTTTCTTTGCACCCATCCTTCTTGCCCCAGTCCTTCTTGACAAGCTCTATCCGAATCTCCGGTCTTGGCTTACCGATAAAAAATGGATCTCTGGAGTGATCTTAGCGGCGGGGTGCGGAATTCTGGTAAAAAATGCAATAATGCCCGCATTCAAGGCAGGGCCACTTTATACCGACTACTATCCCGAAAGTGCCCGCTGTCTGGACAAAGCATCTTATGCATGGAACACCCGCAGAGGGATTGCGCTCTACTGGCAAGCAAGGAAAATGACTTTTCTTTCAAAAGATGATCTTAATATCGTTCAGGTCACCCCGGATCTTAGGCCATACCTTTGGATTGCGAATAAACGATGGTTTGAAGGGGATTTTGATTTTGCCGTGATAGGAAATGCTGACCCTGAAGGAGTTGCGCTGGTTCAAAACTTAGAAAAACGCATGGGCCTTCCAGTAGCTACTCGTATCTGTAAGAATCTAACAATTTATTATTATGGGAAGGATCGGATACATCTTCAGAAGACTAATTAAAAACTAATCCGCAGAACATCAAAGAGAAACGTGCAAAACCGCTCTTAGGATTCTTCGGCCCTGCACAGGCAGTCATTGATACTTCAAACTTTTCCTAACCGATCGCACTTCTGTCCGATCACGACTAGTACCGGTCGATGTAGAAAGCATCAGGCACAGCAACAGATACTTTCTACACACAGCGAAGTCGATCTATCAACGCTACAAACCGGATCAGAATGAGGACAGGAATGGAGGAACCTTCTTCGAGAGAAACTGCGAATCAGTAGCCAGCCCAAAGAATGCACAAGCATTAATCCAAGAAGAGTAAAAGGTTTTCCTTGGGGCATGCTAAAAACACCCCTAACGATCATACAACCTTTATATCAGGGACCCTTCACAAAAAACGTATCATGCCACCAATACTGGACTCCATACAGCAAGCAACAACTCCTCCTCAACACGCCATACCCAAATCCATTGCATGAGCCGATGAGTCCATTGCTCGAGCTCTGGAGGGACATCTCTTGTCTTTTTGGACACAAGAACGGATAATAAACAGGGATTTTCTATAGAAAAAGGGCGGTCATCCCCCAAGAAAGGACCGGAGATGCTCTACAGTCTGATTATGGCCGGAGGGTCCGGCACCCGCTTCTGGCCCATGAGCCGGGAGCTCTTCCCGAAACAGTTCCTCTCCTTCGAGGCAGAGGGCCCCCTCCTGGCACGGACGATCGACCGCATCCTTCCCCTTGTTCCGGAAGAGAGGATCGCGCTTCTCGTCGGGACGGCCCATGCGGCAGAGACCCGCCGGATCCTCCAGACGATGAACGGGGGGCAGGGACGCCATCCCCGGGTCATCATCGAGCCCCGCTCCCTCAATACGCTCCCGGCCATTGCCGTCGCCACGATTGCCATCATGCGAGAGGACCCC
>JAJZCZ010000067.1:0-658 GCA_021828805.1 Nitrospirota bacterium | reverse complement strand
GCCTCCGACCACATGATCTCTCCCCAGGACAACTTTCTGGCGCTTCTCCAGCACGCCACCCAGATTGCCAAAACGGAAAAGGTCCTGATTACCTTCGGCATCCCCCCCCACCGGCCGGAAACAGGCTTCGGGTACCTCGAGCTCGGAGAGCCCTTTCCCCAGCACACAACCGAACTCTTTTCCGCCCGGAAGGTCGCCCGCTTCGTTGAAAAACCCAACATGGAGACTGCCCGACGCTTCGTCGAAGACAAAAACCATCACTGGAACTCAGGGATGTTCGTCTTCTCGGCCGCGGTCTTCTTCGAGGAGCTCGAGCGCTTCCAGCCTGCGATGGCCGCGGCACTCAAGACCCTGGGACAGGCGATGGGAACCCCCGACGAACGTCGTGAACTCGACCGTTTCTACAACACGACGACCGCCATCTCCATCGACTATGGCATGATGGAACACTCCACGCGCGTCTGGTCCCTGTCGGCTCCCATTGACTGGAAGGACGTCGGCTCCTGGACGGCCCTCGACGACATTGCGGAAAAGGATGCCCGGGGAAACGTGGTCCTCGGCAATGCCATCGTCATCGACTCCGACAACACGATCGTCCGGGCCGACAAGCGGGTGGTGGCGACCATCGGCCTCCGCGATGTGATCGTCGTCGATACCG
>JAJZCZ010000005.1 GCA_021828805.1 Nitrospirota bacterium | reverse complement strand
AAGACTCCCGGCATACAGGAGAGAGGAGGCCCCCCCGCCGGCTAGTCGACCTTAAGGTCGTGGGCCAGAAGAACGGCATCGGCAATCTCCCTCATCGATTTTCTCATATTCATGCTTTTCTTCTGGAGAAGGCGGTACGCCTCCTCCTCGCCAATCCGGTGTTTTTTCATGAGGATTCCCTTGGCCCGGTCAATCCGCTTGCGGCTTTCGAGGGCCTCCTCCATGGCCGCGGTCCGCTCGAAAAGGGCGGTATTCTCCCAGGCGATGGCCGCCTGGTTGGCCACGGACTGAAGAACCTTGACCTCATCCCGGGTGAAGTGGTGGAGATGGCTCGTATAAACATTGACCACCCCGATGGCCCGATCCTTGATCATCATGGGAACGGACAGCATGGAGACGAGATTTTCCTTCTTTGCCAGCTCCCGGGAGGTATAGCGCGCATCCTTCTGCACATTCTCCACCGCAATGGCACGACGCTCCCCGAAGACCACCCCTGCAATGCTCTCTCCCACCTGGAGGGGGGGCTTGTTCCGGTATTCGTCGGAGAGCGTCTGGGTCGCCCGCACCACCAGCCCCTTTTCGGGGTCATAAATCATTATGGAACACAGAGTGGAGTTCGTCATCTCGGCCGTTACCGTCACAATGAGGTGCAGGATCTCCTCGAGATAGCGGCTGGAGGTGATCGACTGGCTGACCTGGGAGAGGGCCTCGATCTGACGGGCCTTCTTCTGAGCCTCTTCGAACAGGTGGATATGCCGGATCATGAACCCCATCTCCTGGGAGAGCAGGGTCAGAAGTTCGATGTCACTGTTTTTCGGGGTAAACGACTCCTTGAAATGAAGATTCATGACCCCCACCAGAGTATCCCTGGCCCGGAGAGGAAGGGAGAGGAAGGCTTCGTAACGATCCTCGGGAATCATCTGGAAGATCTTTGCCCGCGGATCCTCATAGGCCCGCTCGGGAACGATCACGGGGCTTTCCTCTGCGGCCACCCATCCGGTGAGCCCCTCTCCGAGCCGGATCGAGAATTTCCCCAAAAGGTCCGGCAGGTAGCGGGAAGTGGCCCGCAGGGTGAGAACGGGGGCCCCCTCTTCCCGCAGGTAGATGAAGACTCCGTCGGCCGGAAGGATTTCCAGAAGAAGGCGAACGGCATTGTCGAGGAGGACCGAGAGTGTGTCCACAGAAATTGTGATGCGCAGAAGGCCCTTAAGGAGCTTGAGCTCCCGGGCCGTCTCCGAAGAGACCGGGGCGGTGCCTTTGAAGGGACTCAAGAGAAAACTCCCTGGGAAAGGAGGGCCGGATCATAGTCCCGGACAATACGGACCGATCCTGGCTCCTCGGGAAGGACAAGGGCGACCTGTCCGCGGCTGGACTTCTTGTCCCGGCCCAGATAGGGAGCAATATGTTCGAAGGAAATTCCCCCCGGCCAGGTCACGGGAAGGCCCGCACGCCTGAGGAGATCCCGGATCGCCCCGAAGGTGGCGGGGGTGGAGAGGCCCATCGCCCCGGAGATCCGGGCGGCCGACAGCATCCCCAGAGCCACGGCCTCCCCGTGGAGGATCCCGGAGTAGCCCATCGCTCCCTCCAGGGCATGGCCGAAGGTGTGGCCAAAGTTCAGAAGCATTCTCTCTCCCGACTCCCTCTCGTCGCGGGAGACAATTCCCGCCTTGTCGGCGCTCGAAAGGAAGACGACCTCTTCCCACAGACCGGCATGAAAATCATCGGAAACGAGCTCCTCGATTCTCTCCGAGAGAAGGGTAAAAAGCGCCCGGTCTCCGATGAAGGCATATTTGATCACCTCCCCGAGCCCGGCACGCCGCTGGGCAAGGGGAAGGGTTCTCAAAAACCCGGGATCGGAGAGAACCGCCCGGGGAGGATTGAAGAGCCCGATGAGGTTTTTTCCCAGAGGGTGGTCCACACCGGTCTTGCCTCCGATCGCGGAGTCCACCTGAGCCACAACCGTCGTGGGAAGATGGACCAGAGGCACGCCCCGGAGAAGGAGCCCTGCGACAAGCCCTCCCATGTCCCCGGTGACCCCGCCGCCGGCCACCAGAAACGGATCCCTCCGCTCCCACCGCTCTTCGATAAAGCGGTCGAGCAGGGCCAGGATCGTCGCCATGGTTTTGGCCGGTTCCCCGTCAGGATGGAGGGCCACAACCGTGCGCAGATCTGCCCCCAGGTGGCTCAGGATGGAGGGGCCGTGGAGGGACCAGACCACCGGATTCGAAATGATCCCCAGACGACGGAGACCGGGAAAGAGGCTGCGCAAGCTGTTTCCCAGAGACCCGGAAACTCCGGCTCCAACAGTAACGGAGTACTCCCCGCCGGAAGAGGTCACAAGGGCCGTTCTCATGGAATCTTTCCCAGGGAGGGCATAACCGGGCGAAGGATCGAAAGAATCTCCTCCACGGTGGTGGCGATAGAAACGCCTCCCGATGACAGGACACTGTTCGCCACCTCCCGGTAGAGAGGGTCTCGCTCAAAAACCACCTGCCGGACCTCCTCCTCCAGGGAAACGCCCTCCCGGAGGCGGGGACGCCTCTCCGAGGCGCCGGAGAGTCTCGCAACCAGCTGCTCTTCTGGAACATGGAGATAGAGGACATATCCCATCTTCCGCAGAGTGTCGCGATTCTGGGGACGAAGCACAATCCCCCCCCCGGTCGACACCACCCCGGGACTCAGAGTTCGAAGAGTTTCCAGCGCCCGGGACTCAATCTCCCGGAAGGCCGCCTCCCCCTCCCTCTCCCAGAGACGGGGGAGAGGCTCTCCGGCAAGATCCTCCACCATCCGGTCGGTATCGTACACCGGGGCATCCAGAACACGACCCAGCGCGTGGCCCAGGGTCGTCTTGCCCGAGCCCCGGGGACCGACCAGAACCAGAAATCGATCCATGGTGGTCACTGTCCCCCTCCCCAGCGGGTTCTCTCGCGGGCAAGGCGACGACTTTCCCCGAAGTGCGCCAGAACCTCCTCTACCGAGTCTCCACCGATCTTCTCCGAAAAGGCCTGCGCCAGGACAAGGCAGACCATGGCCTCTCCCACCACCGAGGCGGCGGGAACGGCACAGATGTCAGAGCGTTCGACCGTGGCGGGGGCCGTCTCTCCCGTACGAATGTCGACTGACGGGAGGGGGGTATAGAGAGTGGCGATGGGCTTCATGGCCGCACGAACGACCAGGGGCAGGCCATTGGTCACGCCTCCCTCCAGGCCCCCCGAGCCGTTGGACGGCCGAAGCGGGCCGCCCTCTCCCCCCGGCAGGATGGGGTCGTGGACCTTCGAGCCCGGCAGCCGGGAGGCCTCAAAGCCAAGACCGATCTCCACCCCCTTGATCGCCTGGACCGAAAGGAGGGCCTGAGCGAGCTTCCCGTCTAAGCGCTGGTCCCATTGCACATAACTGCCGAGACCCACCGGAAGCCCGAGGGCCCGGACCTCGAAGATCCCGCCCAGGGTATCCCCCGCCTTTTTGGCGGCCCGGATCTCTTCGACCATGAGAGCCGCACTCTTGGCATCGGGGCAGAAGACCTCGGAATCGAGGGTCTGCTGGCGGAGGGTTTCGGGGTCGGCCCACGCGTCTTCCGACGGTCCGGCCCAGGAGATCGTGCCGATCGAGCGCACCACCGAAAGAACAGTCACGCCAAAAAGAGCGAGATACGCCCGGGCAATGGCCCCAAGCGCCACGCGGGTGGCCGTTTCCCGGGCACTCGCCCGTTCGAGGACATTCCGCAGGTCCTGGTGGCCGAACTTGATCCCGCCAACAAGATCGGCATGGCCGGGCCGGGGAACAAAGACCTCCCGTTGGGGGACGGCCTCCCCGGCGGAGGTTCCGGGCTCTGCGCCCATGATGCCTTCCCAGTTCTTGAAGTCGCGGTTCTCGATCCAGACCGTTACCGGTCCCCCCAGGGTCCGGCCCTTCCGGACTCCCGCGACGAAGCGCACGGCATCGGTTTCAATCGCCATGCGTCCCCCGCGCCCGTACCCCATCTTGCGCCGGACCATATCCCGGGCCAGAGCGTCAGAGGTAAGCTCAAGCCCTGCAGGAAGACCTTCGATGATCCCCGTCAGCCCCGGCCCATGGGACTCACCCGACGTCAGAAAGCGGATCAAGGCATCATGGGCATCATGGGCATGCCCCCTCCGGATCCACCCTGGCCGCCCTTGGCGGTATTGGCGCCTCTCTTTGTTTTCTTCTTGTGGGGAACGAGGTGGAGCGTGACGCCCAGGAGAGACTGGAAGTCCGAGCCAAGATAGGCGACCTCCTCGAGATAGAGCCCCTGGCCGGGACGATAGGCCACCCTCCGGATCCGGGCATGGGTCAGAAAGGTTTCAACGCGCTTTCTGACCGCCGGCTTTTTATCCAGAAGCTGGCCAACCGTGGACTGCCCAACAAGAGGAAGGGCCCGAACCGCCGACAGGTAAAGCGCCTGGACCCGGGATCGGGCGGCCAGGTAGGCCTCAAGGCGGGCGGTCCCGTCATAGGCCTTCCCCGGAGGCAGGGGAACGATCGTGGAGCGGACCAGTGTGCTCCCCGACCATGGGAGCTGGTAGGAGTAGACTTTGGGAGCCTTCTTTTTCTCTGAGGCACACGAGGAGAGAAGGAGGGGCACAAGCAGCAGGAGGCCGAGGCCCCCTGAAATACGGACACAATATTTTATCATCAACAATCCCTGTTTTCCCTTTCAGATCCCCGGACCCTGCGACACCCTTCCGGTCAAAGTTTGCCGGAAAGCGGCTCCGGCTTTTTTTTGTAGCGGGACTCTTCCTTGGCAATGTCGCGATGGGCCACCTTGAGGATGTAGCCCTCCCGGGAGAGGATCTCTGCCAGACGAACCGCCATCCCCACCGACCGGTGGCGGCCGCCGGTACACCCGATCGCCAGGGTGAGCGTTGAGCGGCGTTCGGCGGCATACCGGGGAAGAAGCTTTTTCAGGAAGCGTCCAAAATCCTCGAGCGCCTCCGGGGCCCCCCGCGCCAGAAGAAAATCCCAGACGGGTCCATCAAGCCCCGTCATGGGAGCAAGCTCCGCCTCGTAGTTCGGGTTCGGAAGAAAACGAACATCGAAGACGAGGTCGGCATCCATGGGCAGTCCGAACTTGAAGCCGAAGGAGAGAAGATAGATCGTCAGCCCCTCCTCCGGATCCACGCTCCCGTAAGCCTTTCCCAGAACAATCCGAAGCTCGGCGGTGGAAAGTCCACTCGTCTCCACAACCCGGTCCGCCCTTTTTCTGAGGGCAGAGAGTCGGGATCGCTCTTCCCGGATGGCCTCGAGAAGGGGGAGCCCCGCCGACAGGGACAGTGGATGCGGCCGCCTTGTCTCGGAGAAGCGTCGCATGAGAACATCGTCGCCGGCGTCGAGAAAGAGCAGTTCGACAGCATGGCCTTCCGCCCGGAGAGTCTCAAAGGCCTCCCGAAACTCCTTGAGGAAGCCCCGCTCCCGGATATCGACCCCGATGGCAACCCGGGAGACCTCTCCCGAGCGCTCCCGGGACAGCGAGGCAAACGAGGGGACCAGAGGGATCGGGAGATTATCGACACAAAAGTACCCCAGATCCTCCAGGACCCGCAAAGACTGGCTCTTGCCGGCCCCCGACAGCCCCGTCACAAAAAGAAACGAGAGTCCCACGTTCCCTCCCTTTCTGGCCCTTCTCCTCCCGGGCCTGCGGGCCTAAACCGGCTCGATCTGCCCCAGAGAGCCGTCCCGCCGCCGGTAAAGAAGGCGCATCGACGAGCTTGCAGGTTCGAGATAGAGAAAGAAGTCCTTATCGAGAAGCTCCATCTGGACAATAGCATCTTCAAGCGACATGCTCTTCACCGGGAACTTCTTGGTCTTCACGAGAGAGGGAAGCGCAAACGGACGCGTTGAATCGAGATGGGGAAGCACATCCTCAGCCCGCTGGTTGGTCCGGTTGGAGATAAACTTGTCCTTGAAGCGGTGGATCTGCCTCTCAAGCTTGTCCACCACCAGGTCGAGAGAGCCATAGAGGTCCGATGTGACGGACTCGGCATGGATCATCTTGCCATGGGTGTGGAGGGTAATTTCGATCTTCTGCCGGTACTTCTCCACGGCCAGGACAACTTCAGCCTTGGCTGAGTCGCTCACGAGGCGGGAGACCCGCTGAAGCTTTTCGGTGACCTGGTTCCGGATAGCATCGGTCAGATCGATGTGACGTCCCGTCAGGACAATGTCCATAGTTCCTCCGTTAGGATGTGGGAAGGGCCCCGGTTTCCCTGAAGCCCTTCTTGCGTTGGCTGACCGGGGGGATATCAAGCTCCGCCCGGTATTTGGCAATCGTTCTCCGGGCAATGACGACCCCGGATTCCTCCAGCTTCTTCATAATTTCCTGGTCGGTCAGGGGCGATTCTGCTGACTCGCTTCGCACCATGACCCGGATCCGCTCCCGAACGCTCGTCGCCGAATGGCTTCCCCCGCCGGTCGAGGGAACGCCTCCCGAAAAAAAGCTCTTGAGTTCAACAATGCCAAAGGGAGTTTCGGCATACTTCTGGTTCGTGACCCGGGAGATCGTGGACTCGTGCAGTCCCAGCTCCTGGGCGATCGTCCGGAGAACCAGGGGGCGGAGGCCCCGGGGTCCCTCCCGAAAGAAGTCCGCCTGGTGGACCAGAAGACTCTCGCCCACACGAAGGATCGTCTTCTTCCGCTGTTCGATGCTCTTTAAGAACCACTGGGCCGCCCGCATCTTTTCCTCGAGATAGTCCCGAAGCTCGTCTTTCTTCGGGGCATCCCGGAGCATGGCCCGATAGGACGGCTGGATACGAAGCCGGGGAAGTCCCTGATCACTGATGGCCACCCGCATCTCCCCGTCGTCATCCTCGTAGAAGCGAAGATCGGGAACGATGATCGAGGGGCTCTCACGATAATACGGACGTCCGGGCTTAGGCTCAAGTGCCCGCAGAAAACCAAGCGCCTCCGACACCTCCTCCGGGGTCGCGCGCGTCTTCTTTCCGATCCCCTTGGGGTCCATCGCGAGAAACTCGTCGAAGGCACGGTCGAGAATCCGGCCCGGAAGGGCCGACTCCTGCCCCAGCAAACGCGTCTGGATCTGGAGGCACTCCCTGAGCGAGCGCGCCCCGACCCCCGGAGGATCAAGACACTGGATCGTCTCGAGAACACGATCCAGGTCACAGCCTTCAAAGAGGGTCGAGGGAAGGTCTCCGCCCTCCAGGGCAAGATACCCGTCCTCATCGATATTCCCTACGAGATAGGAAGCGGCCTCCCGCTCCTCCGGAGAGAGATCGGTAAAGGAGAGCTGCCATTCGAGGTGGTCGGCCAGCGTCGTCGGCTGGGAGAGGACCTTTTCGTAGGAGAACTCTCCGGCATCCGACTCCCGGAG
The DNA here is from genome assembly GCA_021828805.1 of Nitrospirota bacterium. Classification (GTDB taxonomy): domain Bacteria; phylum Nitrospirota; class Leptospirillia; order Leptospirillales; family Leptospirillaceae; genus UBA4572. The sequence goes on along the minus strand of JAJZCZ010000005.1, from coordinate 40,805 downwards.
CGTTCTCTCCTCCCGCTGGTAGGCCTCGTTGTCGAGGCTTTCGTCGACCGTATAGTCCCAGTTCGACAGCGGGTCAATCCCCGCCTCGTCCGCTTCGGGCTCCAGGTCATTCCGGTCCATCCGGTCATCCATGGTCTGGGGAGGAGCCTCCCCTTCGTCGCCCGGAGTCCAGTCGCCTTCGTCCTCCCCCTCCATGATTTCAAGAACCGGGTTCTCAAGGACCGCCTCCTGCATCTCCTGAGCCAGATCGAGACGGTTGAGCATGAGCAGGTTGATGGCCTGCTGAAGCTGGGGGGTCATGACCATCTTCTGAGTCAGACGAAGGTCAAGTTGCGGCTTCACGAGGCCCCCTGGACCATGTCCTGGTTCAGGAGGAAGCGCTCTCCAAGATAGAATTCCCGGACCTTCGGAGACGAGGCAATCTGGCGGGGGGTTCCCTCCTCAAGGATCTGGCCCTGGTTGATGACATAGGCCCGGTCGGTAATCTCAAGCGTCTCCCGAACGTTGTGGTCGGTGATCAGGACCCCGATCCCCCGGGATTTGAGCTGGGCGATGATCTTCTGGATCTCGATAACCGCGATCGGATCAATTCCGGCAAAGGGTTCATCAAGAAGAATGTACTCCGGCTTGGTGGCCAGGGCCCGGGCCACCTCGACACGACGGCGCTCCCCCCCGGAGAGCGTATAGGCCTTGCTTGTCCGGAGGTGGCCCACATTGAGTTCGGAAAGAAGCGTCTCAAGACGGTGCTGGCGCTCGGCGGGTGTCAGGTCCATGAACTCGAGGACGGCCATGATGTTATCCGACACCGACAGCTTCCGGAAGATCGATGATTCCTGGGGAAGATAGCTGATCCCCAGGCGGGCCCTCTTGTGCATGGGCATCTTGGAGATATCCTCTCCTCCCATCAGGATCCGGCCGCCATCGGGCTTCACAAGCCCCACAATCATATAGAAGGAGGTCGTCTTTCCCGCTCCGTTGGGGCCCAGCAGTCCCACCACCTCCCCGGGGTTCACGAGAAGGTTGACCCCGTTAACCACCCGGCGTTTGTGATAGGTCTTCATGAGACCAATCGCCTCAATGGCCATCGGTGGGCGTCCCTCCCGAATGCGGGCTTTTTTTGGTCGGGGTGGAGGCCGACTGGCCCGATCCGCCGGAATCAAGAAGCATCAGACTGTGTCCCTGAATCACGCTCTTGTTCATCCTCGTAAAAAAAGTGATGCGCGAGCCGCTCATCCTGTCACCGTTCTGGATCACTACCGGATCTTTTGTCAGGACAAAGAGATGCGCGGACTCCACATAAACAGCCCGGCCCGCATAGGCGGTCCGTCGGGGAGTGCGGATAATCACGTGCCCTGTCGCCACCATCGTCTCCACCCGCTGGGTGGAGCTCCCCTGCCCCGTCTCCTCCATCAGGGTCTTTCCTTTGCCCGCCTTCCGGAGGTAGACAACCAGATCCTCCGATGTGAGACGAAGGGTCCCCTTGACCAGATGGACATGGCCCGAAAAGGTAATCTCGTTCTCGATATTGCGGGCCAGCATGTGATCAGAGCGAATTACCATGGCCGTCGGTGGCTTGCTTTTGGAGGGGGAAGCGGAAGAGGGCGCGGGGGATCCGCTGGGCCTCGAGGCTCCCGGAGAGAGCCCGGGAGTCAGGAGGATCCCGACACACGACCCGATACACGACCCGATACACGAGATAACCCCGGCAAAAAGAACACCCCTCTTCCAAAACGGGCGGGAAGGCGGAGGGATCTTTCCCTCCGCAACACTCCCTGGTCCTCCCCTACCCGGCAAAAACGGCATGCACATTCCTCTCAACGGTGAAGGACTGGGTTTTGGGGCGGGAGGAGAGGCCCTCTCCGTGAATGACAATGCCCCGCCCCACAAGCGTGACCTCTCCTCCCGTCGTGATGGTATCGGAGGCATCGTGGTAATGCAATTGCTTTGAGACGACCCGCAGGCCGCTCGAAAATGCCGCGGAGACGGGAACTGTCCGCCCTGATACGAGAAACTGGTGGCCCGCCCGGTCGATCGTCCCCTCCTGGCTCAGAATATCAAGGGAGAGGGTCTTCGAAAGAATGATGTGCGCGGAAAGGTCGGAAAGGGTCGTCCGGCTCTGCCCCTGACCGACCCGGGCCTCCCGGGCCTTGACGAACCAGCGGGTTTGCGAGCGGAGAGTCCGGGAATAGGTGAAGTTTCGAATAACGATAACGGGCTTCGCCGGTGGGTGAAGATCGGTGGGGACCGCTCCCCTGTCCGCCACATGCCGGCGGGCCAGAAGACCGAAAAAAATGATGGCACCAAGAAGGGGGAGGAGGGAGAGCCCCACAAGTACAGACTTTCGGCGAAGAAGCGTCAGCATGCTTCCTCCGCGGACGCAGGTCCGGAAACAGAGGCAACCTCCCCTCCGGACAGGGGGCTACGCGGAAAAATCGTTAAAGAGCCGCTTGAGCGCAGAAATGCCTTCGGCAATGACCGCCGCCGAATGGGCCAGCTGGCTCGACTCCTCCGCAGAGAGAGGGAGCTGAACGATTTCCTCGAGACCCTGATTCCCCAGACGGACGGGAACCCCCACAAAGGCGCCTTTGATCCCATACTCTCCTTCGAGAAGAACCGAAGAGGGGATAATGCGGTGCCGGTCATGAAGGATCGACTCAATCATCGAGTAGATGGCCGCGGCCGGGGCGAAGTAGGCCGAGGAGTCCTTCATCAGGTGAACGATTTCAGCCCCTCCGTTGCGAGTCCGGTTCACGATCGCCTCGAGCCGCTCGGCCGGGATCATTTTCCGGACAGGAACCCCGGCGATGGTTGAGAAGTCGAGCAGGGGAACCATCTGGTCTCCATGCCCACCCATGACAAGGCTCTGGATATTCGAGACGGAGGTCCGGGTCTCTTCCGAGAGAAAGTAGGCAAAGCGTGAGCTGTCCAGGGCGCCCCCCATGCCGATAACCCGCTCCCGGGGAAAGCCCGTCACCCGCCAGAGGACATAGGCCATGAGATCCATCGGATTGGTCACAGGAATCACGATGCTGTCGGGAGCGAACTTCCGGATATTGTGGGCGACATCGCGGATGATCTCGCCGTTCTTATGAAGAAGATCGTCCCGGGACATGCCGGGTTTCCTTGAGAAGCCCGCCGTCACGACGACAACAGAGGAGTCGGCAATCTCTTCGTAGCGGCCCGTACCAACGATACGGGTATCGAAGCCCATCAGGGGACCGGCCTCGAGAATATCGAGAGACTTCCCCTGGGCCACCCCGTCGCGAATATCGAGAAGAACGACGTCGGCCAGGCCGTTTTCGACGATCTTCTGGGCTGTGGTCGCCCCGACATTGCCGGCACCGATGATGCTGACCCTTCTTCTCTTCTTCACTATCCGCACACGAATCTCCTTAATTACCGACCGAAATTATCTCTCCGGTTGCCACACAAGCTCCTTCTGCGACCTCGCCGATTGTCCGGGGAGGGGCAAAAAAGCCACAAAGCGGTCATCCCAAGATTGTCTCTATTGGAGAGATCATACGAAATTGCTCAAAAAAAGGCAAGCCGGACAATCGTTTTTCACACCCTTCACAAAGCATTTGCAAGGGTGTCGGGGAAAATACGGAAGGATAGTTGTGGTGGGAGTCGGTCGGGTCTCTTTAGAAGGGGGACGGTGAGGAAAGGCCCCCCAATCCGGGGGAGTAAAAAGCCCAGCCGTTCCGGCCATGCTTCTTCACCTCATAAAGGGCGGCATCGGCATGGGAGAGAAGCATGTCGGAATCGAGAGGAGCCGGAGGACAAAGGATCAACCCCAGGCTTCCGGAGACAGGGATCTGATGGCCCCGGATAACGGCCGGCACCCGCATGGCCTTCATAACCCTCTCAAAAACAGGATCGGTGGGCGAAACCTTGGCAAAAAGGATGGCGAATTCATCTCCGCCAAAACGGGCCAGAAAATCCGTAACCCGGAGACTCTTCTCCAGACGGCGGGAGACGAGGGCCAGAAGCTCATCTCCCGCCGGATGGCCGTAACGGTCATTGACCTCCTTGAAGCCGTCGAGATCGAGAACTCCCAAGGCAAACCGGTGAGCGGGATCCCGGCTCACCCGGGCAATTTCCTCTTCAAGCCTCATCATGAAGCTTCGGCGATTGGGCAAATCCGTCAGAGGATCATGGAAGGCCTGATGAATGATCCGCTCCTCATCCTCCTTCCGCCGGGTAATATCGGAGAAGATGCCGAAATAGCCCGTCGTCACCCCCTCTTTCTTCAGGGTATTGATATCGAACCAGCCGGTATAGGACTCCCCTGTCTGCCGCTGGCATCGGGCCTCCCCCGACCAGCTCCCCATACTCTCCACATGCTCCCAGAGGGTTCGCGAGGTCTCGTCATCCACGGATTTGTCCGCCAGGAGACGGGAATTTTTCCCCAGAACCTCTTCCGGCTTCCAGCCGGTGATCGTTGTAAAGGCGGGGTTAACCCGGATAATCCGCCGGGTGCTGTCCGTGACAAAAATGCCGAACGGGCTTGTCTCGAAGATCCTCTCGGAGAGGGTTCTCTCCTCTTCAGACCGGATCCGTTCCGTCATGTCCCGTCCGATCACCACCAGCCGCCGGGGCGATCCGTCCTCATCAAAGATCGGGATTTTCCGGCTCTCGATGACCTGAGCGGAGCCGTCGGGAGCCGTTACCGCCTCCACAGCATCGGTGACAGCGCCGCTCTGCCAGGCTTGCGTGTCCGTCATGAGACAGCCCTGGTGCGCACTGGCAAAGGCAGGGTTGATGAGGGCCAGCTCTTCTTCGGTTTTTCCGAACCAGTCGGTCCGGTCGCCAAGACCAAAAAGCTCCAGCGCCGCCCGGTTGGCCAAAAGCCAGGCCCCTTTCTCATCCTTGAGCCACACACTATCCGGAAGCGCTCCGACAAGGGTCTGGAAGTACTCCTCGGACTGCCGCCGGGCGCTCTCGGTGTCGATATTGTCGAGGGTGAAGGAAATAATCCGGGAGGCTTCAATAAGGAGTTCCTGAATCTCGGGAGTGAAAAAGCAGGTCTGGTCGGAAACCGCCGCAAAGACTCCGACCGTCCGGCCGCCCCGAAGGATGGGGCACAAACCCGTCGCCCGGAAGGAGATACTCAGATAGTCCTTGGCACGCTGGCTGAGCCCCAGATCCTGGTAGGCCTTTTGAAGATCGTCGATAAAAAGGGGCGCGCCGCTGCGGAAACTCCGGACAGTTCCCGTCCTGCTGTCAGGGGACTCCGGGTCCAGGGAAAAGACAAGGGGGTGGCAATCCTTGTGGTCCGGATCGGTAATATGATGGACCCCCAGCCGGAGAACATCCCCTTCATCAAAATAGAAACCCGCAGCGGTGAAGCCTGCCAGGTCGACAAGAATCCTGATCGTTCGGGCAAGAAAGTCCTCTTCGGAGTTTTTCTCCCGCGCCAGCGAGTTGAGAGAGGTGAGGGCCCCATAGAAGCGGGTCAGGGTCCCCAAGGCCTCCCGAATCCGGTGACTGTTCTCATCGAGATCATTGTTTGCCTTCATCCCGACCCTCCTGCCTTGCCTTCAAGACGCAACAAGCATACGAACGATGGAGATCTTTCTGTCTCAGAGACATCCTCCCAGAAATTTTACAGGAAGAAAAAAAGAAAAATCAGGGACACTCTCAATCCATCAAAACGTGATCCTCGTTATTTTATAAATAAGTACAAAGAAGTGGAAATAAGTGATGAGAGAAGAGGAAGGATGAACTCAGGCTAGAATCCGACGCGGCGCCCCGTCTCCCGGTTGAGGGCCTCCCGGACCATCTCGACCCGATACCTGTCGGCCACAAGCCGCTCCCGGCTGGCAATAAGCTCTGTTTGGGCATCGAGGGCCGTCACACCATCGACCAGGCCCCGGGCAAAGCGCTTCTCAACAAGAGAGAGATTGGTCCGGGCATTCTCGTACCGACGTTCGTCGAGGGTGAGCGTCTCCTCCCGGGTCTTCATGTCGAAAACGAGCTTGCGGATATTCCGGGCAATCCGGATTCTGACAAGCCGGCTCTTCTCACTCTCCCGGCGGGACTCCATCCGTGCCCGCTCCGTCTCGTGAACGATCTCCCCTCCAACAAAGATGGGCAGCGTCAGAGCCACCCCGCTCTGGAAGGTGGGAAGAAAAAGTCCTGAACCGGCCGGGGCCCCCGAGATGGTCGACGGGACGCCCCAGAGAAGGTAGCCCTGGGCAAACAGAGACAGGTGGGGATAGTTTTTCGTCCGGACCTCATCCACCCTGTTGCGGGCTTCCCGGTCCCGGGCCAGGGCGGCCAGGAGAAGGGGACGATGGGCCATCGCATACGCCATGGACTCGGAGAGAGAGACAGAGGGGGAGGCCGCAGGAGCCTCGGCTTTGGTCCGGTAAAGACCGCTCTCCTGTCCCATCGCATAGGCCAGGTCGGCCTGGGCCTTGTGGAGGGCGTTTTCCGTCCGTATTTCGGCCAGCCGGGTCTTCTCCAGAAGCAAGCGGGCCATGGTCACATCGGTAATCACACCGAAGCCGCTGGCGAGCCTCAGCCCTGCCTGCCGGTAGTGGAGGGCGGCATCCTCCACTCCTTTTTGTGCTGCCACGAGAAGATGTTCAAACATCGCGAGCTGGTCATAGGCAACCCGGGCCCGATAGACGACCGAAAGCCGGGCCTCGGCAAGCTCCTGCCGTCGACTCTCAAGGCGCGCTCTCGCCGCACTGACCCGGTAGTGACGCCGGCCGAAATCAGTAATCTCCTGGGTGAGGGTCGGATTTAAAAGTTCCGGGGCGATGGGCTGGTAGTCGGGGAACACTCCTCCGACAAAGGCCGTGTTCAAAAAGAGCTGGTCAATGGAAAGAGTGAGATGCGGATAATAATCGGCCAGAGCTGTTCCCACCCCTTCCTCCTGGGCCCGGCTTCTGTCCACGGCCATCCGGACAAGAGGATGGGAGGCCAGGGCTGTCCTGACCGCCGTCTCCTGGTCGATGGCCACCGGAGCCGGATCGGACCAGGCCTGCTCTCCCCCGGGCGGGCCAATCCCCAGGACCGCAGCAAAAAAGAGAACAGAGAGCGACCGGAGGAGCACCGTGCCGACCCCTCTCCGGCTCAGCGGACAGAGGCGAAAAGGCGCTGCCGGCATGTCAGGACTTCCGGTCAATGGCCACCTCGGCAGACATCCCCGGGTAGAGAGGTTTTCCCTGCAGGCTATCGAAGACGATCCGCACCGGAACCCGCTGGACAACCTTCACGAAGGTCCCGGCAGCATTCTGGAGGGGAAGTCGGGAGAAGGCCTGGCTCGCCGCCGGTATAAATTCGAGGACGTGGCCGGAAAAGACGGTGCCGGGGTAGGAATCCAGGCGAATTCTGACCTTCTGACCCGGGTGGACCTTCCAGACCTGGGTCTCCCGCAGATAGGCATCGAGCCAGATGTCCTCCCGGCTCCGTGGATCGACCAGGCTGGCCAGGGGCTGGGAGGGGCGCACAGAGTCCCCCAGTGTCACGAGGCGCTGGACAATCTGACCGGTCCGCGGGGCAAAGACCGTTCGGTTTCTGGGGTGGACCTCCGAGGACGCGAGCATCTCCCGGTCGGCCGCTACCATCCGGTCAATTTCCGTCAGGGCCTCTTTTTTCTTCCGGTAGGTCGTTTCCAGATCCTCCAGATCCTGCTCGGAAATGAAGTGGTTTGAGAGGAGCTTTTGTCCCCGGCGGTAGTGGTCCCGGGCATCGGTGACCTCCCGGGCCACCGAGACCTTGCGGGCCAGATCCCGGGCCAGCGTCCGGTAGGGGGCAAGGTTGGCAGAAACGTTGTGCTTGCGGTTGTAGCGGTCTCCCGTTGTGTCGATGGTGGCAATGACCTCTCCCATCGAGACAGGATCCCCTTCATTGACCGCGAGCGTAATCACTCTCCCTCCGACCGGCGTGGAGACGAGCGTAACCTTCCCCTGGACGTAACAATCCACTGAGCGGACATAGCGCCCCCGGTCCACAAGAAGAAAAATCCCCCACAGAAGAGTTGCCAGAAGCCCCAGCAAAGGCAGGAGGATTCTGGGGGAGCGCCAGGAGGGAAGAGGAACGGAGTCAGCCATCGCATACCTCGAAGTCGGATCATCCCCGGCAGCAGATCAATCGGGGCAAATGTCGCAGGTCCGCAACCACGCAGACCACTCAACGTTTTTGGTCAGGATCTTGGGGGGGGAGACTCGGAAGGGAAAAACGGCAGGACAGGGAAAGGATACAACGAGGAACGGTCTCTCCCACCACATGTGCCGGAATCCTGATCCAGGACCACCCATGGTAGGAGTCATCACCCGAAACATCGGGATTAGGCGAACCCCATCGCCATTCGCGAGAAGCGAACGACACCATCCTACCACCGAAGGCTGCCGGGAGTCTACACCCGGTCGCTGACCGCCGGCTATTTTATCTGAATCCCCCGCCCGGAACCCTGACCGGGATCATAGTCTCAAGTATTGTTCCGCAGGATCCGAAGAGATCCCTGAAAGGAGGTCTGCCATGGACACCATCATTCCACTTCTCTTCGAAGTTCTCAGCACTCTGGGATTCGTCATGATCAGCGCCCTTCTCTACCTCATCATCCGGCCCTCGCATGCCGTGGCCAGGGAAGTGGCTCACGCCAGAAGAAAGCCTCTGGCCCCATAATGCAGCAACTGACGATCAACCGGAGGATCTCCGGAGAAGAACCGGGCAAGGAGGGGTGAGAGGCCGCCGGTCAGAAGAAGACCCAGCGGCTCTCCCAACTCTCTTTCCGCCCTGCTCTTAAGCCCCTCCACCGCCGACACCCCTCCCAGCACCCCCCCCGCAAGAATTCCGGGCCTCGTTCCCCGGCCTACCGCCACAATCTCTCGAAGCTCCGAGCGCTCAAAAAGCCCCCGCCGGCTGCTGTCCTGCCCCTGAAGAACCCGTCCCGCCCCTACGGCCCCTATTGTCAGGGCGACTCCCGGCATGATCGCCCCCCCGAGAACGCGGCCCCGGCACAGAACCGTCGTCACCGTATGGGTTCCGAAATCCGCCACCATGAACGACTCCCCCAATGGGGACGCATGGCGCACCACAGCTCCCCAGATTACGGCGCCCCGGTCCGCCCCCAAGGCCCCGGCTGCGTAGTCTCCGGAAGAAAAGGGAGCCCGGGAGAGATCGAACGGGCGAAGGGTGGTGCCAAAGTGGCGCTTCCATCCTTCAGAAAGGAGGGGGGCGAGATCAGGAACCACGCAGACAAGGGTTCCGGGAAGATCCCCGAGAGAAAGGGCCGGCCAGAGAGACGAAAGAAAAGGCTCCAGGGACTCTCCATTCCCCCGGACCGGCGTCGGAGCCGTCCGGATTGCCACGATGCCCCGGGATCCGTGAAGGGCCACCGAGATCCTTGAAACTCCGGCCTTGACCGTCACCCCAAGAAGATCCGCAAAGAGGCTGTGCTCAACCATCCCCACCTCCGGATTTTTCAACCGGGCGCAAGGTGCGGACGTGGGGAGGAAGAAGGCGAAGTTCCCCATCAGGAGCCCTCACCTGAAGGTGTCCCGCCTCCGAAAGTCCTTCAATCCGACCCAGCAGGAGTCCTGAAGAGCCCGTCTCCCCCGTTTCTATGGTGTAGGCCACCCAGCGGCCGCGCCAGAGAAGATGGCGGTCGAGGGACTCCCGAAGAGCGCCTTCTCCCCGGGCAAGAAGAGAGCGGAGAGCGAGCACGATCCGGCGGGAAAGCGACAGGGGGGTCAGGGAAGAAGGAAAGAGGGTCGCCATGGGAAGAGCCCCTTCGGCAAGAGAGACGGACGGACGATCTGCGGTCAGGTTGATTCCGATCCCGGCCACATGGCCCCGAATGAGGCCCTCCCGTCGCAGGGGCTCCACCAGAATCCCCCCAAGCTTGCCCACGGAGGGGGCCTCATCCCCCCCCGGAACCTTCGACAGCTCCCGGCAAAGATCATTGGGGTATTTCCAGCGGACCCCCGGCACATCTGACAGGGCCTCAAGACAGGCGCCCGCGACAAAAAGAGAGAGTGGGAGAGGGCCTTCACCCCCTCCGGAAGGGAGCCAGAGGCTCATGGCAAGATCGCCATGAGCGCTCGACCAGGTGTTTCCCGGGCGTCCACGGCCCCGGGTCTGACGACCGCAGAGAAGCGATGTGAAGGGCTCAGGTTCCTCCGCCAGGACAAGTTTTTTGAGAGTATCGTTCGTGGAGGGGAGCTCCCGGGCAAACAATCCCGGGGGATCCCGATAGACCTGGCGGAGCCGGAGGCTTTCGGGACGCGCCCCGCTCTCCATCAGGAGAGGAAGTCGAGCCTCAGGGAGATGTCCCCGGGCGAGTGGGTCAGAGCTCCCACCGAAATCACATCGAGATCGATGGCGGCGAGCTCCCGGACCTTGTCGAGAGTCAACCCTCCGGAGGCCTCAAGAAGAACCTCCCGTCCAAGTCCCCGAAGCTCGGGAACCAGCGCGGCCATCGCCGGGGCGGGCATGTTGTCCAAAAGAACGATATCGGCACCGCCTGTCACGGCCTCCCGGGCCTGCTCCGGGGTATCGGCCTCCACCTCGATCCGGTAGGGATGGGGCGCGTCCCGCCGGGCCAGCGCCAGGGCCGACGACACCCCTCCCGTTCCCACAAGATGGTTGTCCTTGATCAGGATCCCGGAAGAGAGCGAGGAGCGGTGGGAGTGCCCTCCCCCTACCCGCACGGCATGTTTTTGAAAGAGCCGCAGACCCGGAAGGGTTTTGCGTGTTTCAGCCACCCGAAGAGGGCGCATCCCGGGCGGGCGATGGCGGGCGATCAGATCGACGTAGCGGCGGGTCAATGTGGCCACCGCCGAGAGGTGTTTGACCAGATTGAGCGACAGACGCTCTCCCGCCAGCGTCTCAAGTATCGGTCCCCGCAAGGTTGCCAGAGTCTGGCCGGCAGAAAAAACCTCGCCCTCGGCGCATCGCCAGGCAATCTCCACACCCCCGCCCAGGAGCGCATAGATTCTCGACACCAGAAAGGTTCCCGCCAGAACGCCTGCCTCTTCGGCCACAAGAGCCGCCTCGACCCTCCGGTTGGAGGCGGAAGTGCCAAAAAAGAGCCGGCTGGTGAGATCCCCCTCCGGAAGATCCTCCTCGAGAAAACCCGACAGGATCCGGTCGACCGTGGCCGGAAGAAGCCCTTCGATCATCGACCCTCTCCGAGAAACTCCCGAACCTGCTCCCGGGCGGCCAGAAGCCCCTCTTTCTCTTCGGCCAACGACAAAACCTGTGCCCGGTCCTTCTCCACCACTTCGGGAGGCGCCTTCTGGAGAAAGTCCTCCCGGGACAGACGTCCTGTCACCTCGGCCAGGCGCGCCTCAACCCGGGCCACCTCCCGGTCGAGACGGGCGGCCTCCTGGGAGAAGTCCACCAGGTCCCCCAGCTCCAGGAGGAGATGGCCGTCCCGGAAGGGCGCCCGGAGCCCCCGCACATTCGGGGAGGAGGAGGGAACAACCCGGGCAAGCCGGCGGAGGAAGGGCCAGAAGAGAGCCGGATCTTCCCCCGGAAGTCCCAGAAAAAGGGCGGCCGGGATCTCCTGAGTCGGCGGGATTTTCATGACGGTCCGGATCTGCCGCACCGAGCTGACCATCGACCGGATCCGCTCAAAGTCGTCGGGAGGCGCCCCCGGAAGCTCGGAGAGGCCTAACAGCGAAGGCGTGGAGCCTACGGAAGCATTGGAGAATCCAAAGATCCTGGACAGCTCCTCTGTCACAAAGGGCAGGAAGGGATGGGCGAGGTCGAGAAGAGCCTCCCCCACCGTCCGGAGGGTGGAGAGCGTTTCCAGACGCAAGGGATCCTGGCTGTCCCGGTCGACATCGACCTTGGACGCCTCAAGATACCAGTCGCAGAAGAGGCTCCAGGTAAAGCGGTAGACCAGAAGAGCGGCTTCGTCCACCCGGTAATTCTCGAGGGCCTCCCGGTATTCCCTTTCGGTGCGGACAAGCTCCGAGAGAATCCAGCGGTTGGCGATGCCCCGAACCGCACCGGGATCGGAAAGTGCGGGCGTCTCCCGGGGAACGACCCGGGAGAGAAAGCGGAAGGCATTCCAGAGCTTCGAGACAAAGTTCCGGGCAGCCTCCACACGCTCGACCGAGAGGCGAATGTCACGCCCGGGAGAGGCGAGAAGGGCCAGGGAGAGACGGAAGGCATCCGTCCCGAAGCGATCCATGAGCTCCAGAGGATCCACCACATTCCCCCGGCTCTTGGTCATCTTCTGGCCGAACTCGTCCCTGACGAGAGCATGGATATAAACATCCCGGAAGGGAACCCTGCCGGTAAGATAGAGGCCCATCATGATCATCCGGGCCACCCAGAAGAAAAGAATGTCAAATCCCGTCACAAGAAGGGAGGTGGGGTAGAATCGCGCCAGATCGGGCGTCTCTTCGGGCCATCCCAGGGTGGCAAAGGGCCAGAGGGCGGAGGAGAACCATGTATCGAGAACATCGGGATCCTGCGAAATCTTCGGGCTCTGGCAGGCGGGACAGACCGTGGGGTCCTCCCGGAGTACCGCCAGGTGGCCGCACGCGGAGCAGCTCCATGCGGGAATGCGGTGGCCCCACCAGATCTGACGGGAGACGCACCAGTCGCGGATGTTATCGATCCATTCGTAATAGGTCTTGACCCAGGTGGGAGGGAAGAAGCGGATCTGCCCTGAGGAGACCGCCTCCCGGGCCCTGGCCGCAAGGGGGGCCATCCGGACAAACCACTGGAGGGAAAGGCGGGGTTCAACCTCTGTCTGGCAGCGGTAGCAGACACCCACCGCGTGAGGGTAGGGCTCCCGGCGGTCAAGATGCTCGTCAGACTCGAGGATTTCGAGCGCCCGCGCCCGGGCCTTGTCCCGGGGAAGCCCTGAAAGAGGACCCGCCTGGGGGTTCATTGTTCCGTCGGCATCGATCACCGACAGGGTTCCCAGACCATGGCGGCTTCCAATGTCAAAGTCCACCATCGAATGGCTCGGCGTAATTTTCAGGACTCCCGTCCCGAACTGGGGGTCGACCGCCGCATCGGCGATCACCGGAATGACCCGGTCAGAAAGGGGAACCCGGACCTTTTTGCCCACATAGCGGCGATATCGCCCGTCATCCGGATGAACGGCCAGCGCCAGATCGGCAACGATCGTCTCGGGGCGGGTGGTGGCCACCACAAGAGGCGCCTCCTCCCCCTCTTCCAGGAGATACTCCACATAGACCAGCTCTCCCACACGATCCTGGTGGGTCACCTCCACATCCGACAGAGCGGTGAGACACCGCGGACACCAGTGAATCATGCGCTCGGCCCGGTAGAGAGCCCCGTCCTCATAGAGGCGGACAAAGACATCGCGGACGGCCCGGGAAAATCCCGGATCCATGGTAAAGCGCTCGTGATCCCAGGCGAGGGAGGCCCCAAGCCTCCGGATCTGCTCTCCGATACCCGAGCCGATCGACGACTTCCACTCCCAGACACGCGCGACAAACTCCTCACGACCCAGGGTCTTGAAATCGACCCCTTCCGCCCGCAGCTTTTTCTCGACGACATTCTGGGCCGCAATCCCCGCATGGTCGACACCGGGAACCCACAGAACGTCGTCTCCCGCCATCCGGTGGTAGCGGGCCATCACATCCTGAATCGTCAGGTTGAGGGCGTGTCCCATGTGAAGGCGACCGGTAATGTTGGGAGGAGGTACCACCATCGAAAATGGTGCCCCGCCCTTCGTGGAAGAGGGCATGGCCCCGTTTGCGAGGATCGCGGCCTCGACGCGGGTCGAATCGAAGCGTGTGGGAAAATCGCCGCCCTCGTCCGCTGTCGGGGCCTCATCGTTCTGAAAATCGTCCATGATTCGTATCCATTCCTCAGAATTATTTTTGTCTATCGCTCCGTCGCTCGAGCGGCCCGGCGCTTGTCCTTCATGATCCGGACAATGGCCCGGTCATGGTCGGCCAGCGTTCGGGAGAAAATCGAAGAAGTACCGGGACCCGCCGAGACAAAGTAGTAATACGGAACCTTCCCGGCAAAGAGGACGGCATGGAGCGCCTCTGCTCCGGGGTTGGCAATGGGGGTGGGCGGAAGCCCCTCCTGGAGATAGGTATTGTACGGGGAGTCGATCTTGAGGTCGGTCGACGTGAGCCGGTGGTGGCCGGGGAGCACATAGAGCACCGTCGGATCACTCTGGAGCTTCATCCCGCTTCTCAGACGATTGAGAAAGACTCCTGCCACCAGAGGCATGTCGCCAAGCGTTCCCGCCTCTTTCTGGACAATCGAAGCCAGGGTCACCACTTGAGGAAGCGTCAACCCCTGAACTGCCGACTGGCTCCTCCACTCGGGCGTCATGACGTGCCAGAACCGGGAGACCATCATTGACAGGACCTCCCGTGGTGACGTCCCCCGGGAAAAGTAATAGGTATTGGGAAAGAGATATCCTTCAAGGGATGAAGAAGGAACATGAAGCTGCTGCACAAATCCCGGATCGGACAGGAGTGCCAGATCCTGGTCAAGCGTTCCGATCCCCATCCGGGCCATCCGGGCCGCCACCTGGGATCCGGTAAACCCCTCGGGAACGGTCAGCTTGCGATAGTAGCGCTGGCCCGCAACAAGATTCCAGATAACCTTGAAGGGACGATCCTCTCCCGAGATTTCATAATCACCTTCCCGAATCGCCCGGGAAAGCCCCAGAAGATCCCCCCAGAGAATCACTGTTTCAGGCTTTGTGATCACCCCCCGCCGGGCGAGAGACTTGACCACTGACCGAAAGGGCGTTCCGTGGGAGACGCTCAGAAAAAAGGGAGACCCGTTGAACTGGCTTTCTCCGAAAAAGGCATCCGCCGACCAGAGGAGGAAAAGAACAAAGACAGCAAGAAGGACAAGAGCCAGTTTCCGGACTTTGTCCAGACGGGAAGAGAGACTCATGACAGCCCCCCAGTCGCCGCGGAATCAGCATCAACGAGCACTACGGGCAGAGAGCGGGAGTCCAGAAATCCTTGAAGGAGGGCCGCTGCCGCCACATGGTCAACGCTTCGGGAGGCCCGTCGTCTCTTTCCTGCCTGGCTGACCTCCCGCGCGGTAGCGGTGCTTTGTCCTTCATCAAACAGGAAGAGCGGAAGACCCAGTTCCCGGGCAAGCTCCCGGGCGACGGCGAGAAAGAGCGGAGCGTGAGGGTTGGAGTCTCCGGAGAGGTGGTAATAGGGAACCCCGAAGACAACGCCTGTTACCCCCTGATCAGCGGCGATCTTCTGAAGAGACGCGATAAGCTTTTCTCCCTTTTGAAGGGGGATCGTTCCGGGACCTTCGCGGACAAGAACCGTCAGAGGTCGGGCCAGTGTCCGGGAGGGGTCCGAGACGGCCACCCCCACACGGCGCCCTCCCCAGTCGACCCCCATGAGAGCCCCCGGGAAGCGGTCCGCAGCCCCCATCCGACTAGGATCCGCCCAAGGCTTTTTCTGCCGCCGCCCGCATCGTTGTCCGTACCTGAGCCAGGAAGTCTGTCCAGGAGGGAGGAGGACTGCCGCCTCCCTCGGCCCAGAGAGGCCGCCCTCCGCCCCGTCCGCCCAGGGTCTGGGCCATGGAGCGCACCCAGGTATTCACCGGAAAGGTCTTTTCAAGGTCGGGGGTTGCCCAGCCCAGAAGGAGGACCCGGTCCCCTCCGGACTTGCCGGCCAGAATGACCGCACCGGAAGAGATCTTGGCCTTGAGGACATCCATACGAAGCCTGAGATCGGCCAGGTCGCGGCTTTCCACCGCCGCCACCAGGATCTGCTTCTCTCCCACGGTAAAAATCTGGGAGAAAAGGCCTTCTGTTTCAAGCTCGAAAAGCCGGGAACGGGTCCGGAGAAGCTCCTTTTCCAGCTCCTCCCAGTCCTTGCGGCCCTGGATGAGACGATCGAGAATCGATCCGGCGGGAGCCTTGATCTCCTCCCGGATCCGGAGGAGCTCTTCCCGCCATGCCCCGGCGGCATGCGTGGCTGATGACCCTGCCACGGCTTCGATCCGACGGGTCCCGGCCGCCACGCCGGCCTCCGACAGAATAAAGAATGAGCCGATTTCTGAGGTGGAGAGGGCATGGGTCCCCCCGCAAAGCTCCACCGACATTCCCGGGATCTCCACAACCCGGACCCGGTCACCATACTTTTCATCGAAGAAGGCCATGGCTCCGGAAGCCAGGGCATCGGCCTTGTTCTTCTCGGAAATCTCCACAGGAGCGCCTTCGCTGATCCAGCGATTGACCATCCCCTCAATCTCCGCAAGCTGAGCGGCCGTCACCGGGGCCCCATGCGAGAAGTCAAAACGAAGCCGGTCCGGCAGGACGAGGGAGCCCGCCTGCCGGACATGGTCTCCCAGGACCTTCCGGAGGGCTGAATGCAGAAGGTGTGTCGCCGTATGATGAACCCGGGCACCAAGACGAAGGGAGCGGTCAACTTCAAGCCGGACGGTCTCCCCGCTGGCTACGACACCGGAGAGAACCTTACCGCGGAGCGCAATCCATCCGGGATACGGACGGTAGGCCCCGGAGATCGCCACGATGCCGCCCGGAGACACAAGACGACCCTGATCCCCCACCTGTCCGCCCCCTTCCGGGTAGAAAGGGGAGGCATCGGTCACCGCCCAGACCTCTTCCCCTTCCTTCGCGCTCGTCACCTCCGAGTCGCCGGAGGCCAGCAGGAGAAGGCGGGAAGAACCTTCGAGCCTCTCGTATCCTTCGAAGCGGGTCGGGGTTGTCAGACGCGAGGCTGGAAGAGGAAAAGCCGCCCGTCCCCCTGCCCAGGAGCGCCGCCCCTGCTCCTTCTGTTCGCCCATGCGGGCGGTAAATCCCTCGGTGTCGAGCGTCACTCCCAGGGGGGCGGCCCAGTCTTCCACGACATCGACGGGCAACCCGTGGGTATCGTAGAGCCAGAACAGCTCCTCTCCGGTCAGAACCGTATCTCCCCGCTCCCGGGCCGACCGGACCAGCTCCTGGACAAGAGGCAATCCCGTCTCAAGAGTTTTCATGAAACGGTCTTCTTCGGAGGCGAGCAGGGTGACCACCCGATCCATTCCCTCGGCAAGTTCCGGGTAGGGCTTGGCCATCAGCTCGGCAAAGCGGCGGGAAAGATCCGGGAGAAACGGCGTGGGAAGCCCCAGGTCGAGCGAAAACTGCATCGCACGGCGAATGAAACGTCTCAGAACATAGCCCCGTCCTTCGTTGGAGGGAACAAGCCCCTCCCAGACGAGAAAGGTGCTGGCGCGCACATGATCGGCGATCACGCGGTAGGCAAAATCCTTTTCCCCCTGTCCCCGTCCATAGGGGATCCGGGTCTTCTTCCCGATGGCCTCCATCAGGGGAAGGAAGAGATCCGTCTCAAAGTTGCTCTGGGCTCCCTGAAGGACCGAGGCCAGCCGCTCAAGTCCCATTCCCGTATCAATGGAGGGGCGGGGCAGAGGGGTCAGGACACCGGACTCACTCCGGTCATACTGCATGAAGACAAGGTTCCAGATCTCAAGATAGCGGTCGCAGTCACACCCCACCGCACAGGTCGGGCGCCCGCAGGAGAAGGCCGGCCCCTGGTCGACTAAGATCTCCGAGCACGGACCGCACGGTCCGGTGTTCCCCATCTGCCAGAAGTTGTCCTTCTCTCCCAGTCGGACAATCCGGGAGGAGTCGACGCCAGCCACGCTCTGCCAGAGTGCGGCGGCCTCATCATCATCGGAATAGACGGTCACCCACAGGACCGAGGGAGAGAGTCCCAGCGTCTTTGTCAGATACTCCCAGGCAAAGGCAATGGCATCTTTCTTGAAGTAATCTCCGAAAGAGAAGTTCCCCATCATCTCGAAAAAGGTGTGATGGCGGCGGGTAAATCCCACGCGATCGAGATCGTTGTGCTTCCCGCCGGCCCTCACGCACCGCTGAATCGAGACGCACCGCGACGCCGGAGGGGGTTCCGCGCCGAGGAAGGCGTCCTTGAAGGGCACCATCCCGGCATTTGTGAACAGAAGGGTCGGGTCTCCCGGAGGAATCAGGGAAGAGGAGGGAACGCGACGGTGTCCCCTCCCCTCAAAAAATTCATGAAAGCTGCGGCGGATGCTGAGGGAGTCCATACCCCTATTCGCCCCCGCCACGCCGCGCACCCTTGGAAGGCGGCGGCGTCTCTGGCTGCGCGGTTGAGGCGGCGGAAACCGGAAGACCCGCTTTTTCCCGGATCGCCCGGTCAAGGCTCTTGGACAGATCAGGATGGGCCTTCAGATACGCCTTGACCGCCTCTTTTCCCTGACCGATCTTTTCCGTGCCGTAGGAATACCACGATCCGCTCTTTTCGAGAAGGCCGTTATCAACACCCAGATCGATAATCTCTCCGACAGAGGAGACCCCTTCATTGAAAGAGATGTCGAACTCTGCCTGCCTGAAGGGAGGCGCCATCTTGTTTTTGACGACCTTTACCCGCACCCGGTTACCCAGAACGTGGTCTCCCTCCTTGATGGACTCGATCCGGCGGATGTCGAGGCGCTGGGAGGCATAGAACTTGAGGGCATTTCCACCGGTAGTGGTCTCGGGGTTACCGAACATCACGCCGATCTTCATCCGGATCTGATTGATGAAGATCACCACGGTGGAGCTTTTTGAGATGGACGAGGTAAGTTTCCGAAGGGCCTGGCTCATCAGTCTCGCCTGAAGACCCATATGGGAATCCCCCATCTCCCCTTCAAGCTCTGCCTTCGGAACAAGCGCCGCCACGGAATCCACAACAATCAGATCGAGGCTGCCCGAGCGGACCAGGGTCTCGGCAATTTCGAGCGCCTGCTCTCCGGAGTCCGGCTGGGCGATAAGAAGGTCTTCGGTCTTGACGCCAAGCTTGCGGGCATAGGAGAGGTCAAGGGCATGTTCGGCATCGATGAAGGCGGCCATGCCATTTTTTTTGTGGACTTCGGCAATCGCGTGAAGGGCCAGCGTCGTCTTTCCTGACGATTCGGGACCATAGATTTCGATGATGCGTCCCTTGGGATAGCCTCCGATCCCCAAGGCGATGTCCAGGGCCAGGGAGCCGGAAGAGACGACCGGGGTCTCAATGATCGGGGCATCCTTCCCCATTCTCATGATCGCCCCCTTGCCAAACTGCTTTTCGATCTGGGACAGGGCGAGATCAAGCGACCTCTGCTTGTTGGAATCCTTTTCCGTCAACGGACCTCCCACTGGCCTCCGGGACTCACGCCCCTTGAGCCACTATGATGATTGTTGTCAGAGGCGCAAGCGCTCCGATTACAGAGTTCGATTATCGTCCCCCTCCCGGAAAGGGAAGGAAGAGGAAGAGGAAATGAAGACACAGGGCGGCCAGAAGCCCCGCGCCCACGTCATCAAGCATGATTCCAATCCCTCCGGGAGCCCGCTCGAGAAGGGAGACCGGGGGGGGCTTCAGGATATCAAAGACGCGAAAAAACACAAAGGCAAGTCCCGCTCCCAGCCACGAATGCGGAGCCGCCAGAAGGGCCACCCCCTGCCCCAGCCATTCATCGATCACCACGACGGAGGGGTCCTTGAGACCCGTCTCCCGGATCGCGTGATCCGACGCCATCACTCCGACGACGGCAACAGCCAGCAGGAGGATCAGATAAAAGATCCGGTCCGCGGGAGGGGTGATCCTCCAGAGAAGGGCGCAGGTTCCGCTGGCCATGGTTCCCGGAGCCCAGGGAGAGCCTCCGATCCCCCCTGTGGAATAGATCCAGAACCAGGGCGAATGGCGAGGGGTTCTAGCCAAGAATCATGACCGGGATTGCGCACCCAGAGAGCGGACATGGCGGTCGAGCGCCTCGTAGAAATCGTCTCCCATGAAAAACTTTATCGTTCCTTCCATCGACTGGTAGAAAAGGGGGCCAAGACCGCTTTCATGGCACGGCAGGTGAGAGAGGAAGGGGGTCGTCTGGACACCCAGGATCTTCCGTCCGCCCTCCTCATAAATAGCCAGGGGATACTGAACGCAATCCACAGGCTTTAACGCCATCCAGGAGAGGTCGTTCGCCAGGGCGTAGGCATGAATGGAGCAATGTTCAAGACCTTCGGGGCTCTTCGCCAGAAAGATGCAGGAATCGTGGTCTTCTCCCCGAACGATGTGGTTGCAGCGATAATCCTCCTCAAGAGGGAACATCCGGGCCATGGCCGCCACCTCGTCGACATCGAGCTCGCATCCGTCCGGACACTGTTCGGTACAGACCGCCTCAAAACCTCCACGCGTCTCGTAAAGCTTGCGCCTCTCAGGATCCATAAAGGGCAGAATCCCCTCTATGTGCCCCTCGATCCGGGCACGCTCGCCGGGAGCCAGGATGTTCGAGCGATAACAGCAGGTTGAATGACAGTTTTGAAGGACCACATCACAGGTATAGGTGGTCGTCCAGAATTTCGGATCGACAAGAACTCCTGAAATTTCTGCGTAATTGGGGCGCATTCCGGGAAAGGGAACAAAGGCGGTCGTCGACATCAGGGCTCCGGCTTGGGACCTCACACGTCCCCGGAGGCCTCGCAAAGTCTGACACGGCCGATAGGGAAATATGTGTCCTTAAGATTAATAAGAAAAGAAAGCAGACCAAAGATCGGTGAGAGCGTGAAAGGCACCGGCTAGCGCACAGGCAACAAACCACATAACTATCTTTCAACAATCAATAAAACAAAAGAACCTCTCCGATCCGGATCCTTGAAAAAATCCCGTCTTTCAGTATAATTCCTTTGACATGATCCGTAAAGCGACGATCTCCCCGCCCGAACGCGCCTTGCGGAAAGATTGCGAAGAATCAGCTCGGAAAGATCATCCCTTGCGGATCAATACGACAGAAACGCTCCGAAGGAGGATCGCATGACAGATTGTTTCCGTTCCACCTCCCTGCCCGATCGAGACGTTCGATCCCGCCCGCTTGCCATCGCACTTTTAGTGGGCGCGACACTCTTTTTCTCCGGGCATGAAGCCGGGACGGCTCTGGCAAAAACCACGCGACAGAAAGTGCTGTTCGTCACCCAGAAGGGCTCGACGGAAAAGACCCTCTCGCTGGACTTTGCCCCCTCGCGACGCCTTCACTACAACAAGTTCTGGATGGACATTACCCGGACAAAGCCCTATGTCGATGCCAAAGGACGCAAGATCGTTGTTCCCGACACAAAAACCTTCCGCGGCATCAACGAAATTACTCTCCGCTTCTGGCACCCGAGGAATGAGCCCAACCTCCTTGATGCCATTGTCGTGAAGGCCTATGACAAGGACGGACACCTGGTCAAGCATGGAGCCTTTGACCGCGGTGTCTTCGTCACCCTGTTATCGAACAGTCTCTTCAAAGGAAACTATGTGCGCTTTGACGGTGTCGGCCATTATGTTCCCGGAGACAAATCTTTCTATGTGAAGGTCGTGGTTCGCAAAACACATAAAGTGGCCATCCTTCCCTTTACCGACTTCATCAACGACTTCACCCGTCAGATCAATACCCAGCCGGTCGTCTCGTGGGCCGTCAAGCGTCCGTAATTCGGGACCCCCCGCCCACTCCGGGGAGACAGCCCTCCCCGGAACACCCTTAAGTAATTGATATAAAAAAATAAAAATATTACTTGCAATCCCTAAAAAATCGTGTATATTCTGACCGATTGTTGACCGGGAACCGGCTCTGCCCCGACAATGAAATCCATGGCAGTAATGACGGTCCTGCAAAACCGACTGGTACGTTCCGAGAAAGACCGTGTCCCATCGTCGTATCCCGTCGGCTTTCCCTGCAACAAAGGAGCTTTGTCGTGACTTCCCCAGGAACTCTCACGACCGGAGGGGAGATTTTAACCGTCCGCCCGTGGAGAGTGGAACATCA
The DNA here is from genome assembly GCA_021828805.1 of Nitrospirota bacterium. Taxonomy (GTDB): domain Bacteria; phylum Nitrospirota; class Leptospirillia; order Leptospirillales; family Leptospirillaceae; genus UBA4572. The sequence continues at coordinate 19,043 of JAJZCZ010000005.1, read as the reverse complement.
TCTGACTGCGACCGATCCCGGCCTTTGGCATGTCTGGCCAAAGGGTTTCGGGTTGACCTAACGACCTCACGACAGGGGGTGCCGAGTGCACGCTGTGGGAACACAGCTTCTCGTCGAACTGAAAGACTGTCAGTCCGACTCCCTTTCCGATCCCGAATTCGTCCGAAATGCCATGATTGAAGCTGCGATGGCAGCCAAGGCCACCATCGTCGACGACAAATTTCACCACTTCAGCCCCTTCGGAGTCAGTGGCGTCGTCGTTATCGCTGAATCCCATCTTGCCATCCACACCTGGCCCGAATATCGCTATGCGGCTGTCGACGTCTTCACTTGCGGCGACACCCTCCAGCCCGAAGTAGCGGCGATCCACCTTGCCCGGGCCTTTCAATCCCACAATCCCAGCATCCACGAGATCAAGCGTGGAATCATCGGGATTAACAACGAAAAGATCGCCCACAAGATTGAAGGAGAGACGGATGCCTCTCTCTCCGGAAATCGCTCCGACAATCAGGAGAAAGGAATCGAATCGGATGAGCCAAGCGAGAGCCTCCAAGTGGTATATTGAGTACGCTGCTCCGTCCCTGGGTCACATGCACGGGATCGACGGCATCATTGCCTCCCGCCAGACCCAGTTCCAGAAGGTCGACATTCTCAAGACGAATGTCTATGGAAAAGCCCTGGCCCTCGACGAAAAGATGCAGTCGACCCAGGAGGACGAGTTCATCTACCACGAGGCCCTTGTCCATCCGGCAATGATTGCCCACCCTGCGCCACGGTCCGTCTTTATCGTAGGCGGAGGTGAAGGCGCCACCCTCCGGGAAGCCCTCCGTCATCCCACGGTTGAACGGGCGGTCATGGTCGACATCGATGATCAGGTCATCGCTCTCTCCCGGGAACATCTTCCTGAATGGCACCAGGGAGCCTTCGACGACCCCCGGGCGGAGGTCATTTCCACCGACGCCCGGAAGTATCTCGAAGAGACAAAAGAGATCTTTGATGTCATCATTACCGACCTCTCCGAACCGGTGGAAGAAGGTCCGGCCTACCTTCTCTATACCCGCGAGTTTTACAAGATCGCCAGCGAACACCTCTCCCCCGGAGGAACGATCTCCGTCCAGGCCGGCTCTGCCGCCCACCCTTTTCTTCTTGCATTCTCCTCCGTGTACCAGACCATGCGGACCGCCTTCCCCACGGTCCGGGGATTTTCGGTAAACATCCCCTCCTTTGGTCTGCCCTGGGGCTTTACCCTGGCATCGAAAGGCGTTGATCCTCTTTCCATGAGCCGGGAAGTTGTCGACAGGGTCCTCACCGAGCGCGGCCTCTCAAGCCTTCGGTTCTACGACGGACTCGCCCATCAGGGAATTTTTGGCCTCCCCCGCCATATCCGTGCCGGGCTCGACAGCGCCAATCTCATCATCGAGGACAATCACCCCATCTTTACCTACCACTAGGCGATCCGACCCTCCATGGACCAAAGCAAAACACCTCTTTTCGACGCGATGGTCTCTCTCGCCGAAAGCCGAAAGGTTTCCTTCCATACTCCGGGACACAAGAGCGGCAAGGGGATCTCCACCCGCTTTCGCAAGTTTGTCGGGCCCCGGGTTTTTTCCATTGATCTGACCTGCCTCGACGAGGTCGACTCCCTCCAGAAGCCGCGAGGGGTCATCAAGGAGTCCCAGGAGCTGGCCGCCGCCATTTATGGAGCGGACCAGTCGTACTTCCTCGTCAACGGGACGTCGGGGGGCAACCAGGCGATGATTGTGGCCACACTCTCCCCCGATGAGCCCGTCCTTGTCACCAGGAATGTCCACAAGTCCGTCATATCAGGCATGGTGATGACCGGCTGCCGGCCGGTCTTTATCCCCTTCCGCACCGGCCACAATGCCTCGTTTCCCCTCAATTACGGAACGGTCGACATTCTCGAAAGTCTGGATGCCCACCCCGAGATCCGCACCCTCTACATCACCTCCCCCAACTACTACGGGGTGACGGTTGACCTGGTCAAGGTGGCAAAGGCGGCCCACGCCAGGGGAGTGCGCATTCTCCTCGACGAAGCCCACGGCCCCCACCTTCACTTCCATCCGGAGCTTCCCCCCTCAGGCATGGCGGCGGGCATCGACCTGGCCGTCCAGTCCACCCACAAGATTATCGGCGGCATGACCCAGGCCTCCATGCTCCATGCCCGGGCCGAGCGCATCGATATTCCCCGCTTGTCGAGCGTTCTCCGCTACCTCCAAACCACCAGCCCCTCCTACATCCTGATGGCCTCCCTCGATCTGGCCCGGATGCAGATGGCGACAGAAGGCACCAAGCTTCTTGGACGCGCCCTCGAACTGGCGCGGTGGGCCCGAATAAAGATCCGGGAAATCCCCGGCCTCAAGTGCGCAAACCGAAGCGAAATCCAGGCGCTCTCGGCCGGAGAGAACGACCTCGACGAGACCAAGCTTACGATCGATGTCCGGGGATGGGGCGTGACCGGCTACCAGATCTCCCAGCGACTGAATCTTGAGTTCGGCATCCAGGTGGAAATGGCCGACATCGACCATGTTCTCGTCATCGTCAGCATCGGAGACCACCGCGGGGACCTCGAGCGGCTTGTCTCCGCCCTCCGCACTCTTGCTACCGAAAACCGGCCCCAGTCCCAGCGCCCTCCGGTTCCCTCGATGGTTTTCTTCGACAACCTTCTCCGGATGTCACCCCGGGAAGCCTTTTTTGCTCCCCACGAGACGCTCCCCCTCGAAGAGTCCTCCGGCCGGACGGCCGCCGACATTGTCACCGTCTACCCCCCCGGAGTTCCTCTCCTTCTCCCCGGAGAGGAAATCACCCCCACGGTGATCGAAACCCTGTGCCGCTTCCGGGATTCAGGAGCCACCATGGACGGTCTCGATATGACCAATCGTCTGATCACCGTCGTCAAAAGCTGACTCTTCCCCTCCCTTCTCCCCATTGAAGAGAATACGAAAGGCGAGGAGAATGGAGAGAGAACCCTTTCCCCTGTCTCCAGGAGTCCTCTATGCGCCAGAAGTGGCCGCTCGCAGCCCTTGCCCTCGTTACCGTCCTCTACTTCGGAAGCCAGTCGCTTCTTGATCTCTGGGCGCGGCTCCTCTGGTTTTCCTCGAACCACCAGTCGGCCGTCTATCTGAAGATTCTAGAAGTCCGGGGAGAGATTCTTGTCGGGGCCTTCCTTCTGTTTTTCCTGGTGTTCACAACGATCCTGAGACCGCTTCTTCGAGGCCTCCCGGGAGTCTCTCTCGGGAACAGGATTCCGGGAGGTCCCCCGCCCCTGACACTCGATGGCTCCGCCATCCGCCGGGCATCCGGGCTCGTTCTCCTCGCGCTCTCTCTTTTTCTGGCCCTCCCCTATTCGGGATCCGGCAATGCCCTGCGTCTTCTCGCAGCCATCAATGCCCCCGTCACAGCGGCGCAGGACCCGATTCTCCACCTGCCCCTCTCGTTTTACCTCTTTCACCTGCCCCTCTATGACGAAATTGTCTCCCTGATCCTTGAAGCCTTCCTCATCGCAGCCCTCCTGGCAGGCCTTGTGGGACTTCTCTCCCGGCGGGTCTTTATGGGGGCGGGACAGATCCGGGTTGACCCGATCCTTCTTCGCCCCCTCCTTCAGTCTCTGGCGGGGCTTTCCGCCGCTCTTTCCATCGAGACCCTCCTGTCCAGGACGCGGACCCTTCTCTCCAGCCATCAGGGATTTTCCGGGGCCTCCTATACCGATCTCCATGCCCGGATTCCCGTGTCGACACTTCTCGCCGGGACCCTCGCCCTCCTGGCTCTGGCACTCCTCGCCGAAAGCTTCCGGGAAAAGAAGACCTTCTCAAAATCCCTGGCCATGACAGCGGGAACTCTCTGGGTGACCGGGCTGGTTCTCCTCCCCTGGGGTCTCTCGCGATTTGTGGTTCTCCCGAATCAGTTCAACCAGGAAAAGCCCTATATCGCCAACAATATCGAGGCCACGCGCCAGGCCTTTGGCATCGACCGGGGTCAGTCCGAGCGCATCGCAAGCCTCTCGGACCTCTCCCCGGAGGATATGACCCGCAACATGGCCACGATCCGGAACATCCGGCTCTGGGACCACCGCCCGATGCTGACGACCGTCCGCCAGCTCCAGCAGATCCGGACGTACTACACATTCCCCATCCTGGCCCCCGACCGCTATAGCCTGGACGGCGAACTCCGGCAGGTGCTGGTGGCGCCCCGGGAGATCTCCTACCCCAACCTTCCGAGTCCGAACTGGATCAATGTTCACCTGACCTATACCCATGGCCACGGACTCATCATGTCCCCCGTCAATCGTGTCACCAATGAAGGGCTTCCCGAGTTCTGGCTCCAGGATATTCCTCCCCGCTCCTCCGTGCCGCTCTCCCTCCTTCATTCCCGGATTTACTATGGCGACCAGCCCTCTCCCTACGCCATTGTCAACACGCGGATCCCGGAGTTCGACTACCCCAAGGGCCGACAGAACATCTCCAACCACTACGATGCAAAAGGAGGCGTCCGGCTCTCAGACCCTCTCCGGCGCCTCCTTTACTCCTACGAATACGGGACGCTGAAGATCTTTCTCTCGAGCGCCATCACACCGGAGAGCCGGATTCTTGTCCACCGGAATATCTTTGACATCGTTCACAGACTGGCGCCCTTTCTCTCGCTGGACCCCGATGTGGTTCCTATTATCGGCCCCGAAGGCCGCCTTCTCTGGATGATGGACGCCTACACGACCTCTCGCCACTACCCGAACGCCACCTCCATTCCCGTCTCAAAGGGCTTCTTCCACCTGCGGCGGATTTTTCAGGGAGGGCACCGGCTGGCGCTCAGGTCCTGGAAGGGAGAGATCAACTACATCAGAAATCCGGTCAAGATCCTGATCGACCCCAAAACCGGCATGGCCCATTTTTATGTCACCGATCCCTCCGACCCCATCCTTGCGGCCTACCAAAAGAGCTTCCCCTCCCTCTTTCATCCGCTCTCCGACCTGCCGAAGGAGATTACGCCCCATCTCAGATTTCCTCCGACCCTCTTCTCCCTCCAGGCCAGCACCCTTGCGGCCTACCACATGACAGACCCTCAGGTCTTCTTTAACCGGGAAGACCTCTGGTCCCTGGCAACCCGGGACGACCGCCCTCTCGCCCCCTACTACATGGTTCTCCGGCTCCCCGGGGAAGCCCAGGAGGAGTATGTCATGATGCTCCCCTACACCCCCGCGCACCGGGACAATCTTTCCGCCTGGCTTGTCGGTCGCCAGGACCGGGGGCACATGGGAGAGCTTCGCATCTACCGCTCCCCCAAGGAACGGCTCGTCTACGGCCCCAACCAGATTGAGGCACGGATCGATCAGCAGGGGCCGATATCGAAGCAGCTGACCCTCTGGAACCAGCAGGGCTCCCACGTGGTCAGAGGCACCCTGCTCATTATTCCCGTCGCCCAGTCACTGCTTTATGTGGAGCCCCTCTATCTTGCGGCCACCAACCCGGGCTCCCTCCCGGAGCTTCGGAGGGTCATTGTCTCGATGGGAGACAGGGTCGTCATGAAAAAGAATCTGGCGATGGCTCTTGAGGCCCTCTTTTCAGGAGCCCCTCCGGCCGCACTGGAAAGAACCGGTGTCTCGACGCCCGCCCGCCCCTCTCAGACGGGACTGCCTCGCTTAAGACGGCTGGGAAGGGAGGCCGAGGAGGCCATGAAAAAAGGCGATCTCTCCGTATTCGGTGATCGGGTGCAGAAAATCCTGAAGGCCCTTGAGAAACCATGATTGTGCGGGGAAAAAAACGAGCGTGCACGTCAGTGCAAAGGTAAGGAAGGAAGAGACAAAAGAAAGATATTAGGGGTGGGACAGAAGATCTCTGGCGATCGAAAGGGCGGAGGGAGAAATCTTTTCCCCTCCCAGCATCCGGGCGATCTCCCGGACCCGGTCCTCTCCCTCCACAAAAAAGGCCCGGGATGTCGTCGCATCCGTCTCCGTGACCTTCTCGACAAGAACATGCCGGGAGCCCTTGCGGGCCACCTGGTGCAGATGGGTAATGGAAATGACCTGTCGGGTCTGCCCGATCTCCCGAAGAAGGTCTCCCAGGACCTCGCCCACCTCTCCGCCAATCCCGGAGTCAATTTCATCAAAGATCAGCGTGGGGACGGGGTCCTTGTCGGCCAGGGCCCGGGTGATGGCCAGGAGAACCCGGGAGGTCTCTCCTCCGGAGGCCACCTGGCCCAGAGGCTTTTCCGCCATTCCCGGATTGGCAGAAAAAAGAAACTCCACCTGCTCGGGACCAAAGGCCCCCCCCAGATCCCCGTCAAAGGGAGCCATGGAGACGGTAAAGGCCGGATGGTCGATCCTGAGACGGCGCAACGCCTCTTTCACCTTTTCAGCAAAGCTCCCGGCCACGGCCTTCCGTCTTGAGGAGAGATCCTGACCAAGGCTCACCAGCTGTGCCAGAAGAGCCTCAAGCTCCCGGTCAAAGGCCTCAAGCTCCCGGTCAATCCCTTCCGGATCCCCCTCCCCCGACTCCTCAAGAAAGGCCACCAGATCCTCAGGGCGCACCTGATATTTTTGCGCAAGCCTCCGGTAAAGAGAAAAACGGCTCTCCAGAAGCTCCAGCTGCCCGGGATCGAGCTCAAGCCCCTCCTGGTAATGGCGAAGCTCTCCCGTAAGATCCTTTAAGATCTCACGCGCCTCACTCAGCCGGTCCTGAAAGGGCTGGACCGCAGGGTCAAACCCCAGGATATGATCGATTTCGTTGGCAACCCGAGCGATATGGACCAGGACACTCTCCTCGTCCTCGCTCAGCATCTGATAGGCCCGGCCCGAGGACTGGAGAATGGTCTGAAGGTTCAGCTGGGCCGACAGCGTCGCAGAGAGCTCGTCAAACTCTCCCGGCCTCCCGGAAAGCAGCCGGGCATCTTCCTGCCGCTCCCTGATCTCGGAAAGGGAACGGTCCCGCTGGGCCTTTCTCTCGAGGATCTCAAGACGCTCCCGCCTCTTTGCCAGAATCTCCCGGCGCAGCCGCTCGTAGTCGGAGGCAAGGGCGGAAGTTCCGGCATACTCATCGAGAAACTGACGGTGGTTCTCCCCGCCACTCATTCTCAGGCTCTCTCCTTGTCCGACAAGGTCGAACAGGTGCAACACAAGGGTTGAAAGCTGGGTGGTTGAAACGGTCTGCCCGTTCACTGTCTGACGCAGCCGGCCGTTGGGAGCAATGATACGACGGATCACGATATCATCATCCGGGGTGAGAATTTCAGAAAGGGTCTCTGGAACAGGCGAGGTCAGCGGGGCAAACGAGGCTTCGACAACCGCCTCGGCGCTTCCGGGGCGAACTGAAAGATTGCGGGGCTTTTGGCCGGAAATGAGGGAGAGAGCATCGACAAGAAGGGACTTCCCGGCCCCGGTTTCTCCGGTGATGACGGTCAGCCCCTTGTCGAAGGACAGTGAAATCTCATGAATCGTGGCAAAAGAGACCACGCGAAGATGTAAGAGCACGCGGTCAGGCCGCCAGGATCTCTTCGATCTTATCCTTGAAGGTCTTCTTGCTCTGTGCCCCCACAAGCTTGCTGACGATCTTGCCGTCCTTGAAGAAAATCAGGGTGGGGATCCCCATCACCTGGTAGCGCACGGCAATTTCCTGGTTGTCATCGGTGTTGAGCTTCAGGAAGGAGACGCGACCTTTGTACTCTTCGGCCAGCTCATCGACCACGGGAGCCACCATGCGGCAAGGACCGCACCAGGGAGCCCAGAAATCGACCATGATAAGGCCTTTCGACTCGATAACCTTCTTATCCCATTCTGCAGTAGTGATTTCCGAAACATTTGCACTCATTCACAAACTCCTTCGTTTAAGGTTGAAGAGCCAAACGAATCCCTGTCAGAGAACTTCACAGAGCGTCAACCGACCGGCATCCCTCGGGTTCTTGTATCTTTTTATTCTACACGATCCGGGAGCCCAAGGGGAAGGCATACACCCCAGACACACCTCTCCTTTTCGCCGGTGCAAACGGAAAAACCAATAAAAAAAAAGGGGGGCCTAAGCCCCCCTCATCCGTGCTGAGGACGATCTTAGTACATGTCGCCCATGCCGCCGGCACCGGGCATTGCCGGACCCTTGGCTTCTTTCTCGGGAATATCGCAGATCATGACTTCGGTGGTCAGAAGCAGACCGGACACGGAGGCCGCATTCTGAAGCGCGCTCCGGGTGACCTTGGTCGGGTCGATGATACCAGCCTGAATCATATCCACGTAGGTCTCGGTGGCGGCATCAAAGCCCATGGAGCCCTTCTCCGAGCGAACCTTCTGGAGAACCACCGAGCCTTCAAGGCCCGCATTGTGGGAGATCTGACGGAGCGGCTCTTCGAGCGCCCGCTTGATGATGTTCACACCGATCTTCTGATCGCCTTCGGCCTTGAGATGATCAAGGACAGCCGAAGAGCGGAGAAGGGCCACGCCGCCGCCGGGAACGATTCCTTCCTCGACAGCCGCCTTGGTGGCGTGGAGGGCATCCTCGACGCGCGCCTTCTTTTCCTTCATCTCGGTTTCAGTGGCGGCACCCACATTGATCACGGCAACTCCGCCGACGATCTTTGCAAGACGCTCCTGAAGCTTCTCCCGATCATAGTCGGAAGTGGATTCTTCGATCTGGGTCTTGATCTGCTTGACCCGGGCCTGGATCTTGGCATGCTCGCCAGCACCCTCGACAATGGTGGTGTTGTCTTTGTCGATGGAAACGCGCTTGGCACGTCCGAGGTCGGAGAGCTTCACATTCTCGAGCTTGAGCCCGAGATCCTCGGCAATCATCGTTCCGCTGGTGAGGACTGCGATATCTTCAAGCATCGCCTTTCTCCGGTCACCGAAGCCAGGAGCCTTCACCGCCGCGACGTTCAGGGTTCCACGAAGCTTGTTTACCACGAGGGTTGCAAGCGCTTCACCCTCAACCTCTTCAGCAATAATGAGGAGGGGACGGCCCATCTTGGCGATCTGCTCGAGAATCGGCAGAAGGTCTTTCATGTTGCTGATCTTCTTCTCGTGGATCAGGATGTAGGGGTTGTCGAGAACGACTTCCATCCGCTCCTGGTCGGTGACGAAGTAGGGAGAGACATAACCGCGGTCGAACTGCATTCCTTCGACAACATCGAGAGAGGTCGACATGCTCTTGGCCTCTTCCACGGTGATCACTCCGTCCTTCCCGACCTTGTCCATGGCATCGGCAATAAGACGACCGATCTCGGAATCGTTATTCGCCGAAATCGTGGCGATCTGGGCAATCTCCTTCTTGTCCTGGCAAGGCTTGCTGAGCTTCTTGAGCTCCTCGATGACCGCGGAGACGGCAAGGTCGATTCCCCGCTTGATATCCATCGAATTGGCTCCAGCCGTGACATTCTTCACACCCTCGCGGTAGATGGCATGGGCAAGAACGGTGGCGGTGGTGGTTCCGTCTCCAGCGATGTCGCTGGTCTTCGATGCCACTTCCTTCACCAGCTGGGCTCCCATGTTCTCGTAGGGATCCTTGAGCTCAACCTCTTTTGCCACGGTCACACCATCTTTGGTGATGGTGGGGGCACCGAACTTCTTGTCGATGACAGCATTGCGGCCCTTGGGTCCAAGGGTCACCTTAACAGCGTCGGCCAGGGCCGTCACGCCACGGAGAACAGCACTCCGGGCTTCATCACTGTAAACCATCTGTTTTGCCATAGGTCAATCCTCCTGAATGGAATGTCAAAAAACGTATCTATGTTTATCGCGGTCAGCTTCCGGAAATCAGCGCTTACTTGGAGAAGACGCCGAGGATATCCTCTTCCCGAAGGATGAGATAGTCGGTTCCTTCCATGGTGATCTTCGAGCCGGAATACTTGTCGAAAAGGATGGTGTCGCCCTTCTTCAGGGACTTCACATCATCACCGATTTCTTCCACCTTCCCCTTCTGGGGCTTTTCCTTGGCGGCATCGGGGATGTAGAGTCCACCCTGGGTCTTTTCGACCTCCTCGGCATAGCTGACAAAAACACGATCCTTCAATGGCTTAAATTTCATTCAGACCTCCCTCGGGTTTGGGGTTTTTCATCAGTTTTAGCACTCACACGACCTGAGTGATAAGAGCATACCAGAGGGAAACCATATTGGCAAGCCCCTGACGAGAGTGCCAGATAAAATGGGGAAAAGCGTGATATCTCTTTGGGGGAGAAAGAAATTCGGGCCGATAATATCGGCCCGAATCATTCAAAAGACGCGGGGTCAGTGCTCGATACGCTTTTTCAAGAGAGAGACAGCCGCCACAAGCTGGGTGTCTTTTTTCTTTGCGGGAATCGGGTAAAGAAGATGTTTCTGGATGTTCCCCCGGGGAATCACGATACCTTGCTCCTTCCCGTCGGGGTTTAAAAAGTGGTGCTTGAGATCGACTTCCCGGGGCACCTCGATCGACCGGGCTCCCTTGGGGATGAACTCCTTGACGATCAGGTCGGGAGTGATCCCGTAATCCTGAATGGAACGCCCGGAGGGGGTAAAGTATCGGGCCGTTGTCAGCCTGAGGGCTGAGCCGTCAAACAAGGGGAGAATGGTCTGGACGGATCCCTTGCCAAAGGTCTGCGTTCCGAGGATGGTCGCCCGGTGATAGTCCTGCAGGGCACCGGAGACAATTTCCGCTGCGGAGGCCGTTTCAGTGTTCACAAGAATCACAATGGGTACCTGCGGGAATCCGTTGCCCCCGTGGGAGCGGAAGGCCCGCGACTGACGGCGGCCCTTCATTGACACGACGGTCTTTCCGTCGGGAATAAAGAGGGAGGAGACATCCACGGCACTTGTCAGAAGACCTCCCGGATTATTCCTGAGGTCGATCACCAGTCCGCGCATTCCACGACGGTCAAGGTGTTTGAGAGCGGCATCGAGATCCCGTCCTGTATTCTCCGAAAACTCCCGAATAAGGACATAGCCGATGTGGTCAGACATCATCCGGAACTTTACCGTATGAATCTTGATGATTTCCCGGACAAGGTCATAGTTTTTCGCCCGAAAAGCTCCCTTGCGGTAGATCGTCAGGACAACATGCGTTCCCGGCTTGCCCCGCATCTTGCGAACAGCCTTCGCCAGACCAAGCGTTGCCGTTCCGACGCCATTGACCCGGATGATCTCGTCACCGCTCTTGATCCCGGCATTGAATGCCGGCGAGCCATTGATAGGGGCCTGAACAAGAATATGATTCCCCGAGGTTGTGATCTTGATCCCCACCCCGCCAAAGCGGCCCTGGGTGTTGATCTCCAGATCATGATACTCCTGGGGTGTCATGTATTCAGAGTGAGGGTCAAGGGAGGCGACCATTCCCCGGATCGCGCTGTCGAGGACGGGGTGGGCCGGAATACGATCCACATAGTCGTTCTGGATCAATGCGTAGACCATGGAAAAGATCTTGAGGCTCTTGTCTGTTCCCCCGTCCGCGAGAACGGCGTGGCCGACACCACCCACAAGAATCCCCACAAAAAGGAGGAGTATGACATTTCCTGTCTTCATCACAATCTTCCAGCCATTGCGTTTTGGACCCTTCATAAACTCAAAAAGACGCATCAATAGTCCTCAATCCAATCCCGGCATCCCCGGACAAGTTCCAGCCTCCGACACTTTTCCTCAAACGCGTGCCCCAAGAATAAAGGTTAGCATTGATTTCTGCATATTACAAGCGAAGATCCAAGAAAAATCCTATACCAGCATTGAAAAAAGACAGGCCTTCAGGCTTCACAAAGTTTTTTTATGGGTCTCCCGCAACCTTACCGGTTGAGGAAGCGCATGGGGCTCATCGGGTGGCCGCGACGGGTTACGCCGAAAAAAAGTGTCGACTTTCCTTTGGTCCCCCCCCGGCCGACCGTCCCGAGAACCCGGCCGGCACTCACACGCTGCCCTTCCCGGGCAAAGATCCTGTCGAGGTGCCCATACAGGGTATACAGATGATTCCCGTGAGAGAGAATAATGAGCCTTCCGTATCCTGTGTAATCGCGGGCAAAGAGAACCTTTCCTGACCAGGCGGCCTTCACCTTCTCCCCGATTGAGGCGGCGATATCGATCCCGTCGTGAAAGGTTCCAAATGGCTCAATAATTTTCCCTCGCAAGGGCCAGAGGAAGCGGCTTCGCCCAAGAACGGGCGGATGGCGGTAGACTTCCTCGCGCCCCGAGCTTCTTCGCTTTTTTTCGAGACGGGAGATAAGGGCCATCAGCTTTTGACGACGACGAAGGATCGACCTGTTGTCAGCGTGGATTGACCCTTCCTGCTTCTTCAGGCGGGCAATCTCACGCTTGATATGTTCCATCTTGGAAGAAAGCCGCGACTCCTCCCCCTGCTGCCTCCTGAGCGCTGAGACCTCTTTTTTTTCAAGGCTTTTCAGCTGGCTTTGGCTTCCTTCGAGATGGTGCTCTTTATGGCGATATCCATGAACAAGGGAATCAAGATGATGAGCCTGATCGGATAACACATAAGAATGAACGATGCTTTCCGGAAGAATATCCACTCCGTCCATATGGGAAAGGGCCTGTTCCGCCTTCCGGGAAAGAAGGACACTCTCAACAGATCCCTTCTCCCGAAGGTCCGCATCGACAATGGTCCCGAGATGATCGATCGCGCGCTGAACCCGTCGAATCTGCTGCCTGTCACGAATTTCACGAATCTGGAGACGTTCAATCTCCAGATGAAACTCTTCGGCCCGAACCCTGAGCGAGAGAATTTTTTTCCTGAGCTTGTGGCGACGCCCCCGGACCTGAACAATACGACGCTTGTTATCAAGAAGTCGCTTTTTAAGGGCTTCCATCTCCTTTTGCCGTTTTTCCAGCTGACGGTCCACTGAGGTGTCACCGGCAATGGCCGGAGGAAGAGCAGTCGCCACGCTGAAAAGGAGAAACAGGATCAGGAAGACAGCCCGGACAAAGCGACGTGCAGCCAACCGCTGACGGGGACAGGACTCCCCCCCCGCAGAAGACCGCAAGATCACAGGAGAGAGGCTCCAGCGTGTCTGTCCCGCCGGGAAAAAAGAGAGGTTGTCAGGCCACCGAAGAAGCCGGCGGCGAGGGCTCCCAGGACAAAAAAGAGCAAGAAACGTCCTTCCCGGGGAGGAGCGGAGGAAAGCGAGAAAAAGTCGGAGAGCGCTGGCGGAAAGAGAAGGCTCTTCAGAGACCAGGCGAAAAGGAGGACAATCAGGGCCGACACTCCACCCAGGAAAGCGGCGGAGAACGCACTCTTCAGAACCGGGGGAGACGGAGGCTCTTCCTGGAGCGGGAGGATCTCCGGGTGATTATCGTCCGAACGAAACTGCGTGGTACGGGGACGGGGCTCTACCGCCTCCCCAGACCGGGAAAGCCGCTTGAGGCGAACAAAAAGCGGCGGGCCCATGAGGCCCCAATAGAGAGACAGGGAGAGCGCCGCAAGAGAGCCGACCAGAACCAGCCCCTTCCGGAGATGCAACGACAGGAACATCAAAGAGTCAACGCGAGCAATCCAGTCCGGACTGTAAACAACATCCTGGATCCGCGCATCATTTTGGACAACCTGGGAGATGGATCGAATCATATCCGAGAGAAGGACGGGTCTCCCCTGAGGATCTTTTCCCGGAGTGAGCAAGACGGAGAGGACCCGATGTCGCGTTCTCCGCTCCGTTGGCCCCTGCCCCGACTGAACCGGCATCGGAGAAACATTGCCCGCCCCCACAATTTTCTCGAGCGTCGACTGAAGGCCGGCGATCTCTTTCTGGGGAGGAGGCTGGTCAAACACGATCAGAAGGTGCGCCGATGCGGCTTCACGCGAACGCATGGCTTCCAGAGAGCCATAGGTCACCAGGGTCCAGAAGACAAAAAGGAGGAAGAAGGAGGATGCAAGGAGGTGGACAATGATAAAGAGCCACGATCTCAGTGGAGTCGGGCCGGACGACGGGCCAGGGTCACCGGACGGGGAGGAGTCGGCGGCCCCATTGAAGTCGGAGAAAGATTGTGATGAATCAGAACTCATAGGGGGTTGGCCTGCGTGAGTACCTTCCGGCAGAACAGAGGCCGGTGATGCGGAGAGAGTCCAAGACGGAGAATCGCCATCCGATGTTCCTCCGTACCGTACCCTTTATGTTTTGTAAAGCCATACCCAGGAGAGAGCTCGTCAAGCGTTTCCATATAGCCATCGCGGGCAACCTTGGCCACAACAGAGGCCGCAGCAACAGACAGAACCGTCCGGTCACCTCCCACAACGGTGATCTGATGGACATTCAGATCCGGAATCCTGTCACGTCCGTCAACCGTGATGCAGAGACGAGAGTCCTTCCGCAGAGAAGCGGGGAGAAGAAGAAATGCCCGGGTCATGGCCAAAAAGGTTGCCCGGCGCACATTTTTCTCGTTGACCTCATCAACTGTCGCCCACCCCAGGGAGACATGAGCGGCCTCCTGGTGGATCAGACGGGAAAGAAAGGCCCGCCTGTCCGGAGAGAGGCTCTTTGAATCGGCAATCCCCAGTTGAGAAAAGCGGGAAACAGGAGGATCGAAGATCACGCAGGCGGCTACAACCGGACCGGCAAGCGCGCCTCTCCCCACCTCATCAACGCCGGCCACAAGAGCCGGATGCCCCCCGGAGAGGAAAAGGGATTCCTCCCATGCTCCATCGGGAAGCGCAGGGGACGGGGGAGAACTATTCTTCGTTCTTGACCTCTTTGAGACGGGCCGCCTTCCCCTTCTTGTCCCGAAGGAAGTAGAGCTTGGCCCGACGCACACGTCCCGAACGGACACGGTCAACCTTGATCACCTGAGGGGAGTGCAGGGGAAAGGTTCTCTCCACACCGACACCGAAGGAAATTTTACGAACCGTCATCATGGAGCGTGTTCCTCCTCCACGAAGGCCGATCACCACGCCCTCAAAAACCTGAACCCGTTCTTTTTCTCCCTCGACAACCTTGCTGTGGACTTTGACCGTATCCCCAACACTGATCTCGGGAGTGGCTTCCTTCATGAACAATTGCTCAACCTGATCAAGAACCTGCATTATGCACCTCGCTTGCGTCATCCAAAAGTGACGTGGTTAAACGGACATCCCCGACCGGGACGCTCCAAGGTCGGGACGTACTTCCTGTTGCTTTTTCCGGGCCTGCTCCTCCCGGAATGCCTTGATCGCCTCATGATTCCCCGAAAGGAGAACGGGAGGAACCTCCCTCCCCCGAAAGACCCGGGGACGGGTATATTGCGGAAAATCGAACGATCCGTTTGAAAATGTCTCGTTCTCCGGGGACTCCGAATTTGACAGGACCCCCGGAATGAGCCTTACAACGGCATCAACCATCAGTGCGACCGGCAACTCCCCTCCGGAGAGGACATAGTCGCCACATGACCACTCCTCAAAGGGATAGCCATCAAGGATGCGCTGGTCAATGCCCTCATAATGGCCGCAAAGGAAAATCATCGGGCGGGACTCTTCCGACCAGGATTTTGCGACCCGCTGGAGAAAAACCTGTCCCTGGGGAGAGGGATAGATAAGTCGGGGGCTCTCTCCTCCCGACAGCCTCTCCATTTCCGGGATCGCCACATCCAGCGCTTCCGAAACAGGTTCCGGCTTTAAGACCATCCCTCCGCCACCGCCAAAAGGATAGTCATCCACAGAGTGGTAGGAACCGATTCCGAAGGCCCGGAGGTCCCAGACATGGTATTCAACAAGGCCTTTCTGGCGCGCCCTGTCAGGGATACTCGTCCCGAGCACACTTCGCAGCATTTCGGGAAAAAGGGTAATCACCCCGATGTGCCGACAATGCTCCAAAGGACGAAGACCTCCCTTTTCCCCCTGTCTATCTTCGGAACAAGTGCCAGAACAAAGGGGCAAAGAATCTCCTGTCCGCTCTTCGCCTCAATCGACAAAAGATCCTGTCCGGGCCTGTCGTAGTAGCCGACAACTTGTCCGACCGTCTCGGATGTTTCAACATCGCGAACATCAAAGCCGATGAGGTCGTCAATTCTTTCCGACCCCGATTCTTCGGGAACCCAGTCATCCGTACCCTCCCAGAAAATCTCCCATCCGGAGATCTCCCGGAGAGACTCAGGAGAGTCGAAACCTTTCCATTTGACCAGAAGGGAACCGGACTTGTCCATGGCATCTTCAAGAATCAGAGAGCGCCGACCTCCCTTTCCTCCGCCACGGGAGGACGCCTTCAGGAGAAAGGCCTGACCGATATCGCCATAGAAACGATCCGGGTTGTCCGAGAGAAGATGAACGCGTCCGTACCCGAGAACCCCGAAGGGACGTCCCATACGGCCCACAAGAAGGGGGGCTCCCCCGGTTTCACCCTCTGCCAGCGTCTTGCTCTCCGTCAGGACTGGGATGCAGCTTTCTTGATCAGACGGGCCACGGTATCCGTGGGAACAGCGCCCTTGGAAACCCAGTTGTCGATCTTCTCTTTGTTGATGCGAAGCTCGCCCTCGGCCTGCTGCGGGGCGTAGGTTCCAACAACCTCGATAAAGCGGCCATCCCGGGGCATCCGGGAATCAGCCACGACAATCCGGTAAACCGGCATTTTTCTACGTCCGTGCCGGGCAAGTCTGATATGAACAGCCATTATTTCTCCTTACATTGCTCCCGGAGCCGATCCGGAAGTCTGAGTGATTATCAAAACGGAAACATCGACCTCAATGATCGGGTTCCTTTTGTCTTAAGGGCCGTCTTCATCATTCGACGGGCCTGGTCGAACTGGCGCAGAAGCTGATTGACCTGCTGCACGCTTGTTCCCGAGCCTTGCGCAATTCTTTTCCGGCGGCTCCCATCGATGAGATCAGGATTGGAGCGTTCCTTCTTCGTCATCGAAAAGATCATCGCCTCAACTCTCTTGAGCTCGGTCTCCATCATACCCATATCAATTTTTGCCTTCAGCGAGGCCGCCCCGGGGATCATCCCCATGAGGTCATCAATGGAGCCGATCTTTTTCATTCCCTGGATCTGCTGAAGGAAGTCATCAAGATCCATCTTGTTCTTGCCCATCTTACGGGCAAGCGCCTCCGCCTCATCCTGGGAGACGATATTCTTCGCCTTCTCGATGAGGGTCTGAATATCGCCCATCCCGATGATCCGGGAGGCCATACGATCAGGGAAAAAAGCCTCGAGGCGGTCGAGCTTTTCTCCCATACCGACGAATTTGATCGGCTTTTTAAGGGCTTGACGGATCGAAAGAACGGCCCCGCCCCGGGTATCGCCGTCGAGCTTGGTGAAGACAACGCCATCGACCCCGACCTCCGCATCGAAGGTTTTGGCCACACCCACGGCTTCCTGCCCCTGCATGGCATCCACGACCAGAAGGCATTCCTTGGGGGCGTACAGGCGTCGAAGCTCTTTCAGCTCCTCCATCAATCCCGAATCGACCGTCAGTCTCCCCGCAGTATCGACGATGACGATCTCATACATTCCCTCGATGACCCGGCGTTTGACGAGAGGATGGATCTCGGCAGGGCGGGTCACCCCGTCGGGGGGCAGGAGGACCGGAACGCCGATCTGCTCTCCAAGAACCTTGAGCTGATCAATAGCAGCCAAACGGGCCAGATCGCTTGCCACAAGAAGAACACGACGGTTCTGGCTTTTGAAGTGCAAGGCCAGCTTTGCCGCGGTGGTCGTCTTTCCCGCCCCCTGAAGCCCCATCATAAAGATAACGGTGGGAGGCTTCGAAGAAAGGGCCACAGTGGCCCGGTGATCTCCCAGGATGTGAACCATCTCCTGGTAGACCTCCGCAATGACCTGCTGGGAACCGGTCAGCCCGGATTGCTGGGCTTTTCCCACAAGCCTTGCAGAAAGTCCGTCAACAAAAGATTTAACAACCTCGAGGCTCACATCAGCTTCAAGGAGTGCGACACGAATTTCTTCGAGCGTTTCCCCGACAAGCTGCTCCGTGAGACCGCCCCGGCCAGTCAGCTTCTTGAAGATGCCTTCAAGACGGCCTGTCAGACTTTCAAACATGAGGCGTTACTCGGCGGGTTTGGATTTGAGCATTGCCTTCAAAATACGGCTTTGCTTGAAGTAAGGAACTTTTTTAGAACCGACGAGCACGGAGGTCCCCGTTCTGGGATTTCGGGCCTTGCGCTCAGAACGCATTCTCACTCTAAGAACACCGAAGTCGCGAAGCTCAACCGTATCCCCTTCGCGTAAACCTTCCTTCATCGATTCAAGAAAGAGGTCAATCATGATGCGTGCATCCTCCCGGCGAATTCCGGGAAACTGTCTGGCCAGTTTTTGCACAAGCTCACCCTTTGTCATTGATCCTCAACGCTCCTTCCTTGCAACTTGAATGGCTATAGATTACCGAAGTCCGGTAAACTCCGGAACAACAGACCAAAATCCGAATGATTCCTTCCCAAGTGTCTCCCAAAGGTGCCCCACCTGGGACGACACCATCTTGTCCAGAAAGCTCTTTTCCGGGAAATTCCGGATTACCGGCTTTCCTGAAATATGGGCCATTTTGGCCGCCACATCTACCGCATCCTCATAATCACCTAATGCATCAACGAGATGGTTCCCGATCGCTGACGACCCAGTAAAGACCCGTCCATCCGCAAGTGGCTCAATCGCTGCCACCTGAAGCTGGCGACCTTTTGCAACATCCCGGATAAACTGTTGGTGCATTTCATCAAGAACAGACTGAAGGTAGGCCTTCTCCTCAGAAGTCATGGCACGAAAGGGAGAACCAGCATCCTTGAGAGCCCCACTCTTCATGACTTCGCTTTGCACACCTATTTTTTTCAGAAGATCTTCAAACTCGGCCAACTCCATGATAACCCCAATGCTTCCCGTCAGGGATCCCGGAGACGCAATGATGCGGTTGCAGGCGGAGGCAATATAATAGGCCCCGGAAGCTCCCACCGTTCCGATGGATGCAATGACAGGCTTTCCCTTCTTTCGTACCTTCATCACCTCTTCATAGATGTCCTGAGAGGGAACAACGGCACCCCCCGGACTGTTGATCCGGAGAAGAATGGCCTTCACATTGGGATCGCGGGCGAGCGCACGTATCTGGCGGATCGGCTTTCGTGAGGAAAGAATCACTCCAGAAATACGCACAACGCCAATCTCTGCCCCTCCGATGA
>JAJZCZ010000066.1 GCA_021828805.1 Nitrospirota bacterium | reverse complement strand
AACCACCGAGGCCGAAGGAGAGAGCGGAGACGAGTCGAGGGAAAGGTCCCGTTCGATGAGCTTTCGGACCTTGGAAAGCGACTCCCGTACCCTCTCTGCCCAGCGCTCGAGCGGAGAGGCAGAGGGAAGAGAGACGGCTTCAAGAAAGGGGCGCGAAAGAAGAGTGAGGCGGGTCAAAAGCTCCTCACGGCAGGAGGGGCAAAAATAAGGAGGATGCAGCCTGTCGCAGCCCTTCGGAGGAAGAGAAAAGAGGATGCGCCGGATATCGGCCGATGCGTCAGGGGCATTCCAGAAAAGAGTCGTGCGAGTTTTCCCCGGAAAGTCCGGGAGACCGATGCGGGCCGAGAGGTTGTAGAGGGCGGTGGAAAGGCTTGCCCGGGCCCGCCCCTTCTCAACACCCGGCCACAATATATCGCAGACTTCTTCCCGGGAAAGAGCATCCCGGGTCGTCGCAAGAAGCAGGAGGAGAAAAAAAGGTTTGTCGGGCGCTGTCAACGAAAGAATGCGGTCCTTCAGGCGGAGAGCGGGAGGGCCCAGCAACGAGAACTCAAAGTCGGGAATGCCGCATTGTTCCATGAAAAAGAGCCTCTAGTTACATCAAAAGGATTGACGATCCATGAAGAAGAAAAATAATTTCCGAATCACATATTCCCTTATATTCCTTGGATCTTATGACAAATTTACCGAGATTGAAAGGGGGATTTGAGACAAATTTGAGAGTTTGGAGAGAGGCAGGATTGATTTAATCTAAAAAAACTTATCAGAAATTAACGTGCGTTCCCCCAGAAACCGTTCGAGTCTCCGTATGCCGGAGCCGAAACGTGAGATCCTGCACGGAGGGTGACCCCCTTGTGGCTCTGAAGCTCCCGATGGACCTGCTCCCAGTCCGGTTCGATCCGGGTCGACGGAGCGGGAGCTTTTTTCTTCTCCAGGACCTTGGCCAGAAACGCCTCGGCCCCCGGTTCGGGCAGGGGCCAGGGGGCGGGTTCGAGCTGTTTGAGGTACTTGGAAATGGTGGATGTGGACAGGGACAGGCTCTTGGCAATGGCTCGTCCCGACATGTTTATCTCTTGGAAAAATGTAGCTTCTACGTCAAATCAAGCTTTTGCCAAATCCGGAGCAGGAATCTGTTCAAAAGAAAAATGCGGAATATCCGCCCGAAGGCTGGCATGTTCTACTGTTATGGCGCAAACCTGCCCTTCTTTGTCCAGATCGATCAATGTATTTTCGTCTAGATCCCGGGTTTCCGTCACGTCTGCTTTTCTGAACTCAATGTAAAGAGTATCCGAATCGCCAAAATATTTGACTTTCATGGGCTGAACCCTCGATCAAAAAAGGCATTGTGAACGGTTTCACCGTCAGGGAGAAGAATAACCCGCAGATATTTTCCCTCTTCGGGAATCAAACCCCATCGTCGAATGCGTCCGTCCTCCTGAATCGTTTCCTTCAGGGGATTCTGAATCACCCCTGCAATCCATTGCAACTCGATTATAACCCGATCAGGCCGACTTCTCATTGAGAGAAAATATTGGGTGAATTTCACGACTCGCCTTCCGCCGCGACTGACTCTCCACCTATCGACGCGAAGGGCCACCGTGACTTTTTGACTGTGCTCTCCTGCTTGGCTTTTTTGAAAGCCTCCACTTCCTTTGACGATATGCTGATCAAAGTATTCCGGCCTTTCTCGCCCTTCCAGAAGTCCCTTGATCGTGAGAATCTGAATCCTGGGATATTGCATCGCGCCGACCTCATAAAATCCGGCGGAGGAGGCTTCATTGAGCCTGTCTCGGGTCGGCCACAGGGGTAACCAGGCCAATGATCGCTTTCTCCTGCTCGACAACCCCCTTCAAATCCCGGATTATGGCCGATCCGACATGCTCTCCACCTTTGACGGAGATGATGATTTTCTTCGGGGACTCGTCCTGATCCTCCAGGGCAAAGACAAGCCCGTCAATGCCGGTGCGGAGCGACTACATACAACACAAAATAAATGGTTCTTCCGACTTTTCCGTGGGGCAAAAGCTGTGCCATGATCCCTCTCATCGGACCTCCTATGATGGAGAAAAGAGCGAAGAGATTCACACACGCACGGAACGACACCAGAATCTTCTGGGGATCGTGGCCCTTTTTAGCGATGAATCGGTGACAATGGACGTGGATGAGCAATAGGTGGACGTGACGGTTTCACATCCTCCGAAGATTTTGTTTGTCTGCCCGGAATGTGGCACCGACCACATTCCGGCTCATGAACGAAGAGATATATTCTACTAAACGATATGGGTCCTCCGTCTTTTCTGACGGTTTGCTTGTCAATTTCCCTACATTGTCGCGATGGTTAGGTTGCCGGTTTGACGGCCTCAATGGTTGCCGATACAACGTATTCCGTGATATCCGTTCCCGGCGCCCAATCGCGAATGAACGATTTACTCTCGTCTTTCGGGGCCACGCGAATTTCTGTAAATCCGCTCGCCCGCAACATCGCTTCGACATCCGACACCATGGAAGCACCGGCCATACAGCCTGTATAAAGCGTCATGTCTTGCCGGGCTACCTCCGGCAACTCGGCGAAGGCAACGATATCCGAAATTGCCAACCGGCCACCCGGCTTTAGGACGCGATACGCCTCGCTGAATACACGGGGCTTATCTGGCGACAGATTGATGACACAGTTTGAAATAATCACGTCCACTGTGTCATCCGCTACTGGTAAGCTCTCGATTTCGCCGAGGCGGAATTCAACGTTCTGGTAGCCGCTCTTTTCCGCGTTATCCCGCGCCTTAGAAACCATCTCAGGCGTCATGTCGACGCCGATCACATGGCCTGAATCGCCTACCTGGCGCACGGCAAGAAAGCAGTCGAACCCTCCGCCACTACCAAGATCAAGTACCGTTTCGCCGGACTTCAGGTTTGCTATCGCCTGCGGGTTGCCACACCCCAACCCCATGTTCGCGCCCGAAGGCACAGAACGGACATCCTCGGCCGTGTACCCGAGTCTCTGTGATTCGATGGCGGCGTTGGCCATCGGCGCATCGTAGCCCCCCCTGCCAGAGCCACAACCTTCATCACCTGCCGCCACCCGGCCATATTGCTGGCGCACGGCCTGACGCACGCTGTCGTTTGATTGGGCATTCGAAAGACTAGCGCCACTTTCCGAGATGGCGACGCTTGTTTCTTCTGGCGGTTGGCTACTCGTCGTGCCACAGCAGGCAGAAGGTGAAGTGCTTGCTTGAACTGGCGCAGTATCACAACCGTAGCCTTCTTCGCCGATTGCTTTCGCTTCGGCATCTTTGACGCAACAAGCCGCGACACCCTCTGGTGCCGGTCCGCCACAACATCCTTCTCCCGTCTGTACTACGTTCTCATCTTTTTTCGGTAGCTTCAGCGCGCTCATAATGTCTCCTGTCGTTTAGGGGTATGACGCAAATCTGCGCCATACCCTAAAGACGGGGAAGCAGCGAAAAAGACGCAAATACTCGATCAATCGCAGTCGCACTTGCGGTTTTTGTTGCGCGGTTCATATCCGGTGATGCCACAGGGTCCGGTTTCTATATCACAGCAATCAAGCAAACGCTGGCGTAGCTTCTCGCGCCCTCGTTGTACCCTGGATTTTGCCCCAGAGAGGGAAATGCCCAGACGATTGGCCATCTCTTTCTGGGGCAGGCCCTTTAGCTCCGATAGTACAAGGGCTGATCGGTAAGTCTCTGGCAGATCCGCGATCAATGGCTGAAGGCAGGTCGCCAACTCGGCGACATAATCACGTTCTGGCTCGGGTGCCGCGAGGTCATCAGGAAGCTCATTCCACGGTTTCAGCGACCGGTAGTGGTCGGCTATGGCGTTTGCGGCAATGCGGAACAACCAGGCCGCGATGCTGCCATGTGATTTGACCGTATGCAGGCTCGTGCGGGACTTGATGAATATATCCTGGACAATGTCGTCAACCACATCGGTCTCTCTTACCCGCCTGGAAATGTAACTCCGCAATCGTGACTCGTATTCTTGCCAGAAATCGGTCCCTTGTTCCATTGGCTCCTCCCAACAATTATTGAGGCCCACGATCAGGACTTTAAAAACGAACTTACGGCTTTCGAAACAAGGTACGTTTCAAGATTGCGATCTATTTCCATTATGGCGGGCTGAATCTCTACCCGTCCTGACTTCGGATCAATCCTGATGGCATCTTTTTTGCCCCATGCGATTTCCGGAAGAACCAAATAAATAATCATGAATAAATATTTAAAGTTTTACTGTTAAACAAAGATACCGCCAAAAGAACCGTCACTTTTGAGGGCTTGAGGAAGGGTCCGAAACGAAGGTTATCCTATAAAAAAGGAAGCTCTCACCAAAATAATTCACTATGAGAGACAAGACGAGCCAGTCGCAAGCTCGCTCCATCGACTTTCGATAAACCAACAGCAATTCGGGTTTGATATGGCGCTCGCGATAGCCACCGCCCATATCACCGATCAGATCGAAAAGATTGGTCAGAGCTTGGGCAATGCGGCTCATGTCTCAATCCCTTCCAGAAGAGCGGAAATAATCTCGGGCGGAGGAAGCTGTCCCCTCAGTTCCTTGGGCAAGGTCTTGGTCATTTCATAGGTTGCCACGCCGATAGGTTTTTGGGCATCGTGCAGGGCATATTCAACAATCGTACGGTTTTTTTCTTTGCAAAGGATGATGCCAATCGAAAGATTTTCATTTTCGTGCCGAACATGCCTGTCGAGTGCCGTCAGATCAAACTGCATCTTGCCAATAAACTCCGGCTGGAATTCACCGACTTTCAGCTCGATTGCCACCAGACAACGAAGACGGCGATGAAACAATAAAAGGTCGATAAAAAATTCCTTTTCATCAACCTCGAGTCGGTATTGACTGCCCATAAACGCGAACATGCCACCCATGGTCCGCAGGAAATCCTCAACCCTGGTGATACAATGCCCGCTCTAGCTCGCGCTCGCTATCCTCCTGCCCTAGACCCAGAAAATCGAAGGTATATTCATCCTTCACTGCCAACTTGGCTTGGGCACGTCGTTCCGGCGTGAGCGTTTTATCGAAATTGGTCTGCCCGATCAAGGACTTCTCGTAACTTTGGCTCGAGATCTGGTGGGTCAGGACGTTTTTTGACCAGCCAAACTTGCGCGTCATGCGCATGTAGAACTCTCGCTCCAAAGGATCCGAGCAACGCTCAAGGATGACGATATTATGGCTCCAGCCAATTTCTCGCACCAGCGGTGCGAGTTTTTCAACCCCCTGATACGCTTCGAAAAACGCCTTCATTCACCACAAATTGGATGCGGAAAAACCACCAATGCCGGGAAATTCTCTCTGTAGGTCACTTGCCAGCTGTTGTACAATGGCCTTGCCCCATGTTTCACCGGCCTGCCGCTCAACGAGCATCTGCCCAATATCCCAGTACAGACCAACCAGCTCTGTGTTAACCGCCCTGAGGGCAGTGTACTGAGCCGCATGGACTCGTTCTTTGACAGCTCCTAACAGCTTGGAGTAATCCGGGACAACGGGAGTCGGATTTTGCGGCGTACCTACTTTCGTCACACTTAATCCTCCTGCGAGTTCAGTCCTGGAATGTTTTTTAACGCCTGCCGTCAACGTTACCGTCGTGCTCCCCCGGCAGCCCCCCGTAGTCACTTCCACGATTCCAGGACGCCGCACCCCACCCTCACCAGATGTCTCAAGCAATAGCTCCACGGGATCCGCTCCGCCATTCGACAACACTCCATTGTCTCGTCGGAACGGCCACTGGGAGGGCGATTGGATCGTCGTCCCCCCCCGGGAAAGATCTCAAGGGTCCGAACGACCTTCTTGTGGGCTTCGATAAGGCGGCGATCAAGCCCGCTCTCCCGTTTTGGAAAGAGCGGATCGAGACCGTTGTCATAACGGGTTGTCGGGTTAAGTGTCGCCATAACAAAATCACGCCACAATATAACCTTCCGCCCACACAGAGAGATTCTGTTTCACGTGAGCCACGAGAGAACTTTCGTTCAAATGCTCTGCCATCCTCCCTACCGGAGCTCCTGGAGATCAAAGGCCGACAGGGATGATGTTTCCCGACTTGAGTCCTATTCCCTGTCGCATTCGCTCATCCTTCAGACAGCACCTTCCAACCCACGGCGTAATGCCTCCCACGGAGATCGAGAAAGCGGTCGAAATCGGCGAGACTTCGGAGTGCGGGCAGTGTCATCCAATTTTGACGGGCGTTGCTGCGTCAGTTGCTTCGTATTTCTTTACCGAAATTGACCCCAGCGCCTTGCGGACCTGCGCCAAATCGTAGGCTGTCTGTAACACGAGCCAACCTTCGGCCGTGCCGCCGAAGGCTTTGTCGAGGCGGATCGCCATTTCCGGCGAAATCCCTGCCCTGCCGTTAACGAGGTTGTTCAGGGTCTGACGAGTCACCCCAAGGACCTCCGCCCCTTTCGTGACGGAGAGTCCCAGCGGCTCCAGGCAATCATGGCGCACCGACAGTCCGGGGTGCGGCGGGTTCTTCATCATCATGTCATTACCTCCATTCTTGTCAGTGGTAGTCGACCAGATCCACATCACATACACGGCCTCCGTCGAAGCGAAAGACGATCCGCCAGTTGCCCGTGACCCACACGGACCAGAACCCTTTCAGTTCCCCTTTCAGGGGATGCAGGTTGAGGCCTGGCAGATTCATCGTCTCCGGTCGCACAGCCACATCGAGGCGCGCCAGTATCCGCATGATCTTCGGCACCATATCCGCCGAGAGGCCCTTGGACATATTTTTGTAATACAGATGTTCCAATCCCTTGTGCCGGAAGCTCTGGATCAAAGCGGCTGCCCCTCCTACCTCGTCGTAGTCTAGGATGACAAGAGATAATTGTCAACATGCATTTATCGGCGACCTCTCCCCCCCGCCTTGGGGCGGTGAGGTCGTTTCCGTCTCGATGGGAGGAGGGGGAGATCTTCCTGGAGGGTCGAATTGATCAATCCTGACACGGACAACGCTAAAAAGGCGATTGCCGTCCCATTGTCAGACGAAGCGATGTCCGTCATTGCCTGAGATTTAAAGGAATGGCTTAAAGAAATGGGGTGAGTGAGGGGTTTCGAACCCCTGTGCGGTCGATGGCAAAACATTCAAAATCAAGACCCACCAAAGCGAACCCTTGGCTCCGAATACAACCACTTACTGAAGAAGGGCTACGAATTTGGCTGATAGAACAATACATCGAGCATAGCAGCCCGACCATCCCATATCTGTCCATCGACCAGTGAAGCGGGCCGATGATTTTGCCACCAATTCGAAGTCATGATTGGATGAACAACACACTCCCAGTAATTCTCGAAATTAATAGAAGCCTTCGGAACCCCAAAATAGATAAAATCAGGAGAGGTTCGGTTGAAGTCAGTTCCTATAAGCAGATGATTGATTTTATTTGAATGATGTTCAAGCAGAAGCGCAGTCCAGTCGTTATTTGTCGCCCAAGCAACAGCCCACGAAAAATGCTCCGCCCAACTCATTAATTACCAAACACATTCCCGCTTCCGCAGCATTAAGGTAGCTAATCTTCACATCACCCCTTCTTCATATGAATGAGCCTGTCGCAAAAAAGATCAAAAATAGTTTCTTGTCCCAACGATGAAATCGGGTGGCTCCCAAAAAGGAATTTTTGCATTCTTGTCGTCCTTGGGCTTCGCATTGCGGATCTGAATATCGGAAAGCGCCATTGGTCAAGCTCCTCGCAAAAAATGGGGGCACCGAACGAGAAAAATCCATCAAAGTGTATCGATACCCCCAATCATTCCCCCTTTTCCCTCTGGCTGTCATGGATTCCTCCGGATCTCAGCGGACAAGAGAACAACAAAAAAGCCAGCATTTACGCTGGCCTTCCCGTCTTTATCGAATTATCCCGGATGTCTCTGGATTATAAAATGGTAGGCGGAGCGGGGATCGAACCCGCGACAACAGCTGTGTAAGAGCTGTGCTCTACCGACTGAGCTATCCGCCTGAGGGAAGGGGTGAGTCAGCGAGAGAGGGAACGGGAGCGGGCGCCTCCTCTGCGCAGGGGGTGAGAAGGCTGAGAACCGCATCGGGCAGGGAGACGACCCGCCCTTCCTCGTCAACGGGAACGAGGATCGTGGAGCCAAGCGCCGCCACCGCCCCCGAGGAGGTCTCCGTCACCCGATACGAAAACTCGAGAATGCGGCGCCCCACCCGCACCAGGCGGGTCTCGATGGCGGCGAGATCGTCGTAGCGAAGGCTGCCCGTGTAGCGGCATTCAAGCTTGGCCACCACCAGGAAGACCCCGCTCTCCTCCATCGCCCGGTAGTCAAAGCCCATGGCGCGGCAATACTCCGCCCGCCCCATCTCGAACCAGACCGGGTAATGGGAGTGGTGCGCCCGCTTCTGGGCATCGGTTTCAGAATAACGGACACGGAAGGGAGTGACGGTCGGCATGAAAGGAATCATGCCACCACCCTGCCGGGATTTCAAGGGCACACCGCCCTCTCTCCTGCCTACCACATCATGGGACCCATCATGTAGGGATCCATCATCCCCGGATCCATAAAGCCGGGATCCATCATCATGGGGTCGGGAGGAGGTGCGGGGGCCTCGGCATGGAGATGCACCGCCCGGAGCAGCGGGATTCGCCGGGTCGTGTTCTGCCCCATGGCCACCCGCATGGGGGCCCGGATCGTTCCGATCACCTCCACCGTATGGCCGGGCTTGAAGCGATCCTCGGGGAGCGGCATATCGGTCTCGATCGCGAAGTCCCCCCGGGAGGTCCGCTTGGTGTCC
>JAJZCZ010000065.1 GCA_021828805.1 Nitrospirota bacterium | reverse complement strand
TCTCCGGGAAGGGACGCTTCTCGCCGGTCATCCAGCGGTCCGGGCGATGACCGATACCTCCGATGGACTGGGCCGCTCTTTAAGTGAGCTGGCCCGGGCCTCAAAAGTGACGATGGGAGTCGAGGAGGTTCCAGTCTCCCGGACCGTGCAGCGTTGGGCCACGGCTCTCGGGGAGGATCCCCGTGAGCTTGTGTGGACGGGAGGAGAAGACTATGACCTGCTGGTGGGGGTGGCCTCCGGTGAAGAGGAAGGGTTTTGCCAGTGGGCAAAGGACGACCTTCTGAAAGGGTCACTCGAGGGGGTATTCCGGATCGGCCGGGTCAAGCCGCCGGGGGATGCGGAGATTTCCTTTGGGGAGAATATTGGAAAAAAAGAATGGGGGGCGGGATTTGAACATACCGAATGATGGAGGGAAGGAGCCCCTGCTGGAAAAAGCCCGGCCCGGATGGTGGAAGAACAAGGTTGTTCCACTTTTTACGGAATCCCGTGACCCGGTGAAGGATGCATTGTCTTTCTCCGTGGGGCTGGCTGCGGCTTTGTTACCACCCTTTGGATTTCACTCGGCGCTTGTTGCCATTATTGTCTATCTCTTTCGGCTCTCTCTCCCTCTCGGGCTTCTGGGAACCTGGGTCAATAATCCCTGGACCTTTATTCCGGTCTTTGTTCCGGCGTATTTTGCCGAGGTCAGGATCGGGGAGCGGTTCCTGGGGATGTCCGTCCCCTTTCCCACGCTGGCTACCCTGTCAAAGATGCCGGAGAGCGCCATCCTCATACAGATTCGTCAGGTCCTCCTGCCTTTTTTCCTGGGCTCGGTGGTCGTGGCGGCCTGTGCCTTTCTGGTCGCCTTTCCCGCAGCCTATGGAGCCATTCTCTGGCTCAAAAGACCCCGCTGAAATCTATCGGACGATCGTGAGACGGACGGACCGGCTTTGGGAGTGGCAGAGAGCGGTTTTCTTCTGACATGAGGAGAAGAGACGTGTCTTTTTGTCTCCCCAGGAGAGAGCCCGGATACGCGTGGCGGGTATTTTTCTGGCAACCAGATAGTGCTTTACGGAGAGAGCTCGCCAGAGTCCAAGCTTTTTGTTATAAACCTCAGACCCCAGGGGGTCTGTGGATCCGTGCAGGACGATACGCTTGTAGGGGGACTTCCGGATTTCTTCGGCAACCTTGTTGAGGACAACCTTGTCCCAGTAAGACAGTCTGGCGCTGTTAAAGGAGAAGTAAACCGTCTTCTGAGCCGTCCGGGGAGCGGGTGTCACGGGTCGGGGAGAAACAGCCGGGACAGGACGGGAGACCGGCCGGGAAGCGGGGGGGATTTCCGTATAGATTCGGTGCTCCGTGTCCTGTTCCGGGCCATGGAGGGTTGGCCACTGATCTCCTTTTTGGGAGACAGCAACCCCGGGAAAGCCGTGGTCAACAGTCGGGCCGGGCGCCATGGAAGACATGGGGGGGTGGCTGGCACATCCGGAGAGGGCCAGCGCGAGAAGCCCTCCAATTCCGACCGGGAGAAGACGGCGTAAGGGGAAAACCGTGGACTCTCGTGAAATGAGGCGGTTATTCACAAAAAACTCCTTCCGGTAGGGTCGGCGGTCAAGGGGAGCGGTCACTGTCGCTTTTTCGCAACTATATCATTTTCCCTGAAAAGAGACAAAAAAAGCGGGCTCCTTCCGGAGCCCGCTTCGATGCAAGGGATTGAAGATCGATTACATGGTGATCTTCATGAAGTGGGCCACACGGTTCTTTGCCCAGCAAGACTCGTTGTGGTCTGTGCAGATCGAGTAGTTCGGAATCTCACGCTTCCCGTAGGAGACGATCTTGATCCGCTTGGCCGAAACGCCCAGGCGAACGAGGTAAACCCGGGCAGCCTTGGCGCGCTTCTGGCCGAGAACGATGTTATAGGCATCGGTTCCGCGCTCGTCAGCATGACCGGAGATCACAACCTTCACGCTCGGGTGAGCTTTGAGGATCGAGGCATCCTTCTTGAGGATTCCGCGATCTTCGGAGGAGAGGATCGCTCTGTCGAAGCCGAACTGAATGTCCTTCTTGAGAGGATCCATTTCGGAAGCGGCCTGAGCAGCTGCTGTGGCGGCACTGTTGTCGGTCGCCGGAGTGTTTGTTGCGGCGGCATTCGTGGAGGTGCTTTCAGATCCATTCCCGTTGGCACCACCAGAAGAGGCACATCCTGCCAGTCCGAGAACACCAGCAACAACCAGGGCCAAAACAGCTTTGGATTGACCGAATTTCATCAGAATCTCCTTCTTGTCATGTTTTGTTCGCAACATGCGAACATTCTTCTTGTCAGTCTGCAAGTCGTTATGACATTGCAGTGTCGTTCACGTTTGATCTAGCGGATATGGATAGCCGTGATGAGAAGGCTTCCATGGAAACGGCGATAGCTGACGGAGACCTTCTGGCCCGCCTGAAGTGCGCTCATGCCGACTTTCTTCTTGCCCTTGAAGATGGCTGTCTTGGAGCTGAGATCCCCGCCAAAAACGAGCTCGTTCTTCTTGCCTGAGTCTTTCACGACGACGAGTGTCATCGGCTGGGCATTCATGTCCATATCGCGGACCACGCCGACAATACCGGCACCGGACTTATGGGCCATCCGGGCGTGCTTCTTGGCTGCTTTTTTCTTGGCAACCTTCTTTGCGGGAGCCTTTTTCGCAGCAGCAGGCTTCGCTGTGGTTGTTGCCGGTGTGGCATCGGCAGCGTAAGCGAGCGGTGCAACGGTCATCCCTGTGGCTGCAAGCAGCATGAGACCCAAAAATGCTTTTGTAAATCCTTTCATCAAATCCTCCTTGTGTCCGATCGTTAACCGTAATCGGTTTCTTTTGTCGTCAAGCCGGTTCTTTCCGGCATGTCAAGACTGGTTGGACATTATCTCGAGCTCTCCCCGGGGCCTCCTTCTTATCCTGCCTTTTTCATGCCGCCATCTTTATCCGTGGTCACGCATCCCTGAAAAAGACAGTGCCAGACGGGTTTCGGCTTGTCGTCTCAAGGGAATCAGGAGGAGCGGCTGATCGCAACGTTCACGGTCACAATACATAAACTTCTAAATGATATGAAATTATATTCCTTAATACAAGGGGTTTTTGAGGAAAATATTCTTTCTTTTTGTTCCTTCCGGTTATATGTCTTTAAAAATGTAAATATGCTCAAAAGATAAGACTATTTTGCCACGCCATAAATTTGAAAATATTTATGACAGGGATGATCTGGAATTTTCTGTGGATATTTCCGTAGAGGGACGTTTTTCAATTTAAAAAATGGTGGTATTATTTTTTTGACGCGTCCGGGGTGTGTTCGGGAGACACGAAAAGTTCATCGTGCCGGGAGACTTCGTGGGCCAACATTGGAGGAAAATCCATGGAAGCGGATGGGAAGCCGGAAGCCATGAGGAAGCAAGAACAAGGAATGTCAATGAACCAGGTTCTTCGAAAGGCTGCGGAGCTCTTTCTTGCCGGTGCCTTTCTCGTGACTCTCTCCTGCGGAGGAGGCGGAAGTACGGGGGTGGGCGGAGCTGTGACGTCGGGAGTTTATTCCTCAGGAAACTCCACGACAGGCGTTGTTGCCGGGGCGACGGTCACGGGGGCGGCCTCGACTAATTTCGTTGACGCGACCCTCTATGTTAGCTCCGGCGGAGCGATGACCTTCATCGACATGACGGCCGGCGTCACCTGTCATGGAAGCGGTTCGATCTCCGGATCCACCGTTTCCGGAACCCTGAACTGCTCCATCCCCGGGCAGTCAAAGCTCGCTTCGGTCAACTTCACCGGAACGATGAATGGAGCGAGCCTTACGGGAAGCTATACGATGAATGGGACGACCTACAATTTCTCCATGCCGCAATCGAGTGTCGCGACTGCGACTGTGATTTCCCTGAACCAGACGTTTACCGTCTCCTCGTCGAACTGTCCGGCCTACATTCCGTCGAACCCCAACATCCAGGCAACGAGCGGGATGGGCTACATGTGTCCCACCTCCGGGAGCATCACTGTGGCAAACGGGAGCCTCTCGAGCGGGAGCATGACCCTGTCCCTCCCGGTTCCGAGCCAAGGATTTCCGATCGCGACAAATTGTGTCTTTACGATGAGCAGTGCCACCCAGACGATCACCTTTACCGGGGGGAGCTTCACGGCGATGCCCGGGGTTGCGAACGTGTACACTGCGTCGAACGTCACTGGAACAATGAACTTTCAAATGACTTACTCGATTTCCGGAAGCGGGTGTAGCGCCGTCGGGATGAGTCCGGTAAGCGGAGCGACCCAGAGTATGAGTGGATCCTTCACCATCACCTCGGGAAATGCTGCCCTGATCAACACTGCGGGGGGGAGTCCCCTTCTGGTTCTTGGTGGCGCCGTCACAGCCACTGTATCCGGCTCAACCCATACTTTCACCGTTCCGAACACCGCCCTCTAAGGTGATTCTTCAATCGCGAAAAAGGGGGCCATTTGGCCCCCTTTTTTTTGCCTGTCTGTCCCGGAGAAGTGCCCGGTTCCTGACCCGGATCCCCTTTTCATAGACCTTGTCGCTTCTTATGTCTGATGGTTCAGAAGACGAATCCTGCCGTGAGGGGAAGATACCAGAGAGGGTTTTGTCCATAGCCGCCAGAGACCCCTCCGGCAAGTGTCTGGGGCAGGTAGGCCGCCTTGACCTCAAGAAAGACCCAGCTCAGGTTGAGACCCAACCCTGCGTCTGCATAGGTGGTCCATGAGCTGGCGGTGGTTTTTCCGAAGAATCCCTGCCCGGGCATGTTTGCCTCGAAGGCCCCCCCTGCGTCGATGACGGCGTAGAGAAAAAATTCCGGATCTCCGAGGAGCTTCGCCTCAAGGCCTCCCGTAAAGGCGGAAGACTGGGTCGATCCTCCTCCTTCGGTGGCAGGTGTTGTGAAAAGGTTTGTCTGGGCCAGGGCCCGGACAGCCCAGACGTCATTTAACCAGTAAGCGACCCCCACGCCCCCTCCATAGCCATTGCTGAAGAACTTGTTCCAGGCGGGAGAGGAGACGCCGGCAGACTCATTCGAGATGACCGACCCCGAATTGGGGGAGACGAGATCGTAGTTTCCATAAACCATGAAGTCCCAGATCCCCGGGCCTGAGCTTGCTGCCCGGACGGGTCCGGGAGCAAGAGTGATCGCCAGGAGAAGACTAAAGAGAAGGATCCCTGCCTTCCCGGTCAAATGACGTAAAGCCCTTTTTTTCTCTGTTTTTGATTTCATGGAAAGGCCTCCCACGCTTCGACACATCCGTCTGAAAAACTCTTCGGAGGAAATTAATCAAGAGTTTAATCCATGGATGCATCTTGTTTCCATCATTTAAGACTGTTGCCTTCTCCTGTCCGGCTGCTTCCTGTTTTCTTTGCTTTACGTTGTCGTGCCCCTCCGCCTCTTTCCCGGACCTTGCGCTGTCACACCGCCGGCTTGGAAGTCGCCATGGAGTCAATCGGCGAGCCTTCCCCTTTTGAAACGGGACCGGTTGGGGAGGAAGGGGTCTTATTGCAGAGGGTTTTTAGAATCGGCGGGAGGTGTTTGCTAGGAACCAAAGAGGCGCTGTGATAGGATGATTTTCATCAGGATATGACTCTGATCGCCGTCGGTTTTCCGGAATTCTCCGGGAATGATATGGATATGAAAAGAGGTTTTTGTGCCCGAAAGAAAGAGAAGACGCCGGAGAAGGTCCGGTTCAGCACCTTCCGAGTCAGCCCCCTCCGCACTGCTGGTTCCTCCGGATTCGCCGTCCGCCTGGCGGGACCGTATCCTCCAGGTGATGGCGGACTCTCCTGAACATATTCTCTCGCTCGAGATTCTTCTCCGGCGCCTCCTTTCGAAAAAGGATCGGGCCCGCCGCCCCGATGCGCAGGACGCCCTCGACCGGATGACCTCCTCCCATGAACTGCTCCGTCTTCCCGACAGCCGCCTGGCTCTTCCGGATCGCCTCCCCAGCCTGACGGGAAGGCTCGATGCCAGCAAGGACGGCTACGGCTTTGTGATCGATCCCGAAGGGAAAAAGGATATTTTTATTCCTGCCCATGCCCTGGCCGGAGCCATCGACGGGGATACTGTCG
This sequence comes from Nitrospirota bacterium, assembly GCA_021828805.1. Lineage (GTDB taxonomy): Bacteria > Nitrospirota > Leptospirillia > Leptospirillales > Leptospirillaceae > UBA4572. The sequence continues at coordinate 2,801 of JAJZCZ010000065.1, read as the reverse complement.
TCTGCCACGTGGCCGGGGAAGATGCCCGCGGTCGCCGGGAAGGAGTGATTTTTCGCGTTCTTGCCCATGGACGGAAGACTTTCCCCGGTCTTCTGAACCTGACGCCCGAGGGGTGGTTTGTTAAACCCAAGGATGCCCGAATCCGTCACTTATTCCATGTCGAAGCGCCCCCACCGGGTACGGAGTCCGGTACAGTCGTGATTCTTGAGGTGACTGTTTATCCGGCCGACCTTGCCGGATCGGGGGAGAGTCCCGCCAGGGACACACCTGCCGGGCCCTCCGGCCGGATTCTTTCTGTCCTCGGAGCCGATGGCGACCCCTCCATCGATACGGATCTGGTCATCGCCTCTTTTGGTTTCTCAACAGCCTTTCCGGAAGAGGTGGAGGCCGTCGCCCACCGTCGGGCGGAAGAGGTTCCGATCGAGCCGGATGCGGTGAGAAAAGATTTTCGCTCTCTCGAAATCGTCACCATTGACGGAGATACCGCCAAGGACTTCGACGATGCGATCTCGATCGAAGAGGCGGGGGACGGTACGGTGACTCTCGGCATCCATATCGCCGATGTTTCCGCCTATGTCCTTCCCGGATCGGCACTCGACAGGGAAGGGTTTGCCCGGGCTACGAGCGTCTATTTCCCGGACAGGGTCCTTCCCATGTTCCCGGAGGTTCTCTCCAATGGCGTCCTCTCCCTGAATCCGGAGACGGATCGCCTGGCCCGATCCGTGACAGCCCGGATTGACCGGGAGGGGAACATCCTCTCCTGGACCCTCGACCGCTCCGTGATCCGCAGCCGCATGCGCATGACCTATTCCGAGGTGCATCGTACCCTCACCGGGGAGCCTTCTCCCGCCTATCTCCCTTATGTTGGCCGCCTCGGGATGATGTGGCGCGTCGCCTCTCTTCTCCGCAAGCGGCGCATGGGAAAGGGAAGTCTCGACTTCGATCTTCCGGAACCAGAAATTGTGCTCGATCTTCGCGGCGAGCCGGTGGATATCCTGAAGTCTCCCCGGTACCTTTCGCACCAGCTGATCGAAGAGTTTATGCTGCTGGCGAATACGCTTGTGGCCACGCGCCTTCGGGAGCGCCTGGGGACCGCGATCTTCCGTGCACATGAGACGCCTACTCCGGAGAAGATTGAAAATCTCTACGCCTTTCTTGCCTCTCTCAGTTTGCCCTTTTCGAAGCCGGAGACGGTGACGCCTCGGGATCTTTCCCGGATTCTTGAGGAAACCAAGGGCTCCCCTCTGGAGCATCCGGTGCACTATTCCGTTTTGCGCTCTCTCAAGCAAGCTCGCTACGATCCGTCTCCTTTGGGCCACTTCGGTCTGGCCTTTCCAGACTATACCCACTTTACTTCTCCCATACGCCGTTATCCCGACCTGATCGTTCACCGTCTTCTTGATCTGGCAGGCCCATCGGGTATGGAGTCGCTGCTGCCGGGAAGTCTTGCGGCCGTGGCCCAGCACTGTTCGGAGAGAGAACGAAAGGCCACCGAGGCCGAAAGAATGGCGATCGATTTCAAAAAGGTCCGATTTATCTCACGGCACTTAGGTGAGAGCTTCGACGGACGGATTACCGGTGTGGCCTCTTTCGGGCTTTTTGTCGAGCTCTCCCCCTTCTTCGTCGAGGGAATGATTCCAATTCACATGCTGGGGCGGGATTACTACGAATATCGGGAAGACCGGCATCAGATCAGGGGTAACAGGAGCGGGAGAACCTTTTCCGTCGGGGATGCCGTGAGAGTGACGGTGGCCAAGGTCGACTTCCAGCGGCTCAGGTGTGATTTTGTCCTTGAAGAAGAGGCGGGCAATCTTGAGGAAGAAAAGCGCCCCTCAGGAAGACGACGATCCGGCCGAAGAGAGAAGTAGGGGAGGGGACGCCTCCCCGGCAAGGCTAGTTGTTGGGAAGAGGAGACTGCGCCGCTTTGATTTCGTTAGCCGCGGTGTTGAGATCGGCGGTGGATCGGTCAAACATGTTCTTGGCCCAGACAGGATTGCCAATCTTCTGATATTCCTGGGCGGAGGAGAGGCGAGTTCCGGCGGCGTCGATATATTTCTTTGCGGCCAGAATGTGATTCTGGAGATCGGCCTCTTTTTTGCCTGCCTTTTCAATTCCTTGGGCAGAGGAGCGATAGTTGTACGCCGCATTTTGATGGTTACCGATCAGGGCGTTGGTCTGGGCACAGGCCCCCAGCGCGCTGACAGTGGCGACCAGCAAAAGGGGGCGGGACAGGCGAAGAAGTTGTCCAAGCGGGCCGTCGAAACGTTGTCGTGGATGTGTCTCTGTCACAATGGACATGTCTATGGGCCTCCGCGGCAATGTGGAAGGGTGAGTTGACTCAGCAGCGACCCTTACCGGGGGTGTCCGGTAGTGGCCGGTCTGTCCCCTCGGGGAAAGGTCCGTGCGAAGATCAATCAGTGAGCCACGAATACGAACGACAGATTATCGCTATGATATTTAACACATTGTCACGGGAAGGTTCAAGGCTGGGGAAGACAACAGGAGAGCCCTCCGGGGAGAGGAAACTATGGAAAAAGGCCCTGGGTGGGGTTCTGCTGGGTTTCCTGGCCTCCTGCTCCGCACTTTCTCATCCCGAAACAGTGATCAGGGACAAGGGAAGCCTCTATCGCAGCTCCATGATGGAGGCCTCGGCCTACCGTCCTGTTGTCCTGACTCCGGTCGAATGCACTCCCCGCTACTTTGATATTCGGGGAGAGGTTCTCTCCGGACGACCCGATGGTCGACCGTCGCTCAAGCTGAGAATACGAAAGAGCTGGGCCTCTGGTGTGGATCTCTCCCGG
>JAJZCZ010000064.1 GCA_021828805.1 Nitrospirota bacterium | reverse complement strand
GTCGGTTGAGTTCACGCCGAGTCGAATGGAGGGGATGGCCCTTTTTGTGACCGCCGGGATGACTCTTCTTCTTGGTATCTTCCCGCTGCCGTTTGTCCACTATATCGAGACCTCTCTCGCTATTCTTGTTCCCTGAGGAAATGCTGGATCCCGATCTTCTCCTCGGCCGGGGGAAAACCGGTGTATACTGAAGTGAACGGGACTATCCGACGGGAGGTATTCGAATGTTGACAGGACTCTTTGAACCGGTCCATCTGATCGTTATTCTACTCATTGTCATGCTGGTCTTTGGCGCAAAAAAGCTCCCAGAAATTGGCTCCGGCATGGGGAAGGCCATCTCGAACTTTAAGAGGTCCATAAAAGAGACGCCGGACCCACCAGAGGGTGACGATAAGATTGAATCGAAGAAGTAGGGGTTTCGGTTGTCTTTTTCCCGAAAAAAGATCTGGGGACTTCTTCTGGCGGGCCTTCTTTCGGAAGCCGTTGGATTTATTCTGATCAAGAGAGGCTTGGCGAGTGTGCCTGCCTTTTCTGGTCATTCCCTTGAGTCTCTTTCTTTTCTCCTTTCCATAATTTCTTCACCCCAGGTTCTTATCGGTACCGCATTTGAGGCGCTTCACTTCGGTATTTTGATGGAGCTCCTGTCAATATCGGACGTTTCGTATATTATCCCACTCACATCCATTGGGTATGTCCTGACTCCAGTTTCTGCGCTTTTTTTTCTCCAGGAGAACATTCCCCTTTTGCGCTGGATCGGGATTCTCCTTGTCTGCACAGGTGTAGCCGCTGTTTCTCTGTCCGACAAGTCAGGTAAGAAGGACGATGCGGGGTCGTATTCTGAAGTGGGTGCGGTTTCTTCTTGACCCAGCACAGTCAATCGGCTATTCTTCTAAAGTTAAAAATTCCTTCCTCTTATGCGCCTGTAGCTCAGTCCGGATAGAGCATCGGATTCCGGTTCCGAGTGTCGGGAGTTCAAATCTCTCCAGGCGCGCCATTTATTTTTCGTTTAACCCTCGCTTCCCTATGCCTTCTTCCCAATCTTCCTTCTTTGTTGAACCACTGCGTCAATACTTACGCTCCGTTGTCAATATTTGTGTGAAGTGGAATTCCTCTACGCCCTTTGTAAAGTGATTGCAGTATTTTCAAGGATTTATTATTTGGAAATTCAGATCAAGAAAGGGCGAGTTTTCTATCTCTACTGGATAGGCAGGTGATCTGGGTCATTCATTTAGATCTTGAAATAGCTTCGTTGCTCCTTCTACAATGAAAAGTATAAAATTAAAAAAAATTTTCAGGGGGTCGATGATGTTACTGCATGCCGACCGTTCCCAACGGATTGTTGTCCTTCCTGCTGACCGTGTCTGGAGAGAGCAGGAAGCGGGAGCCACTGTCTGTTCGCTGGAGACTCTTCCGGGCTTGCTGGAGTCTTCCTTTGTGCGCCTTCCCGCTGGGAAGCCTCTGGAAACACGTGCGGGTGAGGATCTTGAAATTTTTGTTCTTGATGGTCTTCTGGCTATTGGAGCCCATATTTGGCCCGCCGCAAGTTATCTTCGTATTGCCGGAGACTCAGCGCTCTCTGTTTTCTCGAAGCAGTCATCCCTCCTCTTCTTAAAAGCCGGCAAATTTCCTGAGTCGGACCGGAAGAGTGTCGGTCTTGGAACCGTCGGTGTCCAGTTTTCCCCCGGCATTGTCCCCGGCCTGTCTGTTCTTCCTCTTTACTCAGGAGGCGCAGTTAACACGGCCCTGGTCCGATGGGATCCTGGAACGACATTCCAGCCTCACAGGCATTTTGGAGGTGAGGAAATCCTCGTGATCTCGGGAACCTTCGAGGATGAGCACGGCTCCTACCCGGCGGGTAGCTGGTACCGTGCCCCCCACATGAGCCGGCATCATCCCTTTTCGCGAGAGGGCTGCCTGATCTTCGTCAAGACGGGCCACCTTCTGGATGCCAGCGCCGCGTGATGGCAGGAAAACGGAGGGTGCGATCTTGCTGAACCCGAAGACGAGCGACCAGGAAGAAATCACTCGAGCGGCTCTGCATGCCAACCGGCTTTTGGCCCGGTCAGTCGAATCGCCTCTCAATGAAACATTTGAATCCCTTTGCGCCATTCTTGTGGAAGAGCTTTCTGGCCGACTGGTCGTGATCAGTCGCCTTGATCTGGAGGACCTTTCTCTGCGCCCGCTTGCAGCGGAGGGGGATGCCAAGGGTTATATTAAGGACGTTGTCCTCTCTGCTTCGGCGGAAAACCCGATGGGGCAAGGCCCTGCCGGTCAGGTTCTACGATCAGGCACCCCGATCGTGGTGATGCTGCCAGATGCACTGCCGCTTTCCATGGGGCTCCACGATCGTGTGCGTCGGTTTGACATAGGTGGCAGTGCTGTGGCCCCTATCTATACAGCAGAAGGCCTCTGGGGGCTTCTTTCTGTGTACCGAGGTTCTAGTGCTTCTTTTAGCCCTGATATTCTTCCGCTCCTTCAGAGCTTTGCCCGCGACATCGGTGACTTTCTTGATCGAAGAAGTCAATTTCAGGAGCTTTCGGTCCGCCGCTCTTTTCAGGAGGCGACGGAGTCGCTGCAAGCCCATCTTCTTCGTGGCCTCTCAGTCCGGGAAATCCAAGCGGCTCTCTTGGAGTGTATCGTTGACCGGATGGCTTTTCCGGCAGCCTTTCTGGTCCGGGAATCCATCGGGGCTTCCACTCCTGTAAAAGATAAAGTTGAGGATATCCGCCTCTTGCCTGTTGCTCGTGCAGGAGGGGAGGATTTTAGACCCGAGTCTCTGAAGCAAGCCTTGTCTCTTGCCCTTGCAGAGCTCCCCCTTCCCAGTGTGCCGGAGGGTGAGTCTGCTGTCTTTATTTCTGCCGACTCCTCTCTCTGGAGCCCATCCCTTCGCAAGATCTTGAGTGATACTCTTCTGGGTGGAGCTCTTATTTTCTGCCTTGAGACAGTCGACGCTCCTTCCCAATCTGTGTCTTTGATGATTGGCACACGATCCTCCCATCCCCCCTCTCAGGAGACAATTGACCTCCTGGCGCAGATGGTTAAAGGGGTTCGGATGGCCCTGGCTCAGAGCCGGGACAAGCTCCGACTGGAACTCTATGCTCGCTTTTATCGGGCCATGGGGGCAATCGGAAAGCTCTTGGCCCGCCATCCTGCGCCTCCCGACCTCTATGACGGGATTTGTGAGTCGATTGTCGAGGAGACGGGAATCGACTTGGTTTTTATTTCCCTTGTGGAGCCCGGTGACAGAGTGCGTGTCACTTCAGCCCGGGGGCGGGCGAGCAGTTTCATTGATGGAGTCGTCTTTTCAGTCAATCCGACGGATCCCGGGTGCTGTCTGATTCATGGGCGGACTTTGGGAACCGACGACGTGGTTGAGTTCCCGCTTCTCGAGGAGTGGCTGTGTTCTGAGGCTGTTCGTGACGCGGCGCGCCCATGGCACCTCCGAAGTACATTGACCGTTTCCTTTTCCAAGGATGGATCCCGAATTGGAGTTCTGGGACTTATTTCCAAGGAGGAGGAATTCTTTGACAGGACACTTTCGGAGCTTCTCGCCGGCGTTGCTCAGGACATCTCCTTCTCGTTGGAGTTTCTGGATCGACAGGAAAGGCTCCGGACTCTCGCTTCCACCGACCTCCTCACTAATTTGCCAAATCGCTCAGCCTTTGTGGAGGAGCTTACGCGTCTGACAGCGAGTTCAGAGAAAGACTCGTTTGCTGTCGGTATTCTGGATTTTGATGGATTTAAGAATTGGAATGATGCCTTCGGCCATGTCGAAGGGGATCGCCTTCTCCAGCGCATGGCCCGGGAGCTCCCTGGAGAACTGCCGGAGCGGGTGTTCCTGGCCAGGATGGGAGGAGACGAGTTTGGGTTTTGTCTCTCTCATTCGGGATCAATCGATCAAAAGGCGGTCGAGGAGATCTCCCGGAAGATCCTTGGATTGGGGATCCGGCTCGATAGCGGCCACAATCTTGTGACTGTCAGTTTGGGATGGGCTTTCTTTCCGAGTGACGCCACCACTCCAGCTGAGCTTTTGGCGCGGGCGGATGAATCTCTCTATGCGTCAAAATCCTTGGGGAGAAATCGCTCAACCTTCTTCGGGCCGGAAATTGCCCGGGCCATGGTCTCGCGGGTTGAGACAAGGCGTTCCTTTCCCCTGGCCCTTGAGCATGGCGAGATTCTCTTCTGGCTTCAGCCACAGGTCGATGTTCGGGTTGGGCGTGTCGAGGGGATTGAAATGCTTGTCCGGTGGAAGCGGGAGGAGGGCATGGTTCCTCCCGGAGCTTTTATTCCGGAGGTCGAGCGGGAGCCGATCTTGATTCGGAAACTCGGGTTTCATGCCCTGAAGGAGGCATGTCGCCTGAGGCGGGAGCTTTCGGGCCGACATTCAAATCTCCGGATTTCGCTGAACATCGGGGGAGGTCACTTCCTGCATCCGGCCTTTCTCGATGATGTCGATGCGGCCTTAAGTGGAGAGCTAGGAAAAGGACTAGTTATAGAGGTGACCGAAGGGGCCTCTCTTGAAAGCCCCGAACTGACGACCCGTATCCGGGAAGAGTTGAGGCGTCGTGGGCTGGAGCTCTCCCTGGACGATTTCGGAACCGGATTTTCCTCGCTGCACCATGTCGCGGATCTTCTGCCCGACGAGATCAAACTTGACGGGAGCTTTATGCGAAGCTTCCGGATGAGGACAAATGCATTTGCAGTGGTCGGGTCGACCCTTCTGCTGTCGGATCTCTCCGGTAGTCGACTGGTGGCGGAGGGCATCGAGAATCAAGCTGATATTGATCTCTGGCTTCGGATGGGGGGATCGCTTGTTCAAGGGTATTTCTATGCCAAGCCCATGCCTTTCGACAGTCTTCTCGGGTTTCTTTCGCGACCTCTTCCTGAGATTGCTCTTCCTCCCGTCTATCCGGTGGAAGAGCTCCCATTCCTTGAGCATGCTTTTCGAACATCCCGAGAGACCGAAGGTGAACCGAAATCCTCATTCAGACTTTCTTGTCCCCTCGACAGCTGGTTTGATGTCCGGGGAGTGCATTACCACCATCTCCCTTCATGGCATGTCGCCCGGGAGGCCCACCAGGAATTCCACCGGGCGGGAGGACATCTTGGGACCTTGGAGATGTCGCGCATTGAGGCGCCTCTCCAGGCGCTCAGAGAGGAGCTGGATGCCTACCTGAAAACGCGTGCGCTTCACTCCTAGAGCCATTTTTTAACGAAGTGATCCCCTAGGCATACCCAAAAAACAAGTCAACCGTCAGCCTCTCCCGGGGAAAACCGAAGGCCCCCGTGAGAATCTCCGACAGAGAGTCTACCATGGCTGGCGGACCCGCCAGATAGATCCTCGCTTCCATTCCTGTCTTCTGAAAAACCTCTTCCATCGTCTGCCTTACCTGCTCTTCCCGTGATCTTCCTCCGGCTTTTGGACTCCGGGTCTCTATTGGAAACCATTGCGCCACTCCTTTCTCGTTCCATTCATGACACTCGGCATAGAAGGGGGTCTCGTCCGGTGTGCGGTTAAGGGTGACAAGAGACGGAGCCGGTGTTTTTTTTCGAATAAGATCATTCAGAGAGCGTTCCCGGATCATACTTCGAAAGGGGGTGATTCCAATTCCTCCCGCCAGAAAGATGAAAGGGAAGCGGGACTCCTCTCCCCGGGGAAGAACAAACTCCCCAAAGGGAGAAGACAGGAAAAATGTGTCTCCGGGACGAGCCATGGAGAGTGCTTTTTTGAAATCGGAACCCGATGCAAGGCGGGTGGCGAAGGTAATATGAGGAAGCTCGGATGGCGCACTAGAAAGAGAAAGAGTGCGCCCCTCTCCTGGAAGCCCTTTTTGGGAGAGGGACAGGACAGCGGCCTGGCCGGGTTCAAAATTGTATGGGGAGGAGGAAAGGGCGAAGGTGGCAGAGAGGGTATTTTGTGCCACAGTGTCTGAGCTGATCAATCGGATGGAGATATCTTCGTTTGGCAAGAGGTCCTCCTCGGATTATTGTCAGTCAATGCATGTCGTTAACGTTTTTGTTCTTGGAGTCAGCCAAGGAAGACCGCATACCCCAGGGAGAGAAGAAAGGCTCCTCCAAGCCAGAAGAGAGCCGGCAGAACCGACCGGCTGCGCGAGATCAGCAGCGCATAGAGGCCATTGATCAGGTTGTTGCTCCCTCCTGCCAGAATAATTGTCCCTTTGATTGTTCCCGCGCTGGCGGCAAAGTGCCCTGACAGCAGGGAGAGTACGAAGGGGGTAATGTCGGTGAGCCCAACGGAGACGGCCAGCGCATGCAGTCCGCCCGACCCGAAGCGGGCATTGATGATCCGGGTCAGGGTGGAAAAGAGGAGAAAGGCCATGGCAAAGAGAAAGGCAGTCCGGAGTTCGAGCGGATGTGCCACCGGCTCCTCTGCCGTTGGTGAATCGGAGCCATTTCCATGGGGAGTGAGGCGAAAGAGCCGGGTGGTAGCCAGTGCCGCTGCCAGAGAGAGAAGAAAGAGGACTCCGTAAGGAAGAAGAAGGGGAAAAGAGATCTTCCGGGGCCCAAGAAGGAAGACGATGAGGGCCATGCGAAGGTACATCATGCTCGATGCCAGGATGATTGCCGGGGCAATCTCTGAAGATGGGCGGGTTTTGGCAATGCGGGCAAGGACCACCGTCGCCACCGTGCTGGAGTAGAGGCCTCCAAGCGTCCCCGTGAGAAGGATGCCCCGATCAGGAAAGAGATAGGTCCGGGCCAGATAAGAAAGGTAGGAAACACCTGACACCATCACTACGGCCAGCCAGACCCGGGTGTAGGTGATGGGAAGGATATCGGCGATGGGGGTATCGGGAAGGAAGGGGAGGATGACCCCCGCCATGACGAGGAAGATGGCAAGGGTGACGGCTTCCGAAATGGGAACGGAGTCGGAGAGGCGCCGGATGAGGGGGCTCTTGCCCAGAATGAGGAGAATGGCCACCACAAAGACCATAAGAAACCAGAGGGGCTCCCGCTGGGCGACGGGTCCGATGGCGTAGGCCAGAAGCGCCATAATGTGCGGAATGAGAGAGGGATTCTCATTCTGGCGCTTGAGGTAGCTGATTCCCAAAAAGCCCCCCAAAACGAGAAAGCCGGCGACAAGGAATTTGCCGGAGGGATCGAGCAGGAGCAGTGCATACCCCATGATCCCCGAGAGAGTCAGTGTCCGGGTGGTTCCAAATCCCAAATCCTTTTCCCCGTTTTCCCGGCGGAAGGCATGAAGTTCAAGGCCAAGGATAAAGCAGAAAAGGAGGGTCATGGAAAAGCTGACAAGCAGCTCCGGAATGGCCGATGAGAGGGTCACAGGAGGTTGGCCCATTCGCCGGAGAAGACGTCGGTTCGGGTGATTCCGCCGACCAGTCGCCGGGTGTGCTCGTTGTCGATAACTGGAAGAAACTCGAGGTCCCGCTCGTTCATGCGGGCGATGGCGGTGAGGATCGGGTCATCAATGGTGACGGTGACCACATTCGTTACCATGGTCTGAGACACGGTGGTTTCCGCCCATTTTTCCGGAGGGATACGATCGAGGTCGTAAAGGGAGATAATGCCGATCAGATGGCGACCCCCCGGCGTCTCCTCGGTGACCGGATAGATGCGATGGAGGTGTTTGAGAACAAAGTGCTCCCGGAATTCTGCCAGGGTGAGATTTGCGGGGGCACTGACAATGCTCCGGAGCATGGCGTTTCTGACAGGGAGATGGAAGCGGTTCGACAGATGGATGTCTTCCCGGTCTCTTTGGTGGGTCGAAATGGAGGAACTTCCACTGACGACATAGCTGACGACAGTGCCGATGAGGCCTGGAATCAAATATCCCGAACTGTGGGTTGCCTCGGCGATGAAGACCACCGCTGCGAGGGGGGTTTTGTAGCCGGCAGCGAGGAACGCAGACATTCCCATGACGACCCCGAAGTCATAGGGCTCAAGACCTGCAACCTGGGCCACCACTGATCCGGTGGCCGCGCCGAGCGAGAGGAGAGGGAAAAAGGATCCTCCGATTCCGCCGGCGGAGAAGGTGAAGATAACGGCGATGGCCTTGAGAAAGAAAAGTTCGAGGGCCATCTCGACAGGAACATTTCCGGTCAGAAGATGCTGGATAAAGATATATCCGGGACCCAGGGGAAGGGCCTCTCCCCAGGCCAGGGTGGCCACATAGCCGGTCAGCCCAAGAATCAAGGCTCCAATGATAGGGCGCAGTCCGATCGGGTGCCGGGTTCCTTCCGAGAACCATTTTTTTGTACGGCGATAGACCCCGATAAAGAGAGCTGTGAGAAGACCGCAGACAATCCCGATCACGATAACTGAAAGGAAGTCCTTGAAGTGGAACTGGGCCTTGGCGGCCAGCTGAAAGAGCGGGGCTGTTCCGACAAGGCTCACCATGACAATGTAGGAGGAGACGCTTGAGATCAAGGTGGGAACCAGGGCGTTGGGAGCGATGTCGGAGCGGTAGGGAACTTGAAGGACAAAGATGGCTCCGGTGAAGGGGGCTTTGAACATGGCGGAGAGTCCCGCGGCCGCTCCGGCTAAAAGCATCACCCGCTGTTCTTCGTAAGGAATGCGGAGCCAGCTGAAGGTCCGGTCGACCAGTGAACTCACGACTCCTCCGATATAGGTGGAGGCCCCCTCGAGACCTGCCGACCCTCCGAATCCCAGCGTGGCGATATAGGCGGGGATTTTGAAAAGGGAGTTCCGAAGCGGGAGCTTACCGCGGTACTCGTGGTAGCTCTTGATGATTTCCTCTGTGCCTCCGGCGTTGTCAACCCGACCTGAAACAAGAATGTATCGGGCGACGAGCACGCCCGCCATAGGGATGAGGATAACCACCAGATGGTTCTTGAAGGCGGTGTTGTACAGCGTCAGGAAGAGAAGGCGGTAGACGATGCGT
>JAJZCZ010000063.1 GCA_021828805.1 Nitrospirota bacterium | reverse complement strand
TGAGAATCGGCCAAAGTCTCCCACCTGGAGCCAGGTCCAGACATTAATAAAGGAGATGTCAAAGAGACGGAGGGGGGAGAAGGGGGCGGAGGAAGGAGGGGGAGGAGAAAGCAGGGGGGTGATCCCGAACTGACGGACAAGCGAGAATGACTCGATGCCTCCCAGCAGTATAAGAAGGAGGGAGCTCACCCATTTGAGAAGGCGGATGGCTTCGGCGCCGGCGGCGGCCACCACTCCCTGCACAAGGGCGATGGCAAGAATGGCGGCTACCATGGAAAGAGAAGCGGGCGACGAGGAGGTCGCCCCTGCAGTGCGGTGGAGGATGTGGACCAGCGAGAGGGCTCCAATATAGGTGGTGACCGTTGTCCATCCAAGCTGGACAAAGGTTTCGGCCACCCCCAGAAAGAGCGTCCCCTCCTTTTCTCCCAGGGCCGGGCGGGCAAGGACGACGGTCGTGGCGCCGGTTCTTGCGGAAATCCAGGCCAGAACCGCCCAGGGAAGGATAATCAGGGGTGTCAGGAGGAAGGTGTTCCAGAGCAGGATGGGGATTCCGGCCAGGGCGAGAAGGCCGCCGAAATACCAGCTTGAAGCATTGGCGCTGTCCCCGAACCAGTTCCAGAAGAGATCCATGAAGCCATAGCTCTTCTCGCTCTGGGCCAGGGGGCGAATCCCGGCATGGTCGGAAATCCAGCGGGCCATTGTCGGTACTCCCATCCGGTGAAGGGGAAGCTGAAGCGGGTGTGAGGGGGTTTTCTGTCAGTGTAGCATGGAGAGAGGCGTCAGCGTCGAGCGGGTCCGAAGGGGCCGGGGAGGGCCTTGCCTGATGACGCGATAAAGGTTCGCAGGAGACGGGGAGGGAGTGTCTCCGGGTAAACACAAGAAAGAGAGGCCAACCTCCCACTGTCTCCGGATCGCCCCATCCTCCGTGAGGATGACATGAGGGTAATGAAAACAGGGCGAAAGTGTCTCTTTGACGCCGGTCAGAGTTTTTTCTAGACTTTTACCCAGACTTTTGACAGGATCGTCAGGAATGTTTTGTGGTTTTTGGCAGGGTTTGAGGGGGCGGATCCCTGATCCTGTCCTTAAGACGTCGATGGATTTCGTGGGTATCCTTGATACTGAAAAGGGAGCGTTGTGTTATGCCCGATATGAATTTCTGGAATGGCCGTTATCTGGAGAAAAACACCGGATGGGATCTGGGACAGGTCTCTCCTCCTTTTGTCCATCTTGTGGAGTCCCGGGCCTTTGTCCCTTATTCCTCAATCCTGATCCCGGGAGCGGGAAGAGGGTGGGAGGCGCTGTATCTTGCCGGCTTAGGGTTTGAGGTCACCTGTGTTGACTTTGCCCCGGAGGCGGTGGCCGAAGGACGGTCCCTGGCCCAAAAGCACGGGGTCTTGATCAATTATGTGGAGGAGGATCTCTTCCGCCTCTCTCCCGAGCGCTATGGACGGTTCGACTACCTCCTCGAGCAGACATGCTTTTGCGCCATTGATCCCGACCGGAGGCGCGAGTATGGAGAGATGGCCGCCCGGATGATCCGACCGGGAGGCGAACTTGTGGGTCTTTTCTATGTCCATGGCCGGGAGGGGGGCCCTCCCTGGACGACCACCTCGGAGGAGGTCCGGGATCTCTTTCGGGAGCATTTCGACTTTCTTGAGTTTGCCGTGACCCCTTATTCTGCGGAGTCCCGAAAGGGAGAGGAGATCCTTGCCCGCCTGCGTCGCCGGGGCAGCTAGGTGAGGGATCTTGTCCTCGTGACCGGGGGCATCCGTTCCGGCAAGACCGCTTTTGCCATGAGCCTTCTTGCGCATCGCTTCGGGGACCACTGGCTCTACTGGGCGACAGGCTCCGCTCTCGATGCGGAGATGGAGGAGCGCATCGCCCTCCACCGGAAGGAGCGCCCCTCAGGAGTAGTGACTCTTGAGGCCAGCCTTCGGGAGGGAATCACCTCCGGGGATCTTGGCCGGGGAGGGACGAGGGATGGCTGGCCGGTCCTTCTGGACAGCCTGGGATTCTGTGTTCTTGAGACACTGGCCGAACCGGACATGACGGTGTGGATGGACCGGTTGTCGGATCTCTTTTCCGGTCGTACGGGGCCGGTAGTGGTGGTCAGTGAGGAGGTGGGATGGGGGGGTGTCTCCATGGATGCCTCCGCCCGGCTCTTCGCGGATCGCCTGGGCCTTTGGAACCAGCGTCTGGCCCGGGAGGCGCAGGCGGTCTATGCGGTCATGGCCGGGTGTCCCCTCCGGATTCGCTAAGACCCTCTTTTTCTCCTCTCCCCTCTCGCTCTTTCGGTTCATGATTTAGGTTCCAATATGCTGGACAACGCTGGCTCCCGTTTTAAGAACCGGCTCTTTCCGGAGGGAGTCTCCCGTTCCTCCCGGCATGGGGAGGCCCGACTCACAGCAACAAAGATACAAACACAGCGAGAGAGAAAAAGTACTTCGATTTTACCGGTTTTCCCAAGGAGCCATTGCTGATGATCCCTCCTCATTCCGAGTCTTCCGCCTCCTTTCCCCTTCATCCTCCTCTTGATGGGTGGGCCCGGAAGGTGACGGCCATCGATCCGGGCTTTGACGCGGCCATCAAGGATCGCCTCAACCACCTGACCAAGCCTCTGGGGAGCCTCGGGCGCCTCGAGGATGTGGCCTTCTGGTATGCCCGCCTCCATGGTTCCGATCGGCCTCCCGCCCCCAAGGGGGCTTGCGTTGTCTTTGCCGGCGACCATGGGATTACGGCCGAGGGAGTATCGGCCTATCCCTCTGCGGTGACCCGGGAGATGGTCCTCAACTATCTCCGGGGCGGGGCGGCAATCAGCGTGCTCTCCCGGACCCACGGATTCTCCCTGTCGATCGTCGATGTGGGGGTGGACGGAGACCTGTCCGGGGCCGAAGGGTTGATCCACCGGAAGGTGGCCCGGGGAACGAAGAACTTTCTTCGGGAGCCGGCCATGGCTCCCCGGGAGGGGATCCAGGCGCTTGAGGTCGGGATGGAGATGGCCGCGAATGCCGCCGATGGCGGGGCCACCCTTCTTCTGACCGGAGAAATGGGGATCGGGAACACCACGGCCTCCACGGCCCTGGCAGCGGCCCTGCTTCGACGTCCTCCGGAAGAGCTGGCCGGGATCGGTACCGGCCTCTCCCCGGAAGGCCGGCGGAAAAAAATCCGGGTGGTGGAGGAGGCGCTGGCTGTCTACCGCCCCCTTCTTTCTTCTCCTCTTGACTGGATGTGTGCTGTCGGGGGCCTGGAGATCGCCGCGCTGACGGGATTTATTATCGGAGGCGCCGTCCGGCGCGTCCCGGTGATTCTGGATGGTTTTATCACTACGGCGGCAGCCTTGCTGGCCGTCGAGCTGATCCCCGGGGTGCGTCCCTGGCTTCTGGCAAGCCACATGAGCCAGGAGCCGGGCCACCGGCACCTTCTTGAACACCTGGGCTTGTCTCCTCTCCTGGCTCTCGACCTTCGCCTGGGAGAGGGGTCGGGGGCCGCGGTGGCTTATCCGCTCGTTGTCTCGGCGGTCGAGCTCTACAACCGGATGGCGACCTTCTCCGAGGCCTCCGTCTCCGAGGCCGGTCCCGGGTGAGCTCCTCCTCTCCGGAGAGGGAAAATCGCGGGATCAGGGAAAAAGTGGCGGGCTTTCTTCTGGGGATCGCCTTTCTGACCCGTCTTCCCGTTCCCCGCTTTGTCCATCTCTCGGGGTTTCCTCTCCGGATCACTCCCGCGACCCTTCTCGTGGCGGGTCTCCTCCTCGGTTCCCTTCTGGCCCTTCTCTCCTGGACCTTTTTCCGCTTCCTTCCCTCCCTCCCTCTCCCGATCGATACCCTCCTTCTCTTAGGGGTCTGGGTCGCCTTCACGGGCGGAATCCACCTCGACGGGGTGGCGGATACCCTCGAGTGCGCCTATGCCCCGGTCTCTCGAGACGAGAAGCGCCGGATTCGCAAGGATCCCCGGAAGGGGGTCTTCGGGATTCTGGCTCTGATTTTCTTTGTGCTGGCCAAGGGGACGGGGATCTTTCTGGCCCACCCCCGTCTGCCTGTTCTCTTTCTGGCGCCGGTTCTCTCCCGTTCCTTTCTTCCGCTGGTGGCCCGGTTCCTGGCCGGCAAGTTTCCGGGGGGGGAGGGAGCTCTGGGGAGGAGCGTTCTTGAAGGAGGCGGGGGCTCGGCCTTCGCCGTTTGTGGGCTGGGAGCTTTGGGAGCTCTTCTCGTTGGCGGAGAGCGCCTTCTTGCAGGGGCAGGGGTTGTCTTTCTGGGGATGATTCTTCTCGGACGCCACGTTCTTCCCAAGGTCGATGGATTTTCCGGGGATGTGGCGGGCTTTCTCGTGGAGTCTGGGGAGATCCTTCTGATTCTGGCCCTCTCTCTGTGATCCTCGTCACAGGGAGCCCACCGGCATAGACGTTTTACCGGAGTTTCTATCGGGGATTTTGACAATCTTTTGCAAGACGACTATCCTGTCGGAAAGGGGACGCTGTCCCGGAGAGTCAGAAAGGCAGCGGAGATCATACAGATCTTCGCGTGTAGCTGGCTCCGGACTGGCCCTGGTTAAAGGCCCGGAGCGGGCAGCGAAACGAGTGGGAGAGTTCATGGCACGCAAGGTCGTTCTGGCAGAAAGTGTTCGTTCAGCGGAGTCGGTATCGGAGACATGGAATCGGGTTCTTCTCGCCCGGGCCAATGACAGGCCCACCGCCTGGGACTATGTGCAGAGGATCTTCACCAACTTCATGGAGCTCCACGGAGACCGGAGCTTCCGGGACGATCCATCGGTCCTGGCCGGGCTGGCTGCTCTTGACGGACGCAGCGTGGCCATCATCGCCAACTACAAGGGAAAGTCCTTCAAGGACCGGGTGACGCGAAACTTTGGAATGGCCCATCCCGAAGGTTACCGGAAGGCCCTTCGCATCATGCGGCTGGCCGAACGCTTTGGACTTCCCATCATCTCCCTGATCGACACGCCGGGGGCCTACCCGGGCATCGAGGCCGAAGAGCGGGGCCAGGTGGAGGCCATTGCCCGGAACATCCAGGAGATGTTCGGGATTGCTGTCCCCATCGTGGCCGTGGTGATTGGAGAGGGAGGAAGCGGGGGAGCCCTGGCCCTGGGTGTGGGCGACAGGGTGCTCATGCTGGAAAACTCCATCTATTCGGTCATCTCCCCGGAGGCCTGTGCGGCAATTCTCTGGAATGATCCCGCCCGCTCCTCCGACGCGGCCTCCTCCCTGCGTATGACCGCCCCTAACCTTCTCGAGATGGGCATCATTGACGAAATTGTCCCGGAGCCTCCGGGCGGCGCCCAGAAGGATGTGGCCCGCGCCGGCCAGCTTCTCAAAGCCTCTCTCCTAAAGCACCTTGCCGAAGTGGAGGCGATTCCCCCGTCCGACCTTCTCTCTTCCCGATACGAAAAGTTTGCCGGAATGGTCCGCTTCCGGACTCTCGGCTGACCTCCCTTCCTTTTCTCCGGTCTGGCTCTTTCGCCGGGAACGTGTTTTTTCTCTTGATCACCCTTATTGAGATCATGTATCGTCAATAGACGGATCATCGAGTCAAGACACGTTATTTCCTGTGCAAGGGGTGTGAATGCTTTCCCTTCTTCTTCAGTCCTTCGGCTATGGCCTTCTTCACGGGATTCTTCCTGACGAACATACCTGGCCGATCACCTTCAGCTACGCGATCGGAAACGCTTCCGGCAAAAGAGGCTTCCGGTCCGGCGTCTATTTTTCCCTGGCCTTTACCCTGCAGCGGGCCCTCGGCTCCGAAATCTCCTATCTCCTTCTTTTTTCCTGGTTTACCAAAGAGGCGATCAACTCCTGGGTCAACATGGTGGTGGGGGCGGTCATGGTGGCTGCCGGGTGGCAGATCTACAAGCGGGGCCGCTATCTCCACCTTCACCTCCTGGGCCACCACCACGAACCCATGCAGGCGGTCGAGCAGTCGGCGGCTATCCTGGGCCACGCCCACACAGAAGATCACCTGCCCCATACCGCCCCGGAGGTCTTTCCGGTGCGATGGGCCATGATCCATGGTTTTATTGCGGGTTTTGGCGTCGGTCCCTTTGCCATGTTCGTTTACACGGTGGCGGCGCCTCGCATGGGCTCTCCCTGGCTCGGCTTTCTCCCCGGCCTCCTTTTCGGTCTCGGGACGACGGCGATGCTGGCGCTTCTGGGAGGGATCTTCGGGGCGACCCTCAAGACGACCCGCAAATTTGAGGACAGCGAAATTGCAGCGATTGGCCTTCGGACGGGGAGCCTCACCTTGCTTGGCGGCGGGGCGATCTTTGTGACAGGGGGAGGAACCCAGGAGCTTCTTCACCTGGCCGGACACAATGTAGACCTGGAGAACTGGATGATTGCCCTCATCATGCTGGGAGTGGCTCTTCCTGTCCTCGTTCACTCGATCTGGAATGTCTTCCGGTGCCGGAGAGAGCGGTCCGTGGGAGGGCTGGCATGAGCCGGAACCGGCTTTCGGGAGCTGTTTTGCTTCTTCTGGGGCTTACCCTTGGTGGAACTCTTTCTTTTCCGGGATCGCTCCGGGCGGAAGAGGGGATCCGTCTGGCGCCGGACGTAATCCGGACCCTGGGGATCCAAGACGAGACGCTGGCCCCCGGTCGGGGCCACCGGATCATTCGCTCCAATGGAGAGGTGGCCCTCATTGACGACCGGGTCCGCTATGTGACCGCCCGCTCGATCCATCGCCTCTCGATCTTCGGCTATGTCCACAATATCTATGTTGACACCGGAGACGAGGTGCTGCAGGGGCAGGTTCTCATGACGGCCTTTGCGCCGGATTATATTGAGGCTCAGCAGGAATATCTGCAGGCGATCCGGCTTGAGAAGATCACCACAAAGCCGGGGGGGAGGCACTCCCTGTCCCCTCAGATCCGGGAGGCGGCGCTGTCGCGACTCAAGAATCTGGGGGTGGTCGACCGGGAGATCACGCGCCTTGAGGCCACCGGAGTGGTCCGGCGATATCTCAAGATTCGTTCGCCCCTGACGGGCTATGTGCTGAAAAAGAATGTGATTGACGGGCAATCGATCAACTCCGGGGATCGACTCTTCGTGATCGGCAATCTTGACTGGGTCCGGGTCAATGCCCGGGTTTACGAGCAGGATCTTCCGGCCCTGGCGCTGGGGGAGGAGATGCGGATCCGCCCTCCCAAAAGCTCGAGCTCCCTTGTGGGCCACATCGCCTACATCAGCCCTCTGGCTGACCCCCGGACCCGGACGGTGATCGTCCGGGGAGTCTTTCGGAATACCCCCTTGAGCTTGCGGCCGGGGATGTACCTTCCCGTCCGGGTCATCGTTCCCTCCCGGGGAAACACTCTTTGGGTTCCCAAGAGCGCGCTCTTCCTCTCGGGAGGCCACCGGGTGGTCTTTGTCAGGGAAGGGGAGGACCACTTCCTGATGCGCTCCGTCAAGGTCGGATCCTCAGAGGAAGACCTTGTTCCGGTTCTCTCCGGGCTCCGTTCAGGGGAGAGGATTGTCGTTCACAACGGGTTCTGGGTCAAGGCCCAGTTCGAGCGGAAGAAAAGCGAGTAGATGACGCGCGCCTTCTTCGTCTGGCTCGTTCGCCGCCGGGCGATCGTCTTGATGGTCGCCCTTCTTCTGGCGGCCGCCGGGGTCATGGCCCTTTTTCACCTCTCTGTGGACGCCTTCCCGGATGTCTCGCCCGTTTCGGTTACGGTTCTGACCGAAGCACCGGGCATGTCTCCCCTTGAGGTTGAACAGCAGATCACCGATAGCATCGAGCCGGTCATGAACGGGCTTCCCGGGGTGCGGGCCGTCCGTTCCAAGACCCTTTTTGGCCTTTCGTCGGTGACCGTTGTCTTTGATTCCCGGACGGAGATCTACCGGGCCCGGACAATGGTCACCGAACGCCTCGGGACGATCAAAAGCCTCCTGCCTCCTGGATCCGCGCCGGTTCTAGGTGCCGTCTCCACTCCCACGGGCAACATCTTTCGCTATACCCTCGAAGGCTCCTCCGATCTCATGAGTCTCCGGACCCTCCAGGACTGGGTGGTCAAGCGCGCTCTCATGACGACCCCGGGGGTGGCGGCGGTGCTTTCTTACGGAGGGTATGTCAAATCCTACTTCGTGGTGGTGGATCCCTTTCGCCTCGATGCTTTCCATCTGTCACTCCGGGATGTGACCCGGGCGCTGGCACTCAACAACAGCAATGTCGGCGGGGGAACTCTTGACCGCTCCGGGGAGTACTACCTGGTGCGGGGGATCGGACGCATCGACAGCCGGAAGGATATTCTGTCGGTGGTGATTGCCGAGCGGAAGGGGATTCCCGTTCTGGTGCGGGATGTGGCCCGGGTGGTTGTCCGCCCGGAGGTCCGCCGGGGGAATGCCCTTCTTAACAGTCGGGATGTGGTGAAGGGGTCAGTGGTGATGCTTCGAGGGGAGAACGCCCTTCAGACAATCTCCGCCCTTGAAAAGAAGGTGGCCCTGATCAACGGGACGCTCCTCCCTCCGGGGATCCGGATCGTGCCTTACTATAACGAGGCTCCCCTTATCCGCCAGGCCTTCCATACAGTGGTCCGCTCCCTTATCGAGGGCGGGATCCTGGTGGTGGTTGTCCTGGCCCTCTTCCTCGGCCGTCTCTGGGCATCCCTTTCCGTGGCTCTGGGCCTTCCCCTTTCGATTCTTCTCACCTTCCTCTCCATGCGGGGGATCCACCTGGCGGCCGATTTGATGAGCCTTGGGGGCATTGTCATCGGGATCGGGATGATGGTGGATGCCTCGATCGTCATGGCGGAGAATATTGAGCGGAGCGAATCTCTCTGGCCGGGTCTTTCTTCAGAGGAGCGTCTGGTCCGGGCGGGTTCCGAGATCGTTCGTCCGGTTTTCTTTTCGATTCTGATTATCGTAGTGGTCTTCATTCCCATTCTCTTTCTTCCGGGGATGCCGGGGAAGATGTTCGCCCCTATGGGGCTTTCAATCATTACGGCCCTCCTTCTCTCCCTGGTCGTGGCGCTTACCTTCGTTCCCGCGATGATCTCATTTGCTCCGGAGAAAAAAGG
>JAJZCZ010000062.1 GCA_021828805.1 Nitrospirota bacterium | reverse complement strand
CTTTTCTGTGTCAGATCTCCGGCATCTCTGGGTCAGTGCCTTTCTTTATCCGGGTGAGGAGGCGGGTCTGGATAATGGAAGTCCTGTGCGGGTCTTCCCCCTTCACGACACATCAAAAGGGGTTCCTGGAACAATTCTCAGGGTTGCCCCTTTTATTGATCCCGGAACCCGGACAATTCCTCTTCGTATCGGACTCGACAATGCCGGGGTTCTGTTTCGGCCGGATGCCTGGGTTCATGTCCGCATCCCGATCCGTCCGGGAGGAGGAAAAACGCTCCTGCGACTTCCTTCCGCGTCCGTCGTCCGCCGGAAGGACGGGGTAACCGGGGTGTTCCTTCTCCGCCCGGCGGCGTCTCCCCTTTTTGTTCCCGTGGTTGTCTTTGGAAGAGAAAAAGGAGAAGTGGTGGTGTCGGGAGCTCTGCAGGGGGGAGACCGGGTGGTCGTCGGGGGAATCCTGCCGCTTCTGGCGGAGGAAAATGCCAGGGTTCCCGGGCAGTAAGTCGTGAAGAGCCGCGGGCAGGGAGAGGGGCCTCCCTGTGGATGTGAAGACCGTTAAAGAGAGACGGACTTGTAGAGTTCGCGGGCTTGTTTGTTGTCGGGCAGGGAGGGGTCGGCCTCCGGTTCGTCCAGAAGTCGCCCAAGACTGGGAAGAATGATTTCATGGGCCCGCTTGAGATCGCGCTTTTCCAGCAGCAACCAGCCCAGGCTGAGGGTCGCCCGAAGCTCAAGGGCGCGGGCTTCCTGTTTTCGGCTGATTTCGATCGCCCGGAGGAAGCACTCCTGGGACTCCTCCTCTTTTTTCTCCATCCGGCGGGCCTCTCCCAGGAGCCTCCAGAGTTCGGCATCACAATAAGCGGCTCCTGATTTTTCCGAAAAGCGAAGTCCTGACAGGGCCACTCCCGCCGCTTTCCGTGGCTCCCTGAGGTGAAGCCAGCACTCTGCCAGGAGGGGGAGGTATTTGTTCTCGGCGATGCGGTGGTATTTGCGGGCCAGGGCCAGACCTTCGAGAACGAGAGAGATGGCTCCCGCGTCCCCCGTCATAACCTGGGCCCACCCGCGAAATCCCCGCTCCGATCCCGACCAGCCCGGAACCTTCATGGTCCGGATTGCCCTTGAGAGATCGTCGGCGATGGCGACAACACGTTCAGGCAGGCCCAGGTAACGGTAGAGAACCATGGAAAAGGTCAGGAGGTGGCCCTTTTTCCTGTTAACTGCCGCGGTCCGGTCCTGATAAAGAAGCCGTTCGGCAAGGCGCATGGCCGAGCGGTAGCGTCCCAGAAACCAGAGAGTCCAAAGCCTGTAATCCAGGGCTTCGCGCACGCTGAGCGAGACTTCCGGGCCGACCTCTGCCGCGTCGGAGAGATCGATGGCGTTGTCGAGGGACTTGAGGGCATGGGTGAAACGGCCCTCCCAGAAGGCGGTACTCCCGTCGGCGTAGAGGGCGGCGATCCTGAAATCCCGGTGGTAACTCCGCTCGACCAGCTCGACAAGGGAGTTGGCGCGCTCCCGCGAGGCCCGGATGTCGGCCTTTCCGTAGCGGGAGTCCCACAGTTTGTAGAAGGCGTAGAAGGTTTCCTCCCGCATCGTGTCTCCCGGCAAAATCAGGTCGCAGGCCTTCTGGATCGCCTTCTCCCCTTCCGGACTTCCTCTCCCCTGCATATCCATGAGAAGGGTTCCCAGATGCATGAGGAGACGGATTTCCCGGGCACGTCTCTCCGGAGAGTCCGGACATAGGGGAAGGATGGTCAGGGCCTTTCGGGAAAGTCGGGCGGCTTCGGGGAGAAATCCTCCGGCAGAGGCGGAGTTGATGGATCGCTCGAGCCAGGAAAGGGCTTGAGGAGAGTCCCCGGCTTCCTCGAAGTGGCGGGCGACAACCCCGGGTGCGGTGTGAGCCTGCTCGGGAAACCTCTCGGGGAGAATTTCTGCAATCTGCCGGTGGAGGGTGCGCTTACTCGAGGCCGGGAGGCTTTCCAGTGCGGCGGAGGCGATCAGGGCATGGCGAAAGGCAAAAAACTCTCCTGAGTGGTCGGACTCTCTGGCCACGAGCCCTGAAGCGATCGCCTGCCTGAGAAGTTCCTCGAAGTGTCCGGAGGTTTCAGGGGAGAGGGCCCGCACGAGTTCCATCGGAACGATTCGTCCGTACACCGAAGCTCTCTGGAGGAGGATCCGGGCCTCTCCGAGCCGGTCAAGCCGGGAGGCAAGAACCTCCGACAGGGTTGCGGGAAGGAGAGTGCGCCGGGAAGATCCTGATGACTCGATTCGCTCCCGGGTCAGCTCCTCCAGAAAGAGAGGGACACCGTCGGCTGCATCGAGAATCCGGGAGACCTCTACTTCAGGAAGGGGGAAGGAGGCGCTGATGCTCCGGACAAGCGAGCGGCTTTCCCGTGGGTCAAGAGGGGCCAGGCGGAGGGTGACCCGTTCGGGAATGGTTGCAAGCCAGGGAGGACTTTCCCCGGGGCGGGTGGTGACAACGAAAAAGACACGCCGTGTGAAGATGGGGTCGGAAAGAATGCGTCGGAGCAGGTTTCCGGTGGAGTCATCTGTCCAGTGCAGGTCTTCGATGACAAAAAGAATGCGACGGGCTTGGGAACGGTTTTTGAGGATGGAGAAGAGAATCTTGGTTACTTCCTCGAGAAGGGAGGAGACAGGGAGGGTCGGCAGGGGAAATTCCGGGTGGGCTGGCAGAGAGAAAAAACGGCCGAGAAGGGCGACGGCGTACTGTTCATCAGGAAGAGAGAGCTCCCGGACGTAGTCGAGAAGATGCCGGTAGGCCGCCTCTGATTCCATTCCGTCGGAGATTCCTGCCGGTCCGCGAAGGAGGCGGATGACAGGGGCAAAGGGGCTGTCCGTGAGGTGGGGAAAGCATTCGATCTTTCTGAGGAGGGTCTCCCGTGGTCCGGGAGAGGCTGCGAAGGCTCGAACGAGCGCGCTCTTTCCGATCCCTGCGTCGCCTTCCACAACGAGAACGCCCCCCTGATTATTTTTCCAGTGCTCCTCGAGGGTGGCCATCTCCCGCTCCCGGCTGATCAGGTGCGGGGAGGAGTCCTCCCATCCGTGTTTAGGGTCGTTTCTGAGAAGAGGAAGGACGCTGATCCGTTGCCCAAGAATACGGGCCTCGGAAGCCTTTCCCAGAACGAACTGGTCTTTGAGGAGTCCGGAGGCGGCTGTTGAAAGGAGACTCTCGCCAAACTCTGCCTGCATGGAAAGGGCCTGAGCCCATCGGGCGACGGCCTCGCCCGAATCGGGAGAGGCTCCGGGGTCTCCCTGCAAAATGCGGCCTGAGTGAATTCCCGCGACGAGAGTCAGTCGCCGTTCCCGTTTCGGCTGAAACGTCTCCACGAGATGTCGCAGTCCAAGGGCGGCCCGGGCCGCTCTCCGGGCCGCTCCTTCGGTGGCCCCGGCCACTCCGAACCAGGCCAGGAAGGAGTGGGTGTCACGTCGATCGACGAGGGCTCCCGTTTCCTGCAGAAAGGTCTGGGATCGGGACAGAATCAGTTCGATCTCAGGAGAGGTCTTCAGCGGTAGCTCGCGGGGGTTCTCCCCCCGGAGTTCGGCAATTTCGACATGAAGCGCCGTCGCCGGTCTCCATTCGGGGGAGAGGGAAAGACCCGGAAAGAGGGGGCCGCGCTTCTCCGAAGGGAGCACAGGGGACTTCGGGGAGCGCTGACGGACTTTTTCGAGAACGACCCGGGTCTCCGGGGAGGGGGAGAGGCCTAACTGATCCTTCAGGCGGCTTCGGAAAAGTTCGTACTGGGAGAGTGCTGCCATGGTGTTTCCGGTCTCGGACAGAAGAAGGATCTTCCGTCGCTGGCACGTTTCGTCGAGAGGGTCAAGGCGCAGGGCTCCGTCGAGAATCGCCAGCGCCTCGTGGGGCAGATGCCTCTTTTCGTAAAGGCTGACAAGCCTGTTGGTTGTCCATCGTACGCGAATCGTCAGCTCCTCTCGCCGTTCGGTGACCCATCTTTCGAAGCCATCGCAGCCTGACAGGGAAAAGCCGTCCATGAAGGATCCGGAGAGATCCCGAATGGATCGTGCTAATTGCCTTTCACAGGAGGGGCAGGCTTCCGGGTCATGGAGAACGGGGCAGGATTTCGGGGGAGTGAGAAGGTCGTCGACATCGATGTGAAGAGGAAAGTCCGGGTTGAGTCCGATTCTGGCGCGCGACTGGGGAGGACGAGAGGTCACGAGGGGCGTGCCTCCGGAAAGCGGCAGGAGTTTTTTGAGAGCGTTTAGAGACTGGCGCAGGCTGTTGCCGGCATTTTCTGGCGGGGATTCGGGCCAGAGGGTCCGGGCCAGAAAGACCCGATCGTGAGTTCTTGATGGCTCGATGGCCAGAAGGCTCAGGAGGGCAAGATGTTTTTTGTGGGCACGGAGAGACTGATATTCTGAGAGAAGGTCGGGGGGGCCAAAGAGACGAAGCCTGTACATGAAGGGAGACCCTCTCACAGGAACGACGATTAGGGATGAAAAAGTTTATGATTCCAGCATGGAAGAGGAGAGTGATTTCTGTTGCAAGCCTTTCTCATCCTAGTCCAATCTGCGAACGGCGGGCAACTGTTTCATGGAAAATGAACGCCGGGAGGATCCGGTGCGTTGACCCGAACTCTTCTCCCGGGAGACAATGTCGAAAAGGCAGGGAGGCCCGATGACAACAGATGACAATGGCCCGGAGGTTTCTTCCGGAGATCTTCCCTGGGGAACAGGCGCTCCCGGACCCTGGACCCTCCGCCTTTTTGGGGGACCTCCCCGGGGGGCGACCCTCTGGGTGACACGCTCCATGCTGGCTCTGGCCTTCCTTTCGCTGGGGCTTTTTACGGTCACCCGCCTCCTCCTGATTCATTGGGTTTTTCTCGTTCCGGCTTCCCTGGGCTCCCTCTTTGCGCTGGGGGCTCTCTATGTTGTCCTCGAGATGCGCCGTCCCCCCCTGGCCATCCTTGAAGTTCGCCAAAACGAAATTTCCTACCGGACTCTTCCCGGGGAAGAGATCCTTCTGCCGCTGGAGAAAGTGGGATTGGGGCGCTCGGAGGTGTCCTTTTTCGAGCTTGTCCGTCTTGAAAGTGGAGAATCTTTGGCCCGTGTCTCCCGGGAGTCTGTCCGGGATGTCTCGGGTTTTGAGACGATCCGTCGATACCTCTCTCTCCCTCCCGCGTCCCGTCCTCCTATTCCCGCGTCCCGTCCCTCAGGCAGGCGCTCCTATCGCTGGCTTCTTCTCGGGTGGGGCGCCATTATTCTGCTGATGGTCCTCTGGGCTCTCTATGAGAACCATGCGGCGCCCCGCTCCTACGAACCGTTCAGCAATCCCTGACGCTGTCTGTGCGGGGGCCTCCGGAGGGGGTGTGACGGGGGCCTCCTCCAGTCTCCATCAAGCCTGATCAGCTTCTCGCTTCAATCTCCTTAATCTTTGGCTATGGCACATGCCGGCACAAAATACCTGGATGAATCTGCCCCCGGGCCCTGATGTTTGAAGGGAGGGCGGCTTGAGAGAGCAACTTGCCTTTATTTTTTTATTGGCGAATACTTAGTCTGTCGGACCTGGAAAGATGATTCCCGTCTTTATGTCCTTCCCTCATGGCCCCTGCTCTTCATGATCTCAGGCAACTCCAGAAAAAGGATCTCCCAATGGGGCGACCGGTTTTCCGAAAGACACGGATTCCTTTCTGCGTCCTTCGCGCTGTGGGACTTCTCTTTGAATCCGTTGGGCACCGGCTCGCGCTACGTCTGGGGTCGTCAATCGGAGACCTCTTCCGGCTTCTTCTTCCTTCCAAAGCCCGGCGGGTTCGCTCAAATCTTGAGATGGCCTACCCTGCTCTTCGGGGAACGGCTTCCCTCCGCAGGACCGAGATCGAGGTGTTCCGGCACTACGGCCGGATGGGGGCGGAATTCTTTCGGTTCCGTGTTCTGAGCGACCGCTGGCTTCGAGAACATGTGCTCATTGATGACCTCTCCCCTGTCCATGCCTGCCTTTCCGAGGGGCGTGGGGTTCTGGCCTTTATCGCTCATTCAGGAAACTGGGAGCTGATCAGCAAGCGTCTGGCCCTTGATATCAACGTTCCCTGCAATGTGGTGACCCGCCAGATCCGAGACCCGAAGGTCGATGCCTTTATTCGTGACCGGAGGCTGCGATACGGCAAAGCGCACTCCATCCAGTCCGAGGAGGGAGGGATCCGGGCCATTCTTCGGGCCCTCGCCAGAAATGAAATTGTTGTTCTGGCGATCGATCAGAGCGCCGCCCCGCCGGAGGGGGTTTTTGTTCCATTTTTTGGCCGCATGGCCGGAACCCACACGGGGGCTGCCCGGATTGCCCTGAGGCAAAAACTTCCGCTTCTTCCCGCTTTTTCCTGCCGCCTTTCCTGTGGTCGTCACCAGGTTCGGTTCGGGCCGCTTCTGGACTTTTCTACCGCCGGTTCCTTGTCTGAGATTGAAAAAGTCGCCTGGATGACGGGACGCATGACGGCTTTTGCCGAAGAGAGGATCCGGGAATACCCCGAACAGTGGATATGGATGCACAACCGCTGGAAAGGGGCTCCTTCCTGAAGGATATGGGAGCGCCCCTGAAAACGGATGAGCCTGCCATGACCGCTCCGCTGACCTCATGAAGGTCTGTCTCCATTCTTTTTTCCTCTCCCCGGTTTTGATAGAATAGATCATAGAGCTGACCAACGAGCCCCCACCGGGATAAGGACCTCTTGCCGACGGATCCCGTCCGTCTGCCGCCCTTTTGTCTGTGCCGGAAGGGAGGGTGATGATGTGTTTTTTCGGGCAACGATGGAAGGGCTCCCGGGAAGGGTTTTTCGGGATTTTTACTTCACATGCTTCCCTTTTTCGTCCGTTCCAGTTTGGCCGGATGAGACGGAATAAACGATGACCGGCCTCAATGGCATTCTTGAGGATCCGGCAGAAAGGATGCTGATGCGCTATATCCGATTCTTTAACGAGATCAAGCTAGATGATGTGCCTCTCGTGGGCGGAAAAAATGCCTCCCTCGGAGAGCTGTATCAGGAGCTTGTTCCCCAGGGCGTCAAGGTCCCGAACGGCTTTGCCATCACGGCGGACGCTTACTGGGCCCTCCTCGAGAAGGGCGGGATCATGAAGCCTCTCCGTGAAGCGCTGGAGGGGCTGGATCGTCACAACATCGCCGATCTCGAACGTCGGGGCAAGATTGCCCGGGACCTGATCCTCGGGGTCAGTATTCCCCAGGACATGTGGTCGGAGATCGAGGAGGCCTACGCCATTCTCGCCAAAGAGTACGGAGACTCTCCGGATGTGGCGGTCCGCAGCTCCGCGACGGCTGAGGATCTTCCAACCGCCTCCTTCGCCGGACAGCAGGATACCTATCTCAACATCCGGGGCCTTCAGCAGCTCAAGGAAGCCTGCCTCAAGTGTTTTGCCTCCCTCTATACCGACCGGGCCATTTCCTACCGGGTCGATCATGGCTTCGATCATTTCTCCATCGCCCTTTCCATTTGCGTGATGAAGATGGTGCGTTCCGACAAGGGCGCCTCCGGGGTTCTCTTTACCCTCGACACCGAGACCGGGTTCCGGGATGTTGTTTTTATCACGGGAGCCTACGGTCTTGGTGAAAACGTTGTCCAGGGGAACGTTGATCCGGATGAATTCTACGTTTACAAGAAGACCTTCCGTGAAGGCCACCGGGCGATTATTCGCAAAAACCTGGGCAAGAAGCAGTTCCGTATGGTCTATGCCACGGGCAATGCCAAGGTGACCGTCGCCAATGAGCGGGTCTCCGAAGCCGAGGCCCAGACCTTCTGTCTGACCGATGACGAAATTCTCAAGCTGTCGGACTATGCCATCAAGGTTGAGGATCACTATACCCGCAAGGCGGGGGTGGACCGGCCCATGGATATGGAGTGGGCCAAGGACGGGGTCTCCGGAGAGATCTTCCTTGTCCAGGCCCGTCCGGAAACGGTGGAGAGCCAGAAGAACAAGACGGACTTTCTTGAGGCCTACACGCTCGACGAGAAGAGCCGTGTCCTGCTCCGGGGCAAGGCTGTCGGGCAGCGTATCGCCTCCGGACGGGTGCATGTCATCCGGGACCTCCGCCACATCCGGGACTTCAAGCCCGGGGAGATCCTGGTGGCAGAGACGACAACTCCGGACTGGGAGCCGGTGATGAAGACGGCCGCAGCCATTATCACGAGCCGGGGCGGTCGGACCTGTCATGCCGCCATCGTCAGCCGTGAGCTTGGTATTCCCGCCGTGGTGGGCGCCGAAGGGGCGATTGATGCCCTTTCCGACGGTCAGGAAGCGACGGTGAGCTGTGCCCAGGGGGACACCGGAATGGTCTACGAGGGCCTTCTCAAGTTCCATGTCGACCGTACGGCACTCGATGCCTTTGCGCGCCCGAAGACGGCGGTCATGATGAACCTGGGAGATCCCGACCAGGCTTTCGGTCTTTCCTTCATCCCCAACGACGGGGTGGGGCTGGCCCGGA
Source organism: Nitrospirota bacterium (assembly GCA_021828805.1). Classification (GTDB taxonomy): domain Bacteria; phylum Nitrospirota; class Leptospirillia; order Leptospirillales; family Leptospirillaceae; genus UBA4572. The sequence continues at coordinate 792 of JAJZCZ010000062.1, read as the reverse complement.
TGGAGTTCATTATCAATGGCTTTATCAAGATTCACCCCATGGCGCTCGTCCATCCGGAACGGGTTTCCGATCCCAAGGTCCGGGCCCAGATCGAGTCGATGACGGCCGGATATTCCGATATGAAGGAATACTTTGTCGAAAAGCTGGCCTTCGGAATCGGGACGATTGCCGCGGCCTTCTACCCGAAGCCGGTGACGGTTCGTATGAGCGACTTCAAGAGCAACGAATATGGGAGCCTCGTCGGAGGAGCGGACTTCGAGCCCCACGAGGAGAACCCCATGCTCGGGTTCCGGGGGGCGTCGCGTTATATCAGCCCGCGTTATGAGGAGGGCTTTGCCCTGGAGTGCCAGGCCATCCGTCGCGTCCGCGAGGGGATGGGCCTTACCAACGTCAGGATCATGATTCCCTTCTGCCGTACCATCAAGGAAGCCCGCGGCGTGATCGATGTGCTCTCCAGGAGCGGTCTCCGCCGGGGAGAGAAGGGGCTTGAGGTCTTCGTGATGTGCGAGATCCCCAATAACGTTATTTTGATCGACGAGTTTGCCAAGTATTTTGACGGCTTCTCCATCGGCTCCAACGACCTGACCCAGCTGAGTCTGGGGGTGGATCGCGACTCCGAGATTCTGGCGGAGAGCTTCGATGAGAGAGATCCCGGAGTTCAGGCTTTTATCCGCATGGCGGTCGAGGGAACCAAGCGCAACCGGGTGCATTCCGGCATCTGCGGTCAGGCCCCGAGCGATTTCCCTGAAATCGCCAAGGCCCTTGTGGAGATGGGAATCGAGTCGATCTCGC
>JAJZCZ010000061.1 GCA_021828805.1 Nitrospirota bacterium | reverse complement strand
TTTCTATTTATCATTCTAATTGATATGGATCGCAATGGGGATGTTGTAAAAGTAGCAGGATGAAATCGTCGAGCATCAAAACGCTTCCTGTTGGGAGAGGTAAAATCATCCCGCTAAGGATGTCTTGGCGAAGCGCAGGAAAAAAGAAGTGAGGGAATGTTTCTCGGGTGAAGCATGAAACAAGCATTATCCAGAAAAGGTTTCTCGGATGAAACGAATCCATCCGTCCCTTGAGTCGTAGAAAAGAGGAACCGATGGTTTGAATGTGAATGGTTAATCTTTTTTCGCAATATCTTGAGAGAAATGTAATGGGGTGAAAAAGTGTCCGTCGATTGTTCTGGCACGACGTATGCAATAGGGGGGCAACGCCGCCTATCAGATAAGGCGGCACTCAGGGGAGTCTCCTCCCGCATTCCATTTTCTCAGGAGGTTCTATTATGGCTAAAGAGGGAACTCTGTCGTCCTTCCGGGAATCGTCCCGGCATTTTGTGAAAATCTCTTTCCTTTCCGCAGCCATTTTATCGGCTGCCTTCATTGCGGCGCCCGCCCTTGCCGGTGAAGTGCTCACGCCTCCCTCGCCTTCCTCGACCGCAGGGCTTCCCTCCTCTGCCAATCCTGCCACCTCTTCCACCGCCAGCCAGATGATGGCGATGCAGCAGGCGGTGATGGCAAATGGAGCCGCTGGGTCCTCCTCCTTTGACGGCAATGTGCCCAAGTCCACCTCGCTCTCGGCGAACTTCGGGTATATGGATACCTTTGATGCAAATACTTTAAATGGTGGTTACGGTGGTGGAGTTACGGCCACCCGATGGATCACTTCGAAGTTTGCCCTGCAGGCCTCGATTGAAGTTGAGTCTTTCGGATTGGGAGCGATTAATAATGCTGTGAAGGCATTAGGAGCACCAGACCAAGCTGGAACTCCTGTAATTCCAATTACGCTTGGAGCCCTTTACGACTTTACTGCTGGAAAAAATTGGGTAAACCCCCAAGCTTTTGCTGATGCCGGTCCTGCAGTGACACTAAACGGCGAGTCCATGCCACTCTATTTTGATGCAGGAGTGGGTGTGACAACGCCCTTAGAAAAGTTATCAGATGCCCTAGCCGGGATTGACCTTTTCGCCAACATTCGCTGGGCTTACCTCTCTAATATAAGCGGGTTGGCGGATACGGCTGTTGCTGGAGTAGGTGTAGCAGCTTCTAATAATGCGTCTTTACTTAATGCTGCTGCACAATACAAAGGTGCCCTCAACTACATGCCCATTGAGTTCGGCGCCACCTTCGTATTCTAGGTCGGCTTCCTCTTAGGGAGGGGCGGTCCGCCCCTCTCTTCTTTTCGTCATGAAGATGTTTGCCTCGTCTTTCTTCTGCTTGCTTCTTCTTTTTTTCTGAACCTTCTTTCCTTTCTCCATCCCAGCCTGTATTGATTCGTGAGCCTCTTCCTTTGGGGAGGAAAGTGCGCATGATCTCCGTCATAACGTCTTTAGGAGGGGGTCTGGCACAGTCGGAGGGTGGATATTGCGACGATGAAGAGAGAGTCAGGAAAGGGGAAGACGACGAATGACACGGGAAGAATTTCTTAAGTGGCGCCACAGGGGACGGCGGGGATGGGAGGGGGAAGACCTCTCCGGCCTCGACCTTTCGGGGGTCGATCTGGCGGGGTGTAATATGACGGGGGCCGACCTGAGCGAAGCCGATCTCCACGGAGCGCGCCTGATCCGGGGGATTCTCTCCCGGGCCACTCTTGTTCGTGCGGATTTCTCGGGAGCCGACCTCTCCTTCTCCCGGATTGTCGGCGCCGATCTTTCCGGGGCCTCGTTCGAGGCTGCCTCCCTCTATGAAGCGATTCTCTCCCGGTGCCGGATTGTGGAAGCCAACCTCTCTTTCTCCAACCTGACCCGAGCCAAACTCCGTCGGACAGATCTCACCGGGAGCGATCTGAGCGGGGCAGTCCTGATCGGAGGAGACCTGTCCGGGGCAACGTTAACCAGGGTCTGTCTTGCCGGGGCGGTCCTCTCCCGCGCCACTCTCGATGGAGGCCCTCTCGACCCCCAAATTCTCAAGGGAGCCCGGACAGGGCGACGGTCCGGGTCAGAATCTGTCTTGCCCTTGCGCTCCCTCTCCACCCCGAACCCACCGCGGCCGTTGACTGAGTAGTCGGCCCTCTTCCTCAGCGATTTTTTAGCGTGTCTCGGCCTGCTTTTTCTTCGAGCGGTTTTTTTCCAGGATTCCATTCAGAGCGTTCGCGAAGGCCTCGCGATCGCGTGTACCGAAGGGGGGTGGCCCCCCTGTTGCCAGCCCTCCCGAGCGCATCTCCGCCATGAAATTTCTCATAGAAAGGCGCTCTCCCACCGTCTCCTCATCGTAGATCTCTCCGTGGGGAGAGAGGGCGAAGGCCCCTTTCTCGACGACCTTCGCGGCCAGTGGAATATCCTCGGTGACAACAAGATCCCCCGGGGCGCAGATCTCGCAGATGGCGGCGTCGGCCACATCAAGCCCCGCCCCTACCACGATGCGGGTAAAGAGGGGGCCATCGGGAAGACGCAGGGGGCGGTTGGCGACCAGAACGAGAGGGGTCTTCGTCCGTTCGGCCGCTCTGAAGAGGATCTCCTTGACCGCTCCGGGAGAGCCGTCGGCATCAAGCAGTATTTTCAGGGGGATCTCCTGGGAGCGAAGGGTGAACGTGAAAACCTCTGGCGGACAGATGCCGGAGACAGGAGGTTGGACGATTTCTTGAGAAGCTTCTTCCGTTCACCCTACACAAAGAAATAGCAGGGGGCAAGGGGCGTAGGGGCGAGTAGATGCAAGAAGGAGCGGCTGGAAAAGAAGAAAAAAGACGACGTCGGGATCGGCCCCTCATCTTTGACTTATAGGCTTTGCCGATTTCTCCTGCGACGCGCCTGTGGCCTTTCATCAAGAGAAGCCATGGATGGCTCCTTCGGAGACGAAGCTGGGGGACGTCATGGAAAATATCCAGGAAAACCTCTCGAAAAAGAAGTAAAGAGAGTGAAGAGGGCTGGTATGTTCCTCTTAAAAATGAGGACCAATCATGGGAAATCCCCTTCTTTTGTTTGATCTCTTGAATTTCCACCCTGTCTTTATGATAATAGAGCCTCGTTTTTCCTCTCTTGCATCAATAATCAATACATCAAAGGTGATCGATGAACGATATTGCCATCCATGACCGCTTCTTCAAGTCGACTCTCGGACGTCCGGACCGGCTCGGGCCGGTGCTCAAGGCCTTTCTTCCCTCCAAGCTCGCCTCCTCCCTCGATCCCGCCTCTCTCGTGCCCCTGGCGACCGAGTCTGTCGGAGAGGGCCTCGACAGCTCTCTCATGGACCTGGTCTTCTCCGCCCGCTTCGGGGATCAGGAGTCCCGGATCCATCTCATCGTGGAGCACAAGAGCGCTCCGGACCCCTGGGTCCACTTCCAGATCAATCACTATCTCAGCGGGCTCTGGATCCGGGACCGGAAGGAGGGGAGAGCTCCCGTGCCCCTCCTTCCCATTGTCTTCTATCATGGGGCGCGCCCCTGGATTCTTCCCGAGAGACTCTCCGACGTGCTGACCCCTCCCTCTGAGCTTCGGGCGGTCAACCCCGACTTCGTCCTCCCCGTCATCGACCTTCGCCGGGTCGACGACGAGGAGCTCCGGAGCCGGCTCGAGGATGTGGAGGCCGTTCTGGCTCTTCTTGCCCTCAAGCATATCTTCGAAGGCATGGAGGCGTGTGCCCGCCATCTTCTAAAGGAGATCGCGGAGCGAAAGGCCCCCTATGGTATACTGAAACCGGAAATTGACTATATCGGCGGCGTCCATGGGGTCCACGGGGCCCAGGAGATGAAACGGGTCCTCGACCCCATCGTCAGGGAGGTAGGAATGGCTCAAAGCATCGTTGATACGTGGATTCAGGAGGGAGTTCAACAAGGAATCCAGCAGGGAGTCCAGCAAGGAATCCAGCAGGGGCTCCAGCAGGGAATCCAGCAGGGAATCCAGCAGGGAATCCAGCAGGGAATCCAGCAGGGAATCCAGCAAGATCAGGAGCAGGTCATCCAACGCTTGCTTCGGAGGGGAGGCTTCTCCCACGAAGAGATCGCCTCTCTCGTCAATGTCGAGGTGGCTCGCGTTCGGGAGATTGCAGAGAACGTTGCCAAAGGATCCTGACCTTATCCCGGGAAGAGGCGACTCTCTTTTTCAGAAAAAGACGACTTTGTTAAGGAGTCCGGGCTCTCCTTAGATGTTACAAGAGGCATGGAGGGATGTGCGCGCCTTCTTTGTGCGGGAGATTTCATAGCGAAAAGCTCCTTGTCGCATGCTTGGACCCGGAAATTGACGATATCGGGGTTGCTCATGGGGTCCACGGGGCCCAGGAGATAAAACGGGTCCTCGACCCCATCGCCAGGGAGGTAGGAATGGCTCAAAGCATCGTTGATACGTGGATTCAGGAGGGAGTTCAACAAGGAATCCAGCAGGGAGTCCAGCAAGGAATCCAGCAGGGGCTCCAGCAGGGAATCCAGCAGGGAATCCAGCAAGATCAGGAGCAGGTCATCCAACGCTTGCTTCGGAGGGGAGGCTTCTCCCACGAAGAGATCGCCTCTCTCGTCAATGTCGAGGTGGCTCGCGTTCGGGAGATTGCAGAGAATGTCGACAAGGGATCCTGAATTCTCCAAACAACGAAACCTGTGATTTTTAGGCAAGGCTCCTGCGGCGAAGAGGCCGGGGGTGTCACTTACTTCCTTTCCGTAACTCCTTCCGTACCGTTTTGTATCTTTTCTTACAGCTTTCCCCTGGCGTGACCCCTTCTTCTCCAGAGATAATCCCCGACCGTCTTCTCACATTCATGAAATCTTCAGCGCCTCTTTCACGGTGCGGAGCGTGGCCCTGCCGCCCGGTCATTCGCCGGCGATACGAAGTCCCTCCACGAGAAGAGAAGGGGAGCTGATCGAGGAGCGGATCTCAAGGTCCGATCCCCGGTCGACGATGTTCTTGTAGATCTCGTCGAGGGTACCAGCGAGAGTGATCTCTGAGACAGGATGGAGGATCGCTCCGTCTTCAAACCAGTACCCGAAGGCCCCGCGGGAGTAATCACCAGTCACGGTGCTCACCCCGAATCCGATCAGCTCCGTCACGAGAAGACCCTTGCCCGCTTTTTTCATGAGCTCTTCAAGGGTCGATGTTCCGGGGTCTACGATCAGATTTGAGATGCCCACTCCTGGCCCGTCTCCGAGAGAGCGCACCGCATTGGCAGTGGACTGCCTCCCGAGCTTCCGGGCCGAGTAGGTGTCAAAGAGAAATGTTTGAAGGACCCCCTTGTCGACCAGAGTTTTCTTGCGGGTCGGGAGCCCCTCCCCATCGAAGGGGCGGCTTCCCGGAGCTCCGGAGATAAAAGGGTCCTCCCGGAGGGTCATGCCGGCGTTCATGACCGGGGTTCCTTCCCGGCCCTTGAGATAGGTGGCGTTCCGGTAGAGGGCGGAGCCCGAGACAGCCCCGGCGAAGTGGCCAATGAGGCTTCGGGCGGTTTCGGGGTCAAAAATCACCGGATAGGTTCCAGTTTTGATCCGGCGGGCACCCAGCCGGGAGACGGTCCGGGAAGCGGCCTTCCGTCCGACTGCCTCTGTATCTGCAGTCTTCTCCCAGAGCGGTCCCGTCACGTACCAGTAGTCGCGCTCCATCTGGTCTTCTGAAGTGGCAATGACCGAACAGGAGAGAGCGTAGGAGCTCTTCCGGTAACCGTGCAGGAAGCCCAGGCTGTTGCCAAAGACAATGTGGGAGTGGGCGCGGGAGCATTCAGCCCCTTCCGAGTTGGTGATGCGGGCATCGAAGGAGAGCGCGGCCTTCTCGGTGGCCAGGGCGCGTTCCAGCAGTTCGTCACGAGACGGGAGATGGGTCTCCTCGGGAAAAAGCTTGGAGGGGTCCATAGCCGGCGGAAGGATCCGGTCGGGAAGCCCGGCGTAAGGATCGTCTGCCGTGTGCTGGGCCATGGCCACGGCTCGGGCCACAAGGGTCCGGAGATGGTCGGGAGAGAGATCATGGGTGGCCACGCTGGACTGACGGGTCCCGGCAAAGACACGGATTCCGATACCCCGGCTCTGGGCGGCCTGAACCTTCTCGATTTCTCCTTTTCTGACCCCCACGGCTTCTTCGGTTCCGGAGACATACAGGGCATCGGCGGAGGTTGCTCCGGCTTCCCGGGCGGTCTCGAGAATAAAGCGGATGGCCTCTTCACCATCTGCGATGCTTGTTGAGGGGAGATTCTGGGAAGGGACAACGTTCAAGGGGTGATCTCCTGTCTGTCTTAGGTTGTTCCGCCGACGGTGAGGCCGTCGACCCGGATCGTGGGAAGGCCGACTCCCACCGGAACGGACTGGCCGTCCTTGCCGCAGGTGCCTACTCCGGTGTCAAGCGACATGTCGGTTCCCACCATGCGAACCTTGGTAAGGACGTCGGGGCCGTTGCCGATGAGGGTCGCCCCTTTGATGGGGTGGAGGATCTTGCCCTTTTCGACGTAGTAGGCCTCCGACATCGAAAAGACGAATTTTCCGGAGGTGATGTCCACCTGTCCGCCGCCGAAGTTGACGGCATAGATCCCCCGGTCGAGCGAGGCCAGAACTTCAGCCGGGTCACTTTCCCCGGGGAGCATGACGGTATTGGTCATCCGGGGCATGACCGGATGGGCGTAGGACTCCCGTCGGCCGTTGCCGGTGGAACGGGTCCCCATGAGACGGGCATTCTGCCGGTCCTGAAGGTAACCCCGAAGGATACCGTTTTCGATCAGGACTGTCCGCTGGGTTGGGGTTCCTTCATCGTCGACGTTCAGGGATCCGCGGCGGCCGGGAAGGGTGCCGTCGTCCACGATGGTGCACAGGGGAGAGGCCACCCGCTGGCCGATCCGACCGGAGAAGGCGGAGGTTCCCTTGCGGTTAAAGTCCCCTTCGAGACCATGGCCGATGGCTTCGTGCAGGAGGATGCCGGGCCAACCCGGCCCCAGGACCACATCCATCGTTCCCGAGGGGCAGGCATGGGCAGAGAGGTTGACGAGGGCCTGGCGAACCGCTTCGCGGCACGCGTGGGCGAGACGGTCGGGAGAGATGATCCCGGAAAAGGCTGTCCGTCCTCCCCAGCCAAAGGAGCCGGTCTGGCGGTTTGCGCCATCCTGGGCGATCACCGAGACGTTGAGGCGGGTCAGGGGGATCCTGTCCACCACCACCTGACCATCGGAGCGAACGATCTGGATGGTTTTGTCCTCAAAGGCCAGAGAAGCCATCACCTGGACGACCTTCGAGCTTTCCTGGCGGCAAAGGCGGTCGATCGTCTCCAGAATCCCGATTTTTTCAGGAACGGGACGGTCGAAGGCCAGGTCGGTCACCGGATAGAGATCCCGTTCCGGACGTCCCGGGCGGGAGATGGCCAGCGAGCGTCCGGTCCCTGGTCCCTGGGCGATTCTCCGGGCCGACTCCAGTGCCTGGGCGATCTGCCTGGGTGAGAACTCTTCGGTAAAGGCAAAGCCTGTCCGTTCTCCGGAGACGATTCTGGCCCCTACCCCCTGGCTTACGTCCTGGCCGGCTTTTTTAACCATGCCATCTTCGACGCTATAGTGTTCGCGTACAGTATGCTCGAAGTAGAGGTCGGCGTCGTCTACCGTGGAGGGGAGAGCGACGTGGGCAAGAGCCGACTGGAGGCTCTCGGTGGAGCGTTCGACGCGGTCTTCAAAAAATCGGACAATATCCGGCACGATGCGTGTCCTCCTGGTTTCCTGGCCCGATTGGGTCACGGCAAAATCTCGCCCCGGAATCGGGGGGAGCGTCTCCTTAGGGGGAGAGCGTTTGATCGGGGATCCTGAGTTCATTATACAGGGGGGAGGCGCTGTGATCTATGGACGCTTCTGAAAGAGGGCTCCGGCAGGAGAATGGCAGAGGGTCGCTTTTCTCCGGAAAGATCTTGAGAGAACAGGCAAGCAGGGGCATAACGACAGACCGGGAGGGAAGAGAAAGAGATGAGTCGTGGAGATGGGCGCGTCAGGGAGATGATGGAGACGGCCTGCCGGGAAGGGATTTTTCCGGGAGGGATTGTTCTCTGGGGGGACCGTCGGGAGATTCGGGGTGAGGTGGCCGTGGGAGTGGGACGGCTGACTCCTCCCGATCCCTTGCCTCCGGTCACCCCGGCGACATTTTTTGATCTTGCATCGCTCACCAAGCCGCTGGTGACCGGAGCCCTGGTCCTCCTCTTTGTTTCCGAAGGGCGGATGGCGCTGGACAGCCCCCTTTCCGCAAGCCTCCCGGAGACCCAGGGCTCCCGGTGGGGGGAGGTCTCTCTTCGGGAGCTTCTCTCCCACTCCTCCGGTCTTCCGGCTTGGGCGCCCCTCTACCAGAAGGTGGATGGAAGCCTTCCTCTGGAGGTGCGGAAAAAACAGCTTCTCCGGGAGATTCTGGCCCTTCCGCCGGCGGGTGAGAGGGGGAGGGCAGCCCTTTATAGCGACTTCGGTTTCATGCTCCTGGGGTGGGCCCTGGAGGCGGCTTCCGGCGACAGGCTCGACCACCTCTTCCGAAGCCGGCTGGCGAATCCCCTGGGAGGGGGGGGGGCCGACTTCCTTTCAGAGGGATCCAGCCTTCCGTGGCAGTCCTCTGATCGGGACCGCTCCTTTGCTGCCACCGAGGTCGATCCGGAAAGCGGCGCGCCTTTTGTGGGAATTGTCCACGACGAACATGCCCGGATTCTGGGAGGGGTCTCCGGCCATGCGGGTCTCTTCGGCACGGCCCGGGGGGTCTGGCAGCTGGCCCGTCCCTGGATGGCGAAAAGGGGAGAAGGGGGGATTTTTCCGGAAGGGCTGTTGGAGGAGTTCACCCGGAGGCAGGAGCCGCGGGAGTGGGCGCTGGGGTTTGACACCCCCACGGCGGGATCCTCCAGCGGAACAAAGATGACGCCGGGCGCCTCCATTGGCCATCTGGGTTATTCCGGCACCTCGGTCTGGATGGATCGCGCCCGGGACCGCATCATTGTGCTCCTGACAAACCGTGTTCACCCTACGCGCACCAACAACCGCATCCGGGAGTTTCGCCCCCGACTCCACGACCGGGTGGCGGAGGTTTTTTAGGGAGAGAGGGGGGCGTTCGATTGGGCCTTGGACTGGTAGACGGCCCGTCCACGGCGATAGAGTTCCCGGGCCTCCCCGGGACAGGAAAGTGTTTCAAGGGGGGTCTCAAGACGGGAGAGGGTCACAGGCCGGAGGAGGGAGGCGATCCATGTGCCCCGGGTCAGCACCGGTCTCCGGGTGACCGGCCGGCCTGGAGCCTGACCTTTCTCAAGGATGG
>JAJZCZ010000004.1 GCA_021828805.1 Nitrospirota bacterium | reverse complement strand
GGCCCCCGCCCCGGCAAAGCAGGCATCGAGAAAGACCAGGGTCCGGGCGGCACCGACAGAAGAAAGCCCCCTGTAGAGACGGCTCAACGGGTAGGCGGTGTCTTCGAGGTCGCCGGCCATGACACCAGAGGGGGCCAGATAGGGCTCTCCCTTGCCTCCCGGGATCCCGTGGCCGGAATAGTAGAAAAAGACGGTCGACCGGGCGGAGGCGTTGTGGCGAAGCCAGCGAAGGGAGGCGTCGATTCCCCCGCGGGTGGCCAGGGCATCGGTCAGAAGGCGGAGGTGGTCCGGCGGAACACCCAGAGCCTCAAAGTGGCGCATGACCGCCCGGGCATCGCGGTCGGCAAAGGGCGCCTTCGGCACCCCTCCGGGATAGCTCTCCACCCCCACCACCACCGCATAAAAATCCGGACGGAGCCTCTCCCGGTAGACAGGGCGGTCGACCGTCGTCTGAAAGCGCGACACCGGCTTCTGCGTCCGGGCCTTCACCAGGCTCTCCACCTCCTGACGGAGAAGACTGAGCTCCTGACGGGTCTCCCTCTCACCTGCGGCCGGGGAGCCTCCTGCCGGGGATCCGGAGGCGGAGACCGGAACGGCCTTCTGCCCGACAGCCCCAGAAGTCCCCCCCGATGGAGGAGCTCCTGGAGAGAGCGCCGGATGGGGGAGGGCGGCCCGGGAGGACGGAGGAAGACTGAGCGCGCCTGACCAGGGGCCAACGCGCAGGCTCTCCCGGGCCAGGGGACTCCCGTTTTTCGCCGCCTTTGCGTACCAGTAGGCCGCCTTCCCATAGTCTCTGGGGACCCCCTGTCCCCGTTCATAGAGATCCCCGAGAGCGGTTTGCGCCGTGGTATCTCCAAGGTGCGCAGATTTCCGCCACCAGTGGGCCGCCCGCGAGACATCCTGAGGCACCCCGGCACCCCGGTCGTAAAGGGCCCCCAGGTTAAACATCGCCTCACGGTTTCCGGCACGGGCCCCCCGAAGAAATGTCCGGAAGGCCTTCCCCGGGTCGCGCCCCCCCTCCGTGGAAAGATCAAAGGCTCCGAGCATGTTCATGGCCCGGGGATCTCCTCCCCGGGCGGCCACCTCAAGCCACCTGCGCGCCCTTTTGAAATCGGGGGCGCCTCCCTCGCCCTTCCAGAGCATCCAGCCGAAGTTGCGGGCTCCGGACAACGACCCCTTCCGGGCCGCCTCCCGGTAGTCTCGCCGGGCCTTCACAAGGTCCCGAGAGACTCCCCGGCCGTCGTAGTAGAGGCTTCCCAGGGCATTCAGGGCGGAGGGGTTACCTGAGGCGGCGGAGGCCTTAAGAGTAGCGAGTCTGCTCAAGTCGCCTTCCCCGGATACAGGAAAGACAGGCGCAGCCGGAGCCGCGATATACCCCGCAAGAGAAAGGGCCAGAACAGCCGAGAGAGTTGTCAGAGGACGCATGACCCGCTCCATGACGTCCGTCGTCAGTGAATGTACTGCTGGAGATGGCTGCCCAGGTGAAAGCGCTCGAAGAGCAGGTAGGCGATGGTGATGTAGCCGATAACCAGGACGACGCTGTTGATTAAACGCATATGAAGCTCTCCTTTGATCAGGACATTCTCCCGGCCGGCATGGCCGGAGAAGAATCCGCGTGGTAATGGCCTATCGGCCGTTAAAGGTCTGGCGAATCTGTTCTTCCATCCGGTCCCCCATCAGAAGAAGGGACTCCTTCTCGCGGCGAAGGACCTCTTCTTCCCGGTAGGGAACCGGAGCCGGACGGGACGGAGTAATGATGCGCCCGGAAGGCGGAGACTTCGGAGAGGAGTTCTTCCCCGTTGGGCTTCCCGGGAAGGGCCGGGGGCGGACCTCCGCGGGAGAGGGAGGGGGAAGCAGTCCGGCCACCTCCTCCGGAAGCGCACGGACAAGCCAGCGCCGGGCCACTCCGGACCGGATCGCAAAATTGACGCTGGTGATGGCCAGCCCGTCGTCACTTTTACGGGCGATGGCGGTATTGATGCCGATCACCTCTCCCCTGCGATCGAGAAGAGGTCCTCCGGAATTCCCCCGGTTAATGGAGGCATCGGTCTGGAATGCATCCTTCCCGGGGACCCCGCCTAAGTCATTGAGGCGGGCACTGACAATACCGGAGGTCAGGGTCCAGAGCCCGCCCTGCTCGGGATGGCCGATGGCCAGAACCCGTGTTCCCGGAACAACCTCCCGGGAGGAGACAAGACGGAGGGGATGAATGTCGGAGGGAACAGGGCCGACAGTCAGCAGTGCCAGATCCAGGCGCCGGGAAAGGCGAAGAACCCGGGCCGGAACCATCCGGGTCAGGTCATCCCGGAAGTTCCCCGTTGTCCGGGCCGGACGAAAGTAGACCCGCAATGTTCGCCCGGAGAGGGATCCGGACAGGGACGGATCCAGCACATGGGCATTGGTAAGAATGAGGCCCCGGCGGGAGAGAACAATCCCCGCCCCCATACTTCCCGGGCTCCCCTTGGGCAGCGAGAAGACCACCACGACCCCCGAGGAGGCCTGGCGGTAGAGCCGGCCAAGGTCTCCTCCCTCTGCCGCAAAAGCGGCAGAAGAAAGAAGAACGGTCAGAAGCGCTCCCGCCAGAAGGCGGGACAAGACAGACATGGATTGCATGAAGAACCTCCCTCATGGGGGTCAGTGCTTTTCGGCCTCGGCCTTGTGGAGGCTCTCAAAGGCCTGGTTCATCTCTTTGAGGATCGACTCCTTCTGGGCCTCTCCCATCTGATGGTAGCTCTTGAGATCCTTCGAGAACTGGCTCAGGTCGATCCTGGCCAGAGCAAAGATCGTCCCGCTCTTGGGGTCCTGCCAGTGGTCGGCGATGGTCGATCCCTTGACCTCCATCTTCGTGAACCCCTCGAGAGGAATCTCGATCCCCTGGGATTCGTCGTTTTTGTTGAGTCCCTTGCCCGCGCCAAGAGAGCGCTGGTAGTCCCGGCTCAACCTCGAGATATAGGTTGAGAACTCGGCGGAGAGGGAGGCCCGGGCACGAAGATTGGCATCCTCGATCGCCAGTGGGATGTTCTCAACCCCCTGGGAGGCCCCTACCCCATAAAAAACAGGGCCGCTCTTTAAGTCGAGAGTTCCGGCGCCTCCCTGGCGCACCCAGGCGGGCGCGTGGGCAAAGATATCATTGCCCGGCGTGCTCCCTGACGTATGGGCACAGGCAGACAGGGCAAGGGCTGAAAAGGCGGGGACCAGAAGGCCCCGGAGAAGGGACGAGACATTCATGAAAATCTCCTTTGTCATGGCCTTCCCCTTGAGGGGAGAGGCGTGTTGAAGGCGGAGGGGGCCGTGGCTCCCTCCGGCTTGTCAGACTCGATCTCAAAAGGCACCTCCCGGAAGGTCCAGAGAGAGCCCGCCCCCGGCAGCGCAAAGAGCTGGCCCAGGACATCTTTTGAGAATCGAGGCACTTCGTAAAAAACGGCGTGATTTTTCTGAAGGTGTTCCCGTTCACGTACCTTCAGGGGGCCCTTCCTAAGAACAATCACAAAGAGCCGCTCTACTGTCCGCGTTTGACCCTGCGGAAGAGCCACCCGAAATCTTTCATGGCTCCCGACGGGAGGAAGAACAAGGGCGACATTTCCGGGGACCCTTCCCGCAGGGAGCTCCCCGGAAGCCAAAGATGTCTCCTGGGGGACGGGATAGAGAAGGGATCCCCGGCCTTCGCTGTCGACATCGAAGAGGTAGAGCCATACCGGTTTCCCCGAGGGCACGGAAATAGTCAGGCGGACATTAAGATCCGATCCCGCCGGAAGAACCCCTCCCCCCGAGAGCTCCAGATCCGTAACACCAAATCCCGGATCGGCCTTCTCGATCCGCATCTCCCCGACAAGGAGCACCCGGCAGCTGAGACGGGCTCGCCGGACCTGACAGGAGGGGACTTTCTCTTCATAGCGGGAAAAGGCGGCCATCGTCTCAATGAGATCCTGTTCGATCACCTGCCCCTCCCGGCCCCCGATCCGGTAGAGATTATCGAAGAAGCTCCGGACGATCTGGCGGTTGCCGCTGCAGCGAAGGGCCCGGGCCAGAGCCGCGCGGCGGGCCAGGGCCAGAACCCTGTCCGGAGCGTCCCCTTCTCCCCCCTCTCCCCGTCCTGTCAGGGAAAAGCGCATCCTCCGGCCATCTGCTGAAAAACGGGTCCCGGCACAAAAATTCTCTCCCGCGCCTCTTCCAAGGGCTGAGGAGACTCCTTCCTCTCCTCTCCCCGGTCCTTTCGTCTCAAGGAAGATCTTTCTGTCCTCAAAAGGGTTCGGAGGGGGTGTATCAAAACCGGTACAGCCGGAAAGAGAAAGGAGGGCTCCCGTGGACAGGGACAGAAGCAATGAGAGCGAAAGGGCCGTAGACAACATGGCCAGCCGTCCGCCCGCTTTCTTCTTCCCCCCGTCCCTCTTCACGAAAGTCTCTGCAAAAGACCCAGACGATACCCCGACTGGAGCAGCTCGGCCTCACTCAGGACCCGCCCCTCGGGAAGGCGGCGTTCGAGCTGAAAGATGAGAGCCTTGTCACCGTTCTCAAGGATGACGGAAGTCCGGTTGACCCCCACAGGGCGACCGAGAAGTCGCGACAGAAGGGTGGCGGTTGCCTGATGGCCGATCGCCGAATGAAACCCATCCTCCACCAAAGCCCTGGCCTCATCGGTTGTGAGGGGACCCTGATAGGACCACATTCCGAAGTCACTCAGAACGGGGGAATTTAAAAGATAAAGAGCCACACCTTCCTCCACAGGAAACCTCCTCCGGCCCCACGCCATTCCGGAAGATATAAACGGGATACGTCCGGGGCAGCTGAAAAATCAGCGCAGGAAATACCGGACACTTTTCCTGGAATCAATCCTGTCATACACCTATTAGAAAGTGTTATTTGGCAAGCTTGCGAAGTATAAAATTTATACATTTATCAATAAAAGAAAGAGACTTGGATAAAGACTTCCCCCAGAAAAACCAGAGAAAAAGAAAGGGACGAAAAACATGCTCGCAATGAGAAGAAAGGGAGCAGGAGGGAAAATGGGAGCCTTTGCCTCCCTCTCTCAGAGAAAGGGAGCGGATCTTCCCTGAGGCGGGTTGCACCGGACGGCCAACTTTTCTACCCTGATAAGGGGCCGGCCCGGCCTCATACGACTCCGGCCGGCCCCGGGATTCCCAAGCGAAACGAGGAAGAAGCCCCGAACCGGCGTCACCGGGAAGAGGAGAGTTCATGAAGATTCAGTTTGCCTCGGATCTGCATATCGAGTTCGACCAAAAACCCCTCCGCAGAAACCATCTCCAGAAGGCCGAGGTTCTCGTTCTGGCGGGAGACATCGCCGGCACCCCCCGGGAGCTGGCCGGCTTTATTGAGAAGCTGGCCTTTCCCGGACGCGTGCTTGTTGTCCTGGGGAATCACGAGTTCTACCACGTGACCTGGGACCAGGGGGTGGATCTCTACCGGGATGCCCTGAGCGATCTTCCCTCGGTCTTCCTTCTCGAGGACGACTCCCTCGTTCTCTCCGGTGTGCGCTTTCTCGGATGCTCTTTGTGGACCGACTTCTTTGGGGGGGAGCAGGGACCCGCCAGCGAAGGGCGGGAGCGACAGGAACTCCCGGATGAAACAGAAGAGGGGCTTGCCGACTTTCGCTACATCCGCTGGAGCCGCCTCGGAGCCCCACGCTCACCGGATCAGGCGCTCCACTGGGAGGATGTGGCGGAAAGGTGCAAAACCTCCCTGGAGTGGCTCAAGGGGGAGCTGGCCACCCCCTTTGCTGGCCAGACGGTGGTCGTCACCCACCACAGCCCCTCGCTTCTCTCCAACGACCCCAACTATGCCGACTCTCCCATCGTCGGAGCCTTCTGCAACCGCCTCGACGAAGAGATCACCGCCCTGGGAGAGCGGGGGCCCGTAGCATGGATCCACGGCCATTGCCACAACTCTTCCGACTATCGCATCGGACAAACCCGCGTCCTCTGCAATCCGGCGGGCTATCCCTTTGCTCGCAACCTGGACTTTGAGCCCGACCGACTGATCGAAATCTAGAGAAGGATTTTAGAAGCGCAGGAGGCTTGAGAAGAGAGGATCCGCGGGAATAAGGAGAAAAAGAAAAGAGGGAAGGGCAAAGAGGTCAACGCGAAGGGCTGTCAGGACTTTTCCCTGGGGATCTGACAAAGCGAAGACGGCCGGTCCGGATCAGGAGGGAGAAAACAAGCTCTCCCCTGCCCTGATTACAGGTCGAACCCCACCGTCAGGGGAAAGAAGAAATCATTGCTCCCGTAGCCAAAGCTGTTGGGGGTGGGAAGCCAGGCCACCTTGGCCTCAAGCATGAGAAAGCGGAGGTTCAGACCAATCCCCAGATCGGCGTAGACGGAAGAACCCGTGACCGTCGACAGTGTACTTGTCGCGCCTATCGTCGCGGGTGAGCCGATGCTTGTCACCGTCATGGCATACCCCAGATCAACGGGAAGGTAGAAGAAGTAGTTCTGTCCTCCAAAAAGCTTGAAGACGGGGCCGATCGTCAATGCCCCGTAAGCAAAAAAGGGCTTGCTGGTAATTTTGAGATCAACGCCGGTTGACGTGGTCGATGTCTGAAGACCATTCATATAGAGACTGCCCTGAAGAAGGAGCCGGATCCCAAAATCTGGCGCGATCCAGACCTCCGGTCCCAACCCTCCGCCATACCCTGGAGTTCCGGCCGCCTTGGGTCCGGTGTAAACCAGCGACCCCGACGAGTTCACCCCCATGGTCCCCGCGGAAAACTGACTCTCTTCATTGAGCGTTCCAAAGAGCAGAAAGTCCCAGACCCAGGGAATGGATTGACCGGAGGAATCGTCGTTGACAAAGCCGAAGGAATCGATGTTGCCGAAGATTCCCCCTCCGCTGTCATCTCCCTCCGGGGGACCGGGAGAATTGGCGGCAAGAACGACAGAGGGGGACAGGAGAGACAGGACGAAAAGGAGTGGAAAAAGGAGAAAAAGGGAGCGCCTAAAGTAAAGCGGGCCCCGCCTCTCCCTGCCCCCCCCTTTTTCCGGGAAGAAGAGGGAAGGGTCCCAACGATCTCGATCTCTGTATCGCGCAGCCATCGATGCCTCCGGTTCAAAGGGAGAGGGGCACGTGTCACAGAGAGCCAGTGTCAGGCAAAACCCGAATGGTACCGGCCCCGGATATGACAAGCTCAGAGCACTCCCCAGTCTTCCCCTTTAAGGGAAGTATACCCCCGTTTGGCCGGACGGGATAAAACTTACCTGAATTTGAAGACAGACAGGCTGGCAAAAAAAGGGCTGAACGCTCTCCCTCCATGAAGGTCCGGACCTTTTTTCGCTGCCCTGCACCACCACCTGAGACGTCTCTTTGAACAGAGACGTCGACGGCTCTCCCTACCCCACCGCACTGGAACTCGCCTCAAAAAGAGACGGAGGCATGGGATGGTCAAGGTGCCAGGTAAAGCTTACAGGCCGGGATCCTTCGTGGCGCACATAGCGGACCGGTCCAAGAAAGAGATAGGGGGAGGAGAGTCCCAGGGGCATCTCCTCTCCCTTCTCTTCAAGCCGGACAAAGAGAAGAAGGGTCGCCTTCATCTTCTGGTGGTGGATGTAGCGCTGGCCGGGAGCGCTCTTCGGCGTCGTCCGGTTCTGACTCTGCCAGTGAAAGAGTGTCTCCGAGATCGCATAGTCCTTATAAAGTGTCGACGGGGAATAATCCTTCGGGGATTTCCGGAGGGTCACAAAGAAAAGGTCCGTATTGATCTCGGGAAGATAGAGAACCCCCTCCCTCAGGTCCCGACACTCGGAAAAGGTCGCCCGACCAAATGCCGCAAGGATCTCCAGAAGAAGATAGCTTCCATGGAGATCAAGGGGGGCGCCTCCGGGGAGGACGATCGGAGAGATCTTCCGGGACTGCCTCCGGGACCTGAAGCCAAGAATCTCCCGAAGCTCTTCCTGGAGAGCGGGAACCCTCAAAAGCTCCCGGGCGGAGTCGGTCACGGAGCTCTGTCCGAGCTTTTCCGGAGAGTGCTCCTTTCCCCACAGGGAGTAGTGAAGCATGAGAAAGAAGAGGCGATCTTCTCCGGAGAGAAGCGCGTCCCCGGGAATCTCCCCTCGCACCACCCTCTCAAGAAACTGCATATACCGCCCTCCCTCAACGTGCGAGAGACGGGCAAGCCCCTGTGTCAGCCGTCCTTCGTCCTCAGAGGAAAACTGCGGCCCCACCCCGGCCTCTGCCTTGAGACGGGCAAAGCCCTCATAGCCCCCCTTCCCCCTTTTCCTGTAGAGATCAGAAAGAGAAAGTCCCGTTGTCTCGAGAAAATTCTCAAGCGTCAGGGGTCGGTCATGCTCCGCAGACCACCGGGCAAGGCGCTGTTGAATATCTCCGCGTCGCGTTGAGAGGGACTGGCGAATATTCTCAAGGATGTGCTCCTGTGCACGCAGCTCAAGCCGGATGGCGCACCCGGGCGGCAAGAAAGGAAAATCTGAGCATAACTCCTTTTCGACGGAGTGGCGGGTCGCACCCATGAGTGCCCGGAAACGGGACGCGAAGGAGTACTCTGCCCGGCTCTGACCGATAAAGTCGAGAACGGTGAGAACTTCTTTTCCGGGGGAGCGACGCAATCCCCGTCCCAGCTGCTGGAGAAAGACCGTCAGACTCTCCGTGGGGCGAAGAAAGAGAACGGTGTCGACCTCGGGGATATCAACGCCCTCGTTGAAAAGATCCACAGCGAAAAGATAGGAGATCTCTCCCCGGGCAAGACGGGAGCGGGCTCCCTCTCTCCTGCCAGCGGGAGTCCCTGCATGGAGCGCCTCCGAAGGCAGACCGGCCCGGGTGAAGATCTCGGCCATGCGGTGAGCATGGTTCACGCTCACACAAAAACCAAGCCCCCGAGCCTTGAGCGGATCCGCCAGATATCGGGTGACGGCCTTGAGAATGAGCCCGGCACGCATGTCATCCCCGGTAATCAGGGTGTCGAGCTCGGAAAGGTTGTAACGGCCCCTCTCCCACCGGACCGACCGGTAATCCAGGGAATCGCTCACCCCAAAATAGTGAAAGGGGACAAGAAGGCCCCGGCCGATGGCCTCCGGAAGACGGATCTCAGCGGCAATCCGGCCTCCAAACCAGGAGCGGATATCAAGGCCGTCGGAGCGTTCAGGGGTCGCAGTCAGCCCCAGCAGAATGCGGGGCGAAAGGCGCGAGAGAAGCCGTCTATAGGTAGGGGCCTCTCCGTGGTGGACTTCATCGATCACCACCATGTCAAAGTAGTCCGGAGGAAGGGAGTCGAGAATACTCCGGGACGAAAGAAGCTGGATCGAGACAAAGAGATGATCGGAGGAGACCGAAGGTCCATCGGGAAGAAGGATTCTCCCGAAGTTTTGATCCCCCAGCGCTCTCCGGAAGGTTTGCAGGCTTTGCTCAAGGATCTCCCGGCGGTGGGCCACAAAGAGAAGTCGCGCCCGCGGATTCTCCTGACGAATACGCCGATAGTCCAGGGCAGCCACAACGGTCTTCCCGGTTCCGGTCGCTGCCACCACGAGGTTCTTGTTATGGCCATGAACCTCCCGCTCCACAGCCAGACGCTCGAGGATTTCCTCCTGGAATGGAAAGGGGAGAAGAGAGGTCTCTGACCCAGGAAAGAGGGAGGGGGAACGGTTCTCTTCAAGTCGGGCCCGGACCAGATCCCGGGTACTCTCTCCATATTCGACAAGCTCCGGACGACTCCAGAAGGCCTCGAAAGAAGCCTCGATTTTTCGCCAAAGATCGGGAGAGAGCGTGGCGGCAAGCTTCACATTCCACTCATGGCCATTGGAAAGGGCGGTTCTCGAGGCATTGGAGGAGCCGATATAGGCGGTGGAATATCCCGTATCCCGTGGAAAGAGATAGGCCTTGGCATGAAGCCGGGTCTCGGTATCATCAAGCGAAACCCGGACCCGGGCCCCGGGAAGAGCTCCAAGCACATCGAGGCAGCGGGACTCCGTCGCCTTCATGTAAGTCGTGGTCACAACCCGCAGCGGGACCCCACGCCCTGTCGCCTTTTCAAGGGCTGGGAGAAGGAGCCGGAGGCCGCTCCATCTGAGAAAGGAAACCATCCAGTCGATTCGGGAAGCCGTGAGGATCTCCGCCTCCAGCTCACGAGAAAGACGGGGATCGGCCGGGGCTCCGGTGAGAAGGGCGTGCTCCGAAATCCCCGTCAGGGGGCGGAGGGTCTTGTCAGGAGAGGGATGACTGCCCCCCACACGCCTTCCTGAAAGGTCGGGATCGGGAACCTCGAGCAGGATCTCCGCGGGAGAGGGAAGCAGAAATCTCTCCCACGAGGCATCGCCGAAAAATCGGGAGATTTCCATGACAAGGCGATTAACGAGTTCCCGCCCTTTCTCGCTCTCTTCATCCTTGGCCTCGGCCACCGCCTGCCGGAGAATGGGGAAAAGATAGCGTGCATAGAGTGCCGGGGCCTCGGCGTCGTGGAGAGTTTCACGAAGGGCCTCTCCTCCCTTTTGGGAAAGAATCTTCAGAAGCTCTGCGAGCTCAGAGTCGATAATCTGTTCGTAGAGACCAGGGCGAAGGGGCATTCTTTCTCCTTAAAGACAGCATTCCGGCTTTTGCGCCTTTATGAGTCGGCCTCTTTTTTCCCGCCAGCTCTTCTCTGGAAATAATCGAAGAGCCGATAGGCGACCCGTTCCCGAAGGGCCTCGTGGAACAGGGCAAGGTTCCCGCCTTTTCCTTCATAGGCAAGGGTCCTTGATGTTTTGTCAAATCGGAAAAATACCGGAACACCTTTTTTTCGGTTGTTCCCGACCCAGGCGTTGACAGGATTTTTCAGGATATAACTCTCCAGAGTCCGGTCGGTGACATGGTCGAGATCCGACATCTCCGTTCCCTTCAGATCCACGGCGTGGAAGGCGTCCTGAAAAAATGCCCGGAACCCTCCGGCGAGATCCGTTAAGGAAACCGGACGGGACAGCCCTCCCTCCTGAGCGAGCCAGAGATGGAAGACGACCATCTTGAAGGAGCGGCTCATGGCCGTTCGTTCAATTTCCGCAAGGAAATCCCCCGCTTCGGCATAAAGAAGGCTCTCGACCTCCCCGACGACCGTCTTTTTTCTCTGCTGCTCCAGCGCAAGGTGCATGCCGTGCCAGCTTCCGAAAAATGGCCAGAATTCCCGGGGATGGGACTCCCCCTCCAGCGCGGTCTCCAGAAGTGTCGGCCGGTGGCCAAGATTTTCCCAGAGGTTCTCATAGGAAGAGAGAAGGGCGGACTCCCGGGGTTCGGCGCGGGCAATCCTCGCCTCCAGGATATCGACGACCTCCCAGTCGAGGGAGAGGGTGACCCCCGGGGGCAGGTCGAGTGCTCCCGCCTTGTACTGCCGGAGGACAGACTTGGCCTCCGAGGCCCAGTCACCGTCTTGGGGATCCCGTCCTGCCAGGGCGGGAAGGACATAGTGGACGCGCCGGTGGTTCCCGATGAAATCGAGAATGGTGAGGTGGGGCTTGCCGGAGAAATGCCGGAGACCCCGGCCGATCTGCTGGAGAAAGATCGTGGGAGAGTCGGTGGGGCGCAGAAGCATGACCCGGTCGATCTGGGGAATATCGACCCCCTCGTTGAGAAGGTCAACCACGAAGAGAATCGAGAGCGGCCCCGCACTAAAGCGCTGCAAGATCTTCTTCCTCTCGGCCGGAGGAGTTTCTCCGGTGAGGAAGTCGGCCGGGATCCCCTGTCGTACGAAAAGCTCTGCCATCACCCGGGCATGGAGACGGGAGAGGCAAAAGGCGACCGTCTTTTTTCCCTCATGCTCCCGGAATGCCCGATGGACCGCCTCCAGGCGCCGGGGATCAGAGAGCACCTGCTCGAGGATGTCAGGGGCGTACCGTGTCCCCCGCCAGGGGATCTCGTCAAAGTTGACGGTGTCCTTGAGGCCGAAATACCGGAAGGGCGACAGAACCCCCCTCCGGATTCCCTCCATGAAGGAATACCGGCAGGCGACATTGCCCTCCATGAGGCCGAAGATGTCCCCGTTATCCATCCGGTAGGGGGTTGCGGTGAGCCCCAGGACAAACTTTGGCCGGAAGTGGGAGAGGATACGGCGATAGGAGGGGGCTTCGGCATGGTGGCACTCGTCGACCACGATGTAATCAAAGAGGTCGGGAGCCATTCTCTGAAGGCGGTCGGAGCGGCCCAGCGACTGAACCTGGGCAAAGACAAGATCTCCCGTGATGTCGGTCTCTCCCTCTCCCACGTGACTTGCCCTCGCCCCCCGGCGCACATTTAAAAAGGTCTTCTGGGCCTGATCGAGGATCTCCCGGCGATGCGCTAAAAAGAGTACCCGGGAAAACTCCCGGGAGTCGAAGGCGGCCAGATAGGTCTTGCCCATGCCGGTGGCAAGAATCGCCAGGGCGCGCCCGGCACCGTCGGTGCGAAGCTCGGCCAGCGACAGGAGGACCTCCTCCTGCAGGGCGCTGGGATGGTGCCCCTCCTCCTCTTCCCAAATTCCGGAAAGTCCAGGATCCGGAGAAAAGCTCCGGCGCCGGGCCTGGTAGGAGGCCACAAATTCAAGATCGACCGGAACGCTCCGGGAGGCGGCAAAGACCTCCTCAAACTCCCGGGAGAGCTGCTCCACCGGGTCGGCAAGATCGGTCTCCCGGAGAAAGACATTCCATTCGACATTCCCGGAGAGGGCGACCTCCGAAAGATTTGACGAACCGACAAAGGCGATCCTTCTCCCGTTCTCTCTCTCGAAGAGGTAGGCCTTGGGGTGGTAACCGCGGGGAGGCTCTCCCGGAGGGGCGGAGAGGAAGCAGCGGATCTCGATCTTCCCCTGTCCGGAGGCCGGCAGGGAGAGAAGGGCCTCGAGGGCGTCGGGGTCGGTGGCATCGAGGTAGTCGGTGGTCAGGATCCGGATGAGGGCGCCCCGGGAGAGGGCCTCCCGAAGGGCGGGAAGAAGGGAGAAGGCGGCTCCCCTTTTAATAAAGGCCACCGCGAGGTCCGCCCGCTTGCAGCGGGCAAGCTCTACAAGAAGAGAAGGACGCAGGGGAACCGAGGTGCCATTGGACAGACGGCGAAG
Source organism: Nitrospirota bacterium (assembly GCA_021828805.1). Lineage (GTDB taxonomy): Bacteria > Nitrospirota > Leptospirillia > Leptospirillales > Leptospirillaceae > UBA4572. Next base: position 38,573 of record JAJZCZ010000004.1, on the reverse strand, counting down.
GGGTGCGGGAACGGAGAGGACCCGGTCTGTTTCGAATCCGCCCCGTTGACGGCGTTTTTCCTCACGCGCCGCTTCAAGCTGGAGCGGAGACAGGGAAAAGGCCTCCTGCACGCGACCGAGGACCTCTTGAAGGTCCGCCATCTCAATCAGAATGCCGTCGGAGATTCCTGCACTTGAGGCAAGAAGGATCTGTTCAGCGAGCTCCGACGCCTCCTCCACGACCTTGGCCGCAAGAAACGCCGGAAGCTCATCGGGCCCCGCCCGCCGGGAAGCCCCCTCCGGGATCCCGTCTCTGACAAGCTTCTCCCGGATGAGAGGGCCCGCTCCGGAAAACCCCTCCTGCGTTCCTGCCATCACACTCCCTTCCGAATGGTTCGGCATTAAGGCCGACGGTGCGTCCTGCCCTCTTCACTGATCGTTAAGGAGCGGACCGCCCTCATCGGATATCGATCAAAGAAATTCCCGGAATCTCTTTGTGGACGACCAGCGGAAGCACATGCAAAGTTAGCAGAAGGACGCCCGAAGAGTGTCAGCAGTTGCGGAAAAAATCAGACATTCCACTGATTCGCCGCCTCTCCTAGACCTTTTTCGATCTTTCTGTGTCTTCCAGGGGCCTGTGCCCTCTAGGGGAGGAGCGGCCCTGTCTCCTCTTGGAGTCAGAGCGAGAGACGAATTGAACGGCGCGCTCAGGAAGAGGAAAGGAGTAGGTCTTTCCCCGGCTGCCGGTCCCCTCAATGCGATAGAAGCGGGCAATGTCGTCACCTAAGGCCTCGCGAAATTCCTTGTTGAGCTTGGAGAGGGTCTCCTCGAAGAAGCCCTTGTCCATCCCCTTTTCCAGACGTTTGGAGGTGCGTTCAGTCGCCCCCAGGGGGCCTTTAATGCGCTGGTAGACCTCGAGATAGGCCGCAGCGTAAAACTTGTTGGCCGGACGCTCCTTGGGACAGGTCAGGGATTCCTTCCGAAGAACACTCGACTCGAAGAGCCAGACCAGAAAGGACATCTGCACCGGGGGAAGGGAAAAGACCACATCGTGGGCCCGAACCTTCATCGTCGACAGGTTGATGGACAGCTCAGGCGAGCGCACGGCTCGCTGGGCGGCCCGAACGGCATCGGTGAGCCCCCCCGGCCCAGAGAGGAGTGCCGGTGGAAGGGCATGGCGAAGGCGCACCACCGGGATTTCGGCCAGAGTGACCTGGGCATCAAAGGCATCGACTTTTTCGCCGGAGGAGAGAGTGATCGCCGTCTGGCCCCGGCGCCTGGCAGGATAAAAAAAGTCAGGGAGGTATTCAAAAGGGGGAGAAACGAGGACATGGGAGACGCTGTCCTGGGGGCGGCCAAAGAGGGAGAGGGCATAGCCGGCGTAGAAGCCCATGGTCTTTCGTCCCCCGGACAGGGAAACATGGATCCGGGTATCCGGGTCACGGGTCAGATCCCGGATGGTCCCCAGAATCCCGTCGGCGGCGTCCTCGTTCTCCTCTGCCGTCCGGATGTCCGGAAGCGGTCTCCCGTTTCGCCCCTGAAGACAGACAAGGGAGACGTCCCTGGGGGTCAGGGGAATCTTGTAGTCGCGGCACAACTTGAAAATCTGTCCGGACTTGGGATCAAGGAGGGTTTTTTTGGCATACATGGCCCCATCGGCCGTACTGATGATCACCAGACGGTCGGGAACGAAGGGGTCATCCTCCCGCAGGGCGAGGGCGTAAAGAGTCTCCGTCACCACCTGGGGAGCCGTACCGGTCATGCACACAAGAATGCGGGTCTGCGGGGCGTTCACTTGGCAGCTCTCATCGTCGGGCGCTCCCATTCGATCTCCCGAAAGAGGTGACAAGCATCGGGAAGGGATGATGGGTTGAGGGAGCCGTCCTTTAGACCCGTCCGGGCCATCGGGGACGGCGCCCCTGATCCGAAGCAAAGAAAGGCTCTCTCCCGACTCTGTCTCTTTCCTCAGGGCTCTGGAGACAAAGACTCCATGGGCCATGCGGAGAGAGATGGAGAAAAAACGGGGAAAAGCAGATAAATCGACAAGAAAAACAGGGGGTGTCTCCTGAAAAACATTATCCGATCTTATCGTCTCTTTGCAAACGCACGCGATTGAGAGTCCCGACCCAAGGATCTCTGCGACATCGGAAACAGCGTCATAACGGACCGCTTACCCTCCCTGACTCCTTATGTATGAGCTCTTCCTGACTGAGGATCCGCCAGGTTTTCGCCCCACCCTCCTGACTGTGACCTCCTTCTCTCGACAGAAATGCCGGTTTCCGGGCAAGAATGTCCCCCCGTTACCGCTCAAGTGTGAGCCCCAGCGATAAGGGAAAAACAAATAGGAAGATGGCGGGCACACGCCTCCATGCCTTCAAACGCCAGGGACACGAGAGAGTCGGGATCGAGGGAGGAGGCGAGACTGGAGGGAAGAAAGGCCTTGAGCACCGGCCCGAGCCGGTCCGGACGTCCGAGAGTCGACTTGAAGAAGCGGTCATGGATGGCAATGTCATTAATCAATCATCTTTAATCTATTGATTATTTACAAGAAGAAAAAGAAGTCCCTATTATCCTCAAGAGAGGGCATGAACTCAAGGAGAAAAAAGACAGAGGCAATGACTGTGTGGACTGTCTCTTTATCGGAGAAGGTCCCGCCCCCTTCGAAGACGAGAGAGCGGTCTCCCGCAAGAACGGATCCTCGATCTCTTCTCTCGCGCCAGAGATCGTCCGGAGTGCGATAAGAAATCGTCGGTACGATCCATTGCGAAGGTTATGTCCGGGCGACTCTGGAATCTCTATGCTCCGGAGGGGGAGACGGACGTTGAGAGGATCTTAGAACGCCCCCGATTCCCTTTGCACACAGCCTGAAAAAAAGACCGGCAAACCTCACAAGAGAGCTCTCAAGGCAACGGAGTGAGGAAGGACTGACGACAAAACTCCTCATATGATTTAATATCGACAAATTTGACAATAGAATAACATTAGTATCCATTAATTCACGCCGCCGGATCCTTTCTTTCCTGCAGAGAGAGGGTGTGTGCCTCGGCCGCCTCGACCTTTTTCCGGGCCTTTCCATTCGTCAGCATGACCTCCGCCCGGGCGCCAAGGTAGACGTAAATCCCAAGACCCACCAGAAGTCCCACCGCGGAAAAGACCAGCCAGCCGGCCTCGTTCAGATGTGAAGGATCCTGGATTGCGAACTTGAAGACAAGCATCAGGGCTTCAATAGAGATGGCGATAAGAATGGAGGCAATGAATCGTGTCAGCGTTCTCCGGGTTGCACTGTGGCGCCGGACATCTTTTCGGAGAAGGACCTCCTCTTCGAAAATCGTCTTGGAGAGATCGAATATGGCAAGAGACAGGGTGAGAAGGATCGTCGCCTGGAACGACGGAGTGGTGTCGGCGATCTTCTCCAGATGCCGAAAGACCTGTAACAGAGAGTGGATCGCCTGGATTGCAAGCCCCAGGCTCACCATCAGAAGCCCCAAAGAAAAAATCGCATAAATTCCCTTGAAAAAGGGCTCCACGGACTGGCGCCGATGGTCGTCCTCGAGAAGGGCGACAATCTGCTCAAAGTCGATATCGGCCACGACGACCCCCCGGAGCTCCCCCCTCTCACTCCGGACCGGGGTAGCGACAGTGACGCACAGGGAGTGGGAGGCGGTTGAAAAGTATGGAGCGGTCAGAACGCTCTCCCGGGCCTCCCGGGCCTCCCGGTAATACAGTCTCTGACTCCGGTCCTCCCCGTCTCCCTTCCCGGCCAGGCGGCTGGAAAGGCGCGCGCAAGCGACATTCGGGCCAATCTGCCGGCCCCGGGCATCGAGGACATAGCACATATCGAGGAAAGGAAAGCAGGAGACCAGGCGCGTGAGCTTTTTTGACGTCGCCTCCGCCCCCTGCGCGAGATCGTCTCCGGAGAGAACTCCCTCCAGAAGACTGCCCAGAAACTGCTGAAGATCGGCCCTGTTTTCGTGAAAGTTTTCCAGGCGGTTCATTGAGCCTCCTTGTGCTATCCGTATAGGTGCCGCGTCTCTTTCGATACCGGGGAAGGCTCCTCCCCGAAATGCCTTGAATATTTTTGTGCAATTTCCGTTCCCGACATCAAAGACGAACAGGGAGAGGCTCCCCATTCTCTCTCCGGAAGGAGACGGGACCGGTCAGGATCGCCTCTCTCGCCTCGACGCCGACTGTGCTATAATGGGGTGCATTATCAACTCCTATCCCAATCCCACGTTTGTCCCAATTCATCCTGGAGAGATCCCCGATGCCTCGTCAGGAACTTTCGATTGTGCCATCCGAGCAGGAAAGAAGAGAGAAACTCGAGTCTCTGACCTGCGACCACTGTTCTGCTGTCACACTCCTCGACTTCGACTTCACCTTCGCCTTCCAGCCCATTGTCGACCTCGACAAAAAAGAAGTGCACTCTTACGAGGCACTCGTTCGGGGGCTCGCCGGAGAAGGCGCCGGGGAGATTCTCTCCCGGGTGACCCGGGACAACCGTTTCCGGTTCGACCAGCTCTGCCGGGCCAAGGCCATTTCCCTTGCGGCAAACCTCGGCATGACCACCAATATCAACATCAACTTTCTGGTGAACGCCGTTTACGATCCCGATCAGTGCATCCGGCTCACCCTCGAGTGCGCCCGGTTGAACAAATTCCCCATCAATCGCATCATCCTTGAGACCACGGAAGAGGAGAAGATCGAAGATCCCCTCTTTTTGAAAAGCGTCCTCGAAGGCTACCGTCGTCACGGTCTTCTGATCGCCATCGACGACTTCGGCGAGGGGTATTCAAGCCTCAATCTCATGGCCCAGCTCACCCCCGAATACCTCAAGCTCGACCGCCAGCTGATCACGGCCATTGACCATGACCCCGTTCGGCACCGGATCGTCAGCGCCATGTCGACCCTCTGCCGGGAGATGGGGATCAAGCTAATCGCCGAAGGGGTGGAGACCGTCGAGGAGGCCCGCTCGCTTCGCAAGATGGGGATCGCCCTCTTTCAGGGCTATCTCTTTGCCCGGCCAGGATTCGAGAGTCTTCCCCCGGTCTCCCATATGGATCTTTAAGCCCCACACCGAGGAACCTCTTGTCCAACCCGGCACTCTCAGATCTCAATGAAGAGCAGGCTCCCGCTGTTCTGGCCCCCGATGGCCCCGCACTTGTACTGGCCGGCGCCGGCAGCGGCAAGACCCGGGTGCTCACCTACCGGGCGGCCCACCTTCTCTCCAGGGGCGTCCCCGCCCCCAGGATTCTTCTTCTTACCTTCACCAAGAAGGCCTCCCGGGTCATGCAAGAGAGGCTGGTCGGCCTCATGGGACCCTCTTTCTTTATCCCGTGGGCCGGCACATTCCACCACGTGGGATACCGCCTGATCCGGGAGTTCGGCCACCGGATCGGCATCGAGGGCGGTCGCACCCTTCTCGACCGGGAGGATCAGCGTGATCTGGTCAAGGAGATCAGGGATGCCATCGTGGGCGACGATCCCGGAGAAGAGATCCCCCCCGCCGCGGCGATTGCCGGATATATCTCGCTCGCGGCAAACCTCCTCCTTCCCCTCCCCCAGGTCATCCGGCGGCGGGCTCCCTGGCTCTCCCACCTGGATAAGACCATCGAAACCATCGCCCGGCGCTACCATGCGGAAAAAGAGACCCAGAGGGTCCTGGACTTCGACGACCTCCTCGTCCTGTGGCTTCGCCTTCTCGAGGAGAGCCCCGAAACCGCAGCACTCCTCCGGGAACGCTTCCCTCACGTGCTGGTCGACGAGTACCAGGACACCAATCCCCTTCAGGGCAGAATTCTCGACCTTTTAGTCGCCTCCCACAGGAACCTCTTCGTGGTGGGCGACGACAGCCAGAGCATCTACTCTTTCCGGGGAGCGGCGATTGACAACATCCTCTCCTTCCAGGAGCGCTACCCCGAAGCGGGGGTCTACCGGCTTGAAAAGAACTACCGTTCCACCCCCAATATCCTGAATGTGGCCAACCGCATCATCGAGCAAAACAGCCGTCAGATCCGAAAAACCCTCTACTCCCCCCGCCCGGAGGCCGACCACCCCTCCCTCGTACGGATGTATTCGGACCAGGACCAGGCGCGCTACATTACCTCCCGGGTCCGCCGGGCCCTTGACCGGGGACAGGAACCTTCCGAGATCGCCATCCTCTACCGGGCCCATTACGTCTCACTCTCTCTCCAGCTGGCCCTCTCCCGGGCGGGGATCCCCTTTCACCTCACCAGCGGCCTCAAGTTCTTCGAGCAGGCCCACATCAAGGACATCCTCGCCTGGCTCCGCCTGTTAGAAAATGAACGGGACGCCATGGCATGGAAACGGATCCTCCGGATGGTGCCCCGGGTGGGCAAAAAGACGGCGGAAAAAATCGAACTGCTCCTCTCCCGCTCCGAAGCCCCCCGGAAGGCCTTGAGCGATCCGGCCTTTCTCAAGTCTGCCCCGGCAGGGGCCCGGGCGGGGCTCTCGGGAATCGGGGAGCGCTTCTCCCTTCTGGCCGGGCGCCGGGAGAAGGATCCCGGTAATGTGGTCGACCTGGTCGGGACGATTCTCTCTACCGGCTACCACGACTATCTCTACGAGACCTTCGAGGATCCGGAAAACCGGGAGGAAGACATCCTCTCCTTTGCCGCGCAGATCCCCCCGGAGACCGGCCTGGGTGACTTCATGGCAGAGATCGCGCTTCTAGAAGCCGGAGGAGAGGAGCTCTCCCCCGAAGAACAGAAGAACCGGGTGGTCCTCTCCACCGTCCACCAGGCGAAGGGCCTCGAGTGGGATACCGTCTACCTCCTCTCCCTCACCGAGGGGGTCTTTCCCTCCTCCCGGAGCTCCGAGAGTGACGAGGAAATCGAGGAGGAACGGCGTCTCTTCTACGTGGCCGTCACCCGCGCCCGCCACGACCTCGTTTTTTGCGTTCCCCAGGTTGTCGGCCGGGGCTTTGGCTCACCCGCCCCTCCGTCGCGCTTTTTGGGGGAAATCGGAGAGGACCGCCTCACCGTCACCGTCTACAACAGCTGGGAAGACTGACCCGTGGCTCCCCGACTCTCCCTCCCCCCTGCCATCGCTCCCGGCGGCCAGGGCTCTTTCTCTTTCCGGAAAGAAGACCGGCGACCTGAGGGAGGATGCCCATGAGTGCTCCCCGTCCCGGCCGCTTCGTCCACCTCCATCTCCACACCCAGTACAGCCTCCTTGACGGAGCCAACAAGATCACCCCCCTCATGGAGAAGTGCGCCCGACTCGGCATGCCGGCGGTGGCCATGACCGACCACGGCAACCTCTTTGGGGCCATCGAGTTCTACCAGGAGGCCAAAAGTCACGGAGTCAAGCCGATCCTGGGCTGCGAGATCTACGTGACCCCCCGCTCCCGCTTTGACCGGGAAGAGCTCCTCATGCCCTCCGGGGGCTCCCATGCCGGCAAAAAGATCAACAATGCCTCCTTCCACCTGACCCTCCTGGCCGAGAACCTCACCGGATACCAGAACCTTCTTGAGATCGTCTCCCGGGCCCACCTTGAAGGCTTCTACTACCGGCCCCGCGCCGACTTTGAGCTTCTCTACCGCCACCGGGAAGGACTCATCGCCCTGTCGGGGTGTCTCAAGGGACAGGTGAGCTACCTCCTCACCCGCGGGGAGAAGGAACGGGCCTGCGCCACTGCGGACCTTTTCCGGAATATCTTTGGAGAGGGCCGCTATTTCTTCGAGCTCCAGGCTAACGGCCTCGAGGAGCAGCGGGTCGCCAACCGGGAACTTCTGGCCCTCTCCCGGGAGATGAAGATCCCGGTGGTGGCCACCAACGACTGCCACTATCTCGACCGGGAGGATGCCCTTCCCCACGACATCCTTCTCTGCCTGCAGACGGGCAAGACCCTCGAGGATCCCAACCGTCTGCGCTTCGGCGCCGAAGAGTTCTACCTGAAAAGCCCCGACGAAGTTATCGAGGCCTTCCGGGAGATTCCCGAGGCGGTGGAGAACACCCTCGCCATCGCCGAGCGGGTCGACCTTTCGCTGGATTTAAAGCAGAACTACATGCCGGAATATGTCCCCGACGTCGGCGAGGGGGGGCGCACCATCAACGAGCTCTTCCGGGAAAAGAGCCAGGAGGGTCTCGAAGTCCGTTTCAGAGAAAGCCCTTTCGATGACGGGAAGAAGGCCTTCTACCGGGCGCGTCTTGAGCGGGAGATTGAGGTCATCCTGACGATGGGCTTCGCCGGATACTTCCTTATCGTGTGGGACTTCATCCGGAAGGCACGGGAGATGGGGATTGCGGTGGGACCGGGGCGGGGATCGGCGGCGGGGTCGCTGGTGGCCTGGTCTCTGCGTATCACCAATATCGACCCCATTACCTTCGGGTTGCTCTTCGAGCGCTTTCTGAACCCGGAACGGGTCAGCCTCCCCGACATCGACGTGGACTTTTGCATGAACCGCCGCGGGGAGGTGATCGACTACGTTTCGAAAAAATACGGGGCGGACAAGGTCTCCATGATCGCCACATTCGGGACGATGGGCGCGAAGGCGTCCATCCGGGACGTGGGACGGGTGCTGGGCATGACCTACTCCGAGGTGGACCGGGTGGCCAAGATGATCCCCACCGCCCTCGAAATGACCCTGGAGAAGGCCCTCGAGCAGAACAAGGAGTTCCGGGAGCTCCGGGAGAACGACCCGGCCATCGACCGTCTGATCTCTCTTTCCATGAAGCTCGAAGGCATCACCCGCCACGCCTCCATCCACGCGGCGGGGATCGTCATCAGCCAGGATCCGCTTTCCCGCCACGTTCCTCTCATGCGGGGAGCCGGAGGGGAGACGGTCACCCAGTTCACCAAAGACGACGTGGAGAAGGCGGGGCTGGTCAAGTTCGACTTTCTGGGGCTGACAACCCTGACCCTCATTGAGGACGCCGTCCGCCGCATCCGGGACCACACCCCCGATTTCGACATCGACCGGGTCCCTCTCGACGACCCCGGAACCTACAAGTTCCTCCAGGGGGGCAAGACCCTCGGCATCTTCCAGCTTGAATCCCGGGGCATGACCGACCTGCTCGTCAAGCTCGCCCCCGAGACCTTTGACGATGTCATCGTCCTCCTGGCCCTTTACCGCCCGGGCCCGATCAACTCGGGGATGGTTGACGACTTCATCCGGCGCAAGAGGAACCCCCGGGAGATCGCGTATGAGCATCCGGCCCTTGAGCCGATCCTCCGGGAGACCTACGGGGTCATCGTCTACCAGGAACAGGTGATGCAGATCGCGAACGTCCTGGCCGGCTTTTCCCTGGGCGATGCCGACCTTCTCCGCCGCGCCATGGGGAAGAAGAAGGCCGAGGAGATGGAGAAGATGAAGGACCGCTTCCTCACCGGAGCGGCGGAACGGAAGACGGAGAAAGTGACCGCCGACCACATCTTCGAGCTCATGGCCCACTTCGCGGAGTACGGCTTCAACAAAAGCCACAGCGCCGCCTATGCCCTTATCTCCTACCAGACCGCCTACCTCAAGGCCCACTATCCCGTGGAGTTCTGGGCCGCCCTCCTCACCAACGCCCTCGATGACACGGAAAAAATCGGCACATTCCTCGCCGGCGCCAAGGATCTCGGCATCCGGGTACTCTCCCCCGATATCAACGAGAGCCTTCTCGACTTCACCGTCCTCCCTGAGCGAACCATCCGGTTCGGCCTCGGGGCGGTGAAAAACGTCGGTCGCCAGGCGGTGGAGGCAATCCTGGAGATCCGCTCCACCAACGGTCCCTTTCTCTCCTTTGCCGACTTCATGAAGCGGATCGACGGACACAAGGTCAACCGGCGGGTGGTGGAGGCCCTGGCAAAGGCCGGAGCCTTCGACAGCCTGGGCACGACCCGGGCCGCGGCCATGGCCAACATCGACCCCCTCCTCGCCTGGGTGGCGGGTCTTAAAAAGCCCAAGAAGTCAAAGATGGGGAAACTCTTTCGGGAATTCGAGCCGGAGGCGGAGCCGGAAGCCCCCTGGACCAGTGTCCCGGAATGGGATGAAAAGACGCTTCTCAAGGCCGAACGGGAGGGCTTGGGGTTCTATCTCTCGCGCCACCCCATGACCCCGTACATGAAGATCGCCGAGGAGCTCGAATGCCCCTCGCTGGCAGAGCTTGAGAACCAGGCCGAGGGGAGCACCGTGAGCGTCTTCGGGATCGTCTCGGCCATCCGGGAGCTCAAGACAAAGAAGGGTGACAAGATGGCCCAGGTGACCCTCATGGACTTCGAGCAGTCCCTTGAGATGGTGCTCTTCCCCGACACCTACGCCTCTTGCGCCACCGAGCTCGCCCTTTCCGCCCCTCTGTACGTCACCGGAGTCCTCGAGCGAAACGATTTTGGCACAAAGCTCCGGACGACCCGGGTCACCACCCTCTCGCAACTTTCTTCAGTCCTTTACAAGATGGTCAGCATCCGGCTGCAGACCGACGGGCTCACCCGGCAGGACCTCGAAGACCTCCGGGAGATCCTCAAAGCCCATCCCGGTCCCCTGCCCTCCCTGCTTGAGATCACCGAGATGGTCTCCCCCAGGGCCCGGTACATTATTCCCACCCGACAGAACGTCTCCCCCTCGGAGGATCTGATCCTTCGGCTCAAGTCCCGCTTCGGGCCGGATGCGGTCGCCCTTTCCAAGGAGCTTGACCCGGCCCTTTCAACCTATCTTGTCGCCACCCGGACCCGCTCCCAGAACCGCCGGGAAGTGAGCTGAGAATCTCCACGACCGCTTCGCCCTTCTCCCGAGAGACCCTCGCCCGGAGACCCTCCTCAGAAAGCTAGCCCCTCCCCCTCGGGTTGAACACGCCGACCTCCTCCGCAAGCTTGCGAACCCTGACAGCTCCCCCAAACTGCTCCACAATCTTGTTATTGCGAAGGGAATCCTGTCGTCTTTCTTGCGGAGGTTTTATGGCGTTTGCCAGGATGTTGCTCTCGATGATGACGACGAAACAAAAAGAGACGTTTCCCTCTCCGGAAGCTGCGGGGAGGACAAAAAGCCCGAGAGCTCTTTTAGCCGGGATCCTCCGGGACGTGTTGCCGCAACTCCGGCACACCGGATCATTTTTGATACTTCTCACGGCCTTCCTCGTGCTGTTGTCCTGCGGGCCCGCCCCCTCCGGGACTCCTTCCGGGGCTACGGTCTACTCAGGAAGCACCTATAGTCTCTTAGGGCCAACCGCACTCGTCTCCGTAGGGAGCGTTCCCTGGTATGCCAACGCAACCGGCAATACCCTGGTCGGCCTTGTTCCCGATACCGGCTTTGAGCTCTCCGGATACGCCCCCGTCACCATCTCCAACCCGCTGAGCACCTTCACCACCACGTACGACCTCTCAGACCCGGTCGCAATGGCGGTCGACCTCTCGGGAAACCTCTGGGTCGCAAGCCAGAAAAATAACTCCATTGTCTCGCTCGACAGCTGCTTCACCGGTTCAAATCCCAACTACAACAGCTGCAGCGTGACAGGGTATCAGAAGAATCTCGATATCCCGTCGGGAGTGGCGGCCGACCCCTCCGGAAATATCTGGGTGGCCAATCAGGGGAACAACACACTTCTTGTTCTTTCAGTCACCACATGCACCTACTCTTGTCCCTCCTCGGACTACTCTCCCTCATACGACGGAACGAGCTACTCTCCGACCCTCTATTGCCTCTCGGGAAGCTCCTGCACGCCGATGGGATCAGGATGCGTTCTCTCATCGCCTTCCGCCATCGCCTCCGACAGCAACGGGAACATCTGGGTGATCAACTCCTCCCCGGCGAGCCTCACAGAAATCGTCAGCGGAAACGCCTCCACCTGCAGAACATTCACCGCCTCGGAGCTCTCCCTCGACAACCCCGTCGCGTTGGCAACCGACACCTCCGGGGATCTTGCCATCGTAAACCAGGGCACAAAAGGCTCCGACTCCGGGTCCGTGGTCTACCTTCCCTCCGGGTGCACCCCCGGATCCTGTTCCCCGGTTGTCCTTTCGGGCGCCTCCCTGGGGGTCAGCCAGCCCGTCTCCGCCACCTTTGCGCAAAACGGAGACCTCTGGGTCGCAGAAGCCGGAAACAACTCCGCCACCGATATGCCTTCCGGGTGTCTCTCGGGTGGCGCCTGCCAGCCGATTGTCTACGCAGGGAGCGCCTACCCCTTCGGGACACCAACATCGATCCTCGCGATCGGAAGCACTATCTGGGTTCTGGGAGCAAGTGCCCTCGTCTCGATCACCCCCTCCGGTCCCTGAAGAAAGGATCTCATGAGAAAAAAGGCCCTGTGGCTCCTTCTTCCCTTCTTTTTTCTTCCCGCCTGCTCATGGTTTTCCTCCGCCCTGCCGGACGGGCAGTACGGAGTCCCGCCCCCCTGGCTCGAAAGCCTCAAGCACAGCCACCGTTTTCGGGCATTTGTCCACCGGCTCAAAAAAGATCAGCACAGACCCACCCTCGAAGTGGTACGAGACGCAGAAGACAGTTCTGACTACCCGAGCCATAAGGTGCTTGAGAAGATGCAAAGCATCCAGGGCGATCTCCTGAGGCTCGACGGGGTGAACATCGTCACCGTCAACAACAGGAATCTTCTCTCAAAGGAGCGACTCTACACCCTTCGGCACGCCACCTCGGAAAGTGCGGCCTTGCCGGGACATGTCAAGGGAGCCAACCTCCTCTTGCTCTACTCTCCGGGCCGGGGATTCCTCCAGCTTCTCGTGCTCGAAACAAACGAGATTCTCTGGAGCCGATTTGATCCCTCCCTCTCCGTCGCGCCAAGAAAACCCGCCCCGCCCCCTCCGCCGCCTCCCCCCCCGTCCTGGAGCCCGGCGACCTTTTCCGGAGGATTCTCGGAAGGGGGTGATCAAGTCCACACAAATACATGGACCGGACTCCAAATCGGAGGAGGCCTGGGCCTCGGAATCGACGCTCCGACACTCTCCGGCTACGGGATAACCCAGTCGCTTTCAAATCTGGCAGCATTCTCCTGGGAGGGAATCGTAAACCTCGACTACGAATGGTCGCCCGGATGGGTGACGGGAATCGAGGCCTCCCTCACCGGAATCGGAGCCGTGACAGACTCATTCGGCATTCCAAGCCTTTCGACCCATTCCTATGGTGAAAATATTTACGGGGCAGGACTTATGCTCGGCTACGACCTGTCGGCCGTGATGCCCTATCTCATGGGAGGGGCCGGAATGGTCTCGGGAACGGCCGACGCATCGGGTCTTTCTTCCGTCGGAGCACGGATGGGTGCCGGAATCGACTGGGCCATGACGCATCATCTTCTTTTTTACACGGAGTGGGATCTGCAGAGGGCCGCATGGAGTATCCCCGGAGCGACAGGAGCGATCAATGCCGGCTCTCTCCGTACCTTCCCGCCGGGAACGACCTTCAGCACCACGATCAACTCCGTGACCATGGGCATTTTGTATTCATTCTGGGGAATCGGAAACTAAGCAGCCACCGAAAGAAGGCGTCAATCAGGTCCGTGACAGACAAAAAAAGGCCCGAATTTCTTCGGGCCGCGGACGCACCATTCAGTCTCGCCTTTTCTGCGCCAGCGTGCCGGTCGCCGGCGATGATCACTCCGCCTCGTACTCTTCGGCCTTGACCGCCCCCACCAGAGCCTCCCGGGAGGCTCCCCCCTCCACCACCGCCTCGCCCTTCTCCAGAGAGACCGTGGCCCGGGTCACCCCCGGCACCTTTTCAAGCGCCTTTGTCACCGCCATCACGCAATGGTTGCAGGTCATGCCCCCGACCTTCAGAACTGTCGTCGCCATCATTTCTCCTTTTTAAATGAACCGTCTATGGATGTTCCCCGGGCAAAGACAGCGAGCCGGAGGCTGTTGCCCACCACAAGCACGCTGGACAGCCCCATGGCCGCTCCAGCCATCATGGGGGTAAGCGAAAGCCCCGTAAAGGGCCGGAACGCCCCCGCCGCCAGCGGGATGAGAAGAATATTGTACCCGAAGGCCCAGAAGAGGTTCATGCGGATCGTCCGAAGGGTCTGGCGGGAGAGGGCAATCGCCGCGGGAAGCCGGGTGATCCCCGGCCCGGCAAGCGTCACGTCGGCCGTCTCCACCGCCACTCCGGTTCCCGAGGAAAGTGCCAGCCCAACGGTAGCCGAGGCCAGGGCGGGGGCATCGTTGATCCCGTCCCCCACGAAGGCGACCCGCTCTCCCCGGGCGACCGCCGCCTTCACAATCCTGCCCTTTTCCAGGGGATCAGCTCCAGCATGGATCTCGGCAATCCCGGCCTTCTCTCCCGCCGCGTGAGCGGGATTCTCCGCATCTCCCGTGACAAGGGCCAGCGATAGCCCCATCTGACGAAGGCGCTCCGTTACCCCGGGACTCTCCGGTCGCAGAGGGTCGGCCAGGGCCAGGGCTCCGAGAAGGCGCCCCTGGTGTGCCACAAAGACCGCGGTGGCCGCATGGCTCTCCCAGGAAAGAACCCGCTCTTCGGCCTCCCCCCATGCGACCCCCTCTTCCCCAAGAAGGCGCCGGTTTCCCAGAAAAACCGGCCCTGCTTCAAGAACTCCCCGGATCCCCCGCCCCGGCAGGACGACAAGCTCCTCTATCACAACAGGAGAGAGATTTCTCCGGCGGGCCTCCGCCTCAATTGCCCGCCCCAGGGGGTGGGTCGAACCGCTCTCAATCCCCGCCGCCAGGGCCAGAACACCTTCCGGACTCATCCCCCCGACAGCCAAAATATCCACAACGGCCGGAGAGCCCAGGGTAAGGGTTCCGGTCTTGTCGAAGAAGACCTTCCTGACACGCGAAAGGGCTTCCAGCCCCCCTCCCCGGCGAAAGAGAATCCCCAGACGCGCGGCACGGCCCGTTGCCACCATGACCGCCGCCGGTGTCGCAAGCCCCATGGCGCAGGGACAGGCCACCAGAAGCACCGCGACCGCGCTCTCAAGTCCATGGACAAGGGCCTCTCCCGAGCGATCGAAAAAGAGCCAGGCGAGAAAGGTCACCAACGAGACGAGGAGGACCGCCGGGGTAAAGATAGCCACCACCCGGTCAGCCAGGGCCTCCACCGGAAGCTTCTCTCCCTGGGCCCGAAGCACCGCCCGGACAATCCCCGAGAGGCGGGTCTGCTTCCCCACCGCCTCGACAAGAACCTCCAGGGCCCCGTCGGTGGGAGAGGTCCCGCAAAAGACCCGGGAGTCCGGCTTCACCGCCACGGGAACCGGCTCCCCGGTCATGGAGGAGAGGTCGACCCGGGCAGATCCCCGGACCACCACCCCGTCGGCAGGAATCCGCTCTCCGGCAGGTACCCGAATGAGGTCTCCGGGCACGAGCTCCCCGACGGGAACACTCGTCCACCGCCCCTCATCGAAGCGCTCGGAGCTGTCCGGCACCAGGGCGGCAAAGGCCGCCAGGGCGTCCCCGGTCCTCCGGCGGGCCCGGGCTTCAAGCATCCGGCCCAGCAGGATCACCGCGATCACCATGCCCGTGGTCTCAAAGTAGACATGGCGGTCGGCCACCGGGAAAAGTCCGGGGGCTAACGAGACCAGGAGGCTGTAAAGCAGCGCAGCCCCTGTCCCCGTCACCACCAGGCTGTTCATGTCGGGAGAGAGATGGCGATAGGCCCGGAGACCCGGCCCCAAAAACCGCCGGCCCGGGCCGACAAAGATCGCCGTCGCAAGAAAAGCCTCCAGGATATGGCGGGAGGAGGTATCAGGGAGAAGACGGGAGAGGCCGGGGATCCGGGAGCCGGCCATGGAAAGGAGAACCAGGGGAAGGGAGAGCAGCGTCGCCACCTTAAAATCCCGCACCAGACGGGCCAGCTCACTGGAGGCGAAATCAGCCTCCCCCTCCCCGGACTCCACCCGGCCGGAAAAACCCGCACCGGACAGGGCGGCGAGCAGGCGCTCCTCGAACCCCTCTCCGCGCAGGCAGGAGACTTCCATCCGGGAAAGTGAGGGAACAAAAGAGATTCCGAGCACTCCGGCGACACCGGAGAGAGCCTGGGAGAGCCGGCGATCGTCTCCGGGCCCCAGGGCGGGAGAGATCGTGAAAAAGAGCGACTCCGGCTCAGCCCCATAGCCGGCCTCCGTCACTGTGGAAAAGATTGAGGAAGGGGCAAGTCGGGAGGGATCATACCGGAGGGAGGCCCGGTGGGTGGCGAGGTTCACCGAGACATCGGTGACCCCGGGAAGCTTCTTGAGCGCCCGGGCAACCCTCCCCGAACAGGCGGCGCAAGTCATGCCGGTGACGGGAAAGTCAGCGTCGCAAGGTGTCTCGGCAGAGCCGGAAGAGAGTGTCCCGGTATCAGGTCCGGGAGGCGAGGAGGTCTGCGTCATACCTTTTATTTTACTCCGGTCGACGAGGCGGAAACAGGCTCCCGGGAATCAGGACGAGCCTCATGCCTCCCGGGGAAGGAGGCGACAGTAGAATCGCTTGCCCACACGAAGGAGCTGACCGGCGGGAATAATCTCGCAGAAGAGATCGGAGACGGGGGAGCCGTCGAGGTCCACCGCCCCCTGGCGGATGAGCTGCTTGGCCAGGCTTTCCGAACGCGCGGCCCCTGCGCGCACCATGATGGTGGAGAGACGGACGGGATATGGTCCGTCCACCGGGAACCCCGTAATCTCCGTGGGGACCTCCCGCCGGGAGAACTGGCGGTCGAACTCCTCCCGGGCTGTCCGGGCCGCCTCTTCCCCGTGGAAGCGGGCAGTGATGGCCTGCGCTACATCCGCCTTGGCCTCCCGGGGGTGCAAACCGGAAATCTCACGCTCGGAGAGGCGGGTGAGGAGCAGGGCGTAGGAGGCGGTGGCGGAGTCGGGGATGGACATGAGTTTGCCGAACATCTCGCCGGGAGGGTCGAGGAGGCCCACGGCATTCTTGAGGCTCTTGCTCATCTTTTTCTCTCCGTCGGTTCCCACCAGAAGGGGGAGGGAGAGGACCACCTGAGGCTCCTGACCGTAGGAGCGCTGGAGATCACGGCCCACCAGGAGATTAAAAAGCTGGTCGGTTCCCCCAAGCTCCACGTCGGAGCGAAGGGCGACGGAATCATAGCCCTGGATCAGGGGATAGAGAAGCTCGTGGAGATGGATGGGAAGATTCTTCTCCATGCGCTGCTTGAAGTCGTCCCGGTCGAGGAAGTGGGCGACGGTCTGGCGGGCCGCCAGACGGATCATGCCTTCCGTTCCCAGTTCAGACATCCATTGACTGTTGTAGACCACCTCGGTGCGCTCCCGGTCGAGAATCCTCTCAACCTGGGCGGCATAGGTGGCGGCATTGGCCCGGATGTCTTCGGGGGAGAGGGGCTTGCGTATTTCCGAACGACCGGTAGGGTCGCCGATCATCCCGGTGAAGTCGCCGATGAGGAAGTGGACATGATGGCCAAGGTCCTGGAACTCCCGGAGCTTGAGAAGAAGGACGGCATGGCCGATGTGGAGATCGGGAGCGGTGGGGTCAAATCCCGCCTTGATGCGAAGAGGCTTGCCGGTTTTCGCCGAACGTTCCAGCTTCTGGCGGAGGTCTTCCGGGCTTACGCAATCGGCGGTGCCGCGAAGAAGACGGTCAAGGGAGGCGGTGACGGAGTCAGTCATATCAACAAAGCCTTTGTCTTGAGGTCAACACTGCATGCCTTCTCTTCGGGAGCCCTCAGGAGCCCCTGTCGAAAGGGCGGAGTTCAAGGAAGAGAAGCTGTGGCCGGAAGCGCCGTTGAAAGAAAAGATCAGCCTCTGGAAGCTTCCCCCTTGCGGGCCGGAAGCGCCAGAGAGAGATCGGCCCAGAAGTCCTCCGTCACCAGGGGAAGCAGGGTCGGGTCCCCCATCACTAGAAATGCCCCCCCCTTCTGAAGGTAGGAGGTCGTCTTCCGAAGCCCCCGGAGAGAGATCCCTTCCATCGAAAGAAGAGGGGAAAGCTCCCGTCGCACAAGCGTGGACCGATCCAAGGCGGGAAGAATGGTCCGGGCATTGAAGCGGTCGACGGCGGCCAGGAGTGTCCGGGCAGGGGTTTCCCCCGGGAGGAGCTCGCTCCAGAGCCATCCCCGGGAGGGGGCTCCATTTACGGACGGTTCGATGGCCAGAAAGACCTCGCCCTTCCCCTCCTCATTTTTCTCCGGAGGAAGGTGCACAAAGGGCGGCCAGTGAGGAGGAATGGCCTGCGCATCGAGATTCAGGACACCGGAAACGAAAGCGGGGTCAGGGGAATCCGTCAGAAGAAGAAGCCGGTCAAACTCCTCCGGCTCTCCCGCGATCCGGACCCGGCGACCACGGCTGCACATCTCCAGGACGGCCGGGAGTTGCCCGCGCCAGAGCCTCACATCCCCCGGCGCCACCGATCCTGCCCCCAGGGGCGACACGGCAATCATCCGGGAGGGAAGAAGGTTCTGAAGAACACGCAGGGATTCGGGGTCGACAGGAGATTTCCCGGACAGGCCGGCCAGGGGAAGCAGGGAGGAGAGAAGGGATTCGACCGGGCGGATCCCCCCCCGGGCCTCCGCGGAAAGCTTGCGGGAGAGTCGCTCCTTTTCCCGTTCGGGTTCCAGAATCCAGTTGACCAACCGGGACAAAAGAGGCGTCGGGGTCGAGGTCTTCTCATGGCAGAGCGCCATGGTCCGGGCAAGCTCGGGAAAGACCGAGGCCGCAAGAGAGGCTTCAAGGGAATAAAGGAATCGGGTGGCCTCCTCCGGCGATGGCGGAGAGACGGGAGGAGAGGCCCCCAGATAACGGGCCGGCTCTCCCAGAGAGAGAAAGGCGGGGGTCGGGAGAGGCAGGGGAGGGGTCGGGGAAAGAGCCGCTCCCGCCTCCGACTCGAGACGGGAGAGGATCCCTCCCCCCGCTCCCATTACAAGAGAAAGGGGGGCGGAATCGGGATCCAGAAGCAGGGTGGTTCGGTACCCTCGTGTCTCCGCCAGTCGGGCCGCAAAGAGGGCGGGAAAACCCCGTCCGGCAATAAGGAGAGAAAGGGAGGCCATGAATCAGCCGACGATTTCAACCGTGGAGAAGAAATAGGGAATTTCGAAACGGGCGGTCTCGGCCGAATCGGATCCGTGAATGGCGTTGCATTCGATGGATTCGCCAAAATGGGCCCGAAGAGTGTCCTTTTCAGCCTTGGCCGGATCGGTGGCTCCCATCAGGGTCCGGTGGGCCAGGATGGCGCCTTCTTTTTCCAGGACCACGATCACAACCGGGCCGCCTATCATGAAGTCCACAAGGCTCCGGAAGAAGGGACGCTCCCGGTGAACGGCGTAGAAACCTTCCGCCTCGGTCTTCGACAGATGGCGCATCTTGACGGCGCGAATCCGGAAGCCCTCCTTTTCGTAACGGGCCAGGACCGCTCCGGTAAACTTCTTCCGGACGGCATCCGGCTTCACAATGGCCAGTGTCTGTTCCAGCATCAGAAACGCTCCTTCAATGAAAATTTTGTCGATGAACGAAAGGGTCAAATCACTTCATTATACATTAAAAAAAGCGGAATTATCAATGAAGATCGACCCCGCACCTTCATGGACGGGCCTGTTTTCCGTTGACAGCTTCACGGCAATTCCCTAGAATCAAAAATATGAAGAATGACTCTTGCTTTACCATCCAGGCAGTCCAACCGCTCCCCTTCTTTCCCGAGTGTCTGTCCCTGCGCCTGCCGGTCTCTCCGGGAAAGGGCGGGGTCGCCCTTTTTCTTTCCGGCCTCCTTTTAGCTCTTTTCCTCTTCCTTCCCGTCCTGTCGCCTCTTCCCACACATTCTCTCCACCCGCCCCTTTTTTCGACTCTCCAGGGAAGCCCTCCGCCCCTCCCCGTCTCCCTTTTTCGGGGGCTCTCCGCCTCCCTCACCGACACAGCCGCTTCGGCAGCGGACTACTCCGACCTTTTCTGCCTCCACGCCGATTCGGGCGCCGGCCCGGTTCTGGAATGCCACCATGACGACCCGGCCACCTCGGACTCCGGATCCTCGCCATCTCTCCTGGCGACCGGCTTTTCCGCGCCAGCGCTCCATGAAACGTCGCACGCCGTCTTTACCACTCCCTCCCGGAGAACCCCGCGCCCGGACCTTCGCGCCACCACACCCCCTCCCCGCGGCGCCTTCGTCTGACTGACCCGCCGGACACATCCCTTCGGGGATGACTTCTGACTGTCCGGACCGACGAACTCCCGGGAGCCTTCGTATGATCCCCCCTGTCTTTTTGCGCGGAGAGCCGCCTCTCCAGAAAAAACCGCGTTGTCTTCTTCCCGCCCACGGCCGCCGCCGGGCAAGACGACATCTTCAGCTGACCTTCGCCTTCCTGTTACTGCTCGCAATGGCCGGGGGCCTCGCCCCCAGAGCCGCCTCGGCCTGCGTCTTCTGTCTTGAGCACATGGGGATGGACGCCTCGATGTTCTGGAGCAACGACATCATGCTGAGCTGGCGGATGAACTACTCCAACATCTGGATCGCCGGAAGCCAGATTCAGGCCGGCTACGACAGAATTGGAGGCTCCCAGGCTCTTCTGACCCAGGAAAACACCCTCCAGGCTCTCGTCACAAAACGATGGATGGTTCAGGTCACCGAACCGGTCTACTATCGCTGGAACTTCAACGGCAACGCCTCCGGACCTGGCTCGCCTGGTTACTCCTCAGGCCTTGGCAACAACAACGCCGGCTTTATTTCGGTTCCCGGCGACCTCTGGATCGCCAACCTGCTGGAGCTTTACAACCGGGCGACCTTCTCGGGCTCCACGCGGATCGTCGCCGTCCAGGGCGTTCACCTTCCCACCGCTCCCACCATCCAGTCCTTCAACAATCAAAACATCACCAGCTCACTCACAGGAGCCGGCGGATACGAACTGGCCTTCGGCCTTGAGGGCATGCACACCTTTTCCAACGGCCGATGGATGGCCGTTGGAGACTTCCTCTACTCCTTCGAACTTCCCAATAGTCTGGGAACCGAGCCGGGGAGCGTGATCAATACGGACTACCAGATCGAATACCGGCTGACGGGCCTTCACAGCTCCCTTCCGGAGTTCTGGCTCAGCGCCGGCAACTACATCCAGTACAACTCGGCCAATATCCAGACCCGTTCTTACGTCCAGAACGGGGTTACCCAGCCGGCCGGCCCCATCCCCGGCACAGAAAACTTCGAGGATTCCGTCGGTGTGGGCTTCCAGATCATGCCTCACTCCCTGTCGCGCCTCATGATCTTCGCCAACGTCGACAAGTTCGTCTGGTGGAACCAGCCGGGAACGACCCCCCAGAACCCGGCTCTCAATCCGGACTTCAAGGTCCTGACCGGTTTTATGTGGATGTTCTGACAATGACCGATGGCACCCGACGCCCCCCAGACTCCTCCCCGGGCCGTCTCACACGAAAGGATCCCCCGATGGCTGACCGGTTCTGGAGACTCACTCCCGGAGCGCTCACCCTGACCCTGACCGCGCTCCTTTTTGGAGGCGCTCTCTTGCGCCCTCTCTCCTCCATCGCCGCCGCCATGAATAACATGGCCGCACCGTCCTCCCCTTCTCCCGCCCCCCCCTCCTCCCCGGGATATCTCCCCACGGGCTTTGTCCTGGAGGGACTGGCCGGAGGGGACACCTCCCTCTCCGGCTCCTACGGAACAACCGGAGGACAGAGCGTTCCCTATGACTTTGGCTCGGGGCCAACCTGGGGTCTCCGGGCGGGAAAGATGCTCTTCCCGGATGTGATGGCCTACCTCACCCTCACCCAGAGCGACTTCTCCCGGAACACGCACACGATTGTGGGCGGGGGCGGCAATCTGATGCTTCCCGGGATTCCCCGTGTTTCCCTGATTCCCTATCTCAATGCCACCTTTGGGGCCTCCTACAACACCTACACCGGTCCCGATGCCCAGGCCGGCTATGCCTGGATGCTGGGAGCCGGAGCCCTCTACCCTCTCTCGAACGCCCTCGGCCTCTTCCTCGAGGCCGACCTCTCCTATGAAACGGCCCCCACCGGCATCACCACCTCCCTCGGCTCCCCCCCCGGCACCACCTCCCGGGTCAGCGACACGTGGTCCGTTCCGGTCATGGTCGGGATCCGTTATGCCTTCTGACAACACTCCTCGTCCTCTCCCGGGCCGCTGCAGGAAGATGCGGGCCACCCTCCTGTCGTACTTTCAGAGACTCACCGCACCCTGGGGGAGCCGGAAAAGAGACCGACCTCCGCAGGCCCCCGACATCAACAGAGTGTCCCGGAAGGATGCTTTCGGGTAAAATAACCTTCAATACACCAATGTTGTCTGAGGTCCGGCACCATCGTCCCCGGCGGCTCCGGGCCCGCCCATCCAGGAGGTCCTTATGCGTTTCCTGCCCCATTTCCCCTTGTCCCAGCATTCTCTTTCTGCCCGTTTCCTTCCGGGGATCCTCTCTGCAGGACTTTTTCTCGCAACACTCCTTACCGCGCCTTCTCCGTCTTTTGCCACCCCTCTTCATGTGAAGATCTCAAAACAGGAGGCTCCTTCCGGGACACACAGACGGCGGATCCGCCTCCTCCTTGCCATCACACCCGCCCCCCGTCCGGGCCAGCCGGTCCATCTCCATGTCTATCTCGACGGCCGGATGCTGATGATGAGAAGTTTCACCTCCTCCCCCGGCACGATCACCCTTCCCCGCCTGGCCCCGGGACACCATGAGGTCAGCGTGGTGGCGGCCGACGCTCTGACCCACCAGGAGAAGGGGGCCGGGAGTTCCATGCAGGGAATGAAGATGGACGGAATGGATATGGGAGGCATGGAGATGAAGGGCATGGACATGGGAGAAGACGCCGAGCACTCCATGAAGTCCATGGAACGCTCCTCCGCCGGGGCACTCAAGAGCGGCGCCTCTCTCGGGAGCATCGTTATCAACGTGAAATAAGGACAGAAGGTGAAATCATAGAGAGGGAACGTCCCGCGGATGGCATTGGCACGGGCACAAGCAATCCGGAAACCCTCCCCTGGCCTGAGGGAAAGGTCCCGGCAGCCATTATATGGTAAACCGGACGCGGGAAAGCCCTTCCGCTGCAAGGCGATTATGCCAGTGCGTGTGCCGGGAGAGCCTTCAGCCGTCCAAGAAGGCAGGGTCGAGCCGGACCTGCTTTTTTTTCGCAAGAGAGAGGACAATCTCCCGGCCATGGGCAAAAACCTCGTCCCGGCACAGGCAGAAAGGGGAACTGCCTCCATCCGGCTGGGATCGGACAAAGTCGCAGAAGCCGTCGTAAAGGCGGCGGTAAACCCTGGGAGAGAGCGCATCGGGAATGCGGTATTCCCGGTAGAGCCGGTCGACAAGAATTGAGAAGGACTCGACGTTACTCTCAACCCAGACGGGGATCCCGCCGGGCGCCGGGGGGCTCGCGCCGTTTGATGCGGAGTGCCGGCCAATATGGTAGGCCTCGCTGAGAATGACCTCCTCCGGAGCACTTCTTGGACCGATCTCCTCTGCCACCTTTCTCCTTGCAAATCCCAACATCGCCTCTCCTTTAAAGACAGGGCATCACCGGGTCCTGAATGGACACAGACGCCGGATCAGTACCCTACCAGAAAGGGATGAGAGTGTGTTATGACGGATGTCATAGAAGAGGTCCCCGGAAAGGGGCGATGTGAGGGAGAGGTTCAAAGAGGGGCGGGGGCGGTCTATTTGTTGAGACCATGATGGAGCCGGGATGGAGACAATATCCCGGCTCACCGATACAACCATCCTTGGAGGCACGATGACAGGAAAAGCAATCCGGCTTACGGGAGCGGCCATTCTCGTCCTCTCCGTCATTCCGGCGGGAGGACCGGTTTACCTGGGGATCATCCGGGACGACGTTCATGCCCATTCACGTATCGGGGATCTTGGTCTCCAGGCGATCACCGTCTCGGGACTCGCCCTGATGGCCGCAGGCCTTCTTCTGCTTCTCAGGGGGTATAGGGAAACGAACTCAAAAAACGCCCGGAAATAACCGCTTCCGAGAGGTTTTTCAGCAGGCGTTACCTCTTCTCTCTAGCGGTCGGCAATAAAGTCCTTCACCGACTTGTCCTGCTCGATTGCCGCCTGGGCGATATTGCTGATTTTTTCCAAAAGCGATTGTTGCTCCTGCCGGATCTTGCCCAGGGCCTCCTGGGTCAGCCGGGTTGTCTCCCTGTTTTGTGTCGCCCGGGCCCGGCTCTCCGAAAGCAGCGCAACGGTCATGGAGGTATCCTCCTGGACCTTCCTGATGGTCGCCTCGATTTCCTTTGTCGACCGCGCCGTTCTCTCCGCCAGCTTTCTCACCTCATCGGCCACCACGGCAAATCCCCGGCCCTGCTCGCCGGCCCTGGCCGCCTCAATCGCCGCATTGAGTGCAAGAAGATTCGTCTGGGAGGCAATCTGGCCAATGGTCTCGATAATCGACCCGATCTCCTCGGAGCGCTTGCCAAGATTGCCCACCACCGAGCCGAGACGCTCCATCGCTTCCTTGTTATCCTCAACCCCTTTGCTCAGAGTGACCATCCTCTCTCCACTTTCCTCAGCGCGGGAAACGAGATCCTTCATACTCAGAGAGATCTCCTCAACCATCTTGGCGATCCCCGCGGACTTATTGGAGACCTCATCGAGGTGGGAATGGGCCGTCACGTCGGTAAAGATGGTGAGATAGCCGATCGTCCGCCCCGATCCGTCGGCAAGAACCCCTGTCACAGAGCTGATGCGCTTGCGGCCGATGGGAATGATCTGGTTGAATCGGGTCTCTCCGGGCTTGATCTCCATCAACACCTTGCGGATTTTATCGGGATCCTTGTGAAATCGATGAATGGATCCCCCAAAAACCTCCCGGGGGGCGATACCAAAACCTGCCCGCAGCTCGCTCTCCATCTTCTCGACAATCTCATGCATCTTCCGGTTCATGTAGATGATCCGGTTTCCGTCCTTGCCCTGGCCCATGTCCGGGCTGGCGATAGCAATTCCGTCGGACTGGACGGCATCAAGAATGGGGGCGATCACCCCTGGAGCCATCCGGATGATGGCATCGAGGTCAGCGGGGTAGGGATCTTCATCCGGAACATAGGAGGAGCGGTCACTTTCTCCGGAAGACTTTCTCTCTGACTGGGACATCGACTCCTTACCGCTTCTCCGTCCGAATGCCATGGATCCTCCTCAGCTGAACGGCTATCTCTAGTTTTTTGTTCTGTTCTGTGATTGGAAATCCTGCATCTATCATGCCTTCTCCAAACATTTTTCCGGAAAAACATCCGGATAATGGGCACACGTTATCCCAACCACCCCTAAAATGCAATCAGTAGGTCTAAATTTTATTTTTAATAGATAATTTTATAATTTTTTGTAACTAAAATGACTGAGGAAACGAAAAAAGGAAGAAGGAGCGCAGCGAAGAGCAGGGCAGTAGCGATGAGAAAGAAAGGCCTCTCTCCCCCGGACAACCGGTCAGGGACTGATAGTCATACCGGCAAAATCCATAAAGAGGGACCGCGCAGAATGGAGTTTGGGCGCCGGGAAAGAGGGCTCAGAAGGATGCGAGCTCGGCGGCGTTATCGTCAGAGCGGGAGGCCGGGGGACGGGGACGGTCGGGGCAGAAGGCGCGGAAGGGACAGTCGCGACAGTTGAAGGAGCGGCTTGTCACGGGAAATCTCTCCTTCCGGGCGACGCCCAAAACGGGGTCATCAATGCAGGACAGGATCTCCCGGATCGTGGTCAGGGTCTCGGCAAGGACCGCATCGACGCTCCCGGAAGAGATCGACTGGAGTTCGGCCTTTTCCGGGCGGTACGCCAAATAAACCGGCCCCAGGAGGATCCTGTCGACAGGAACGCCCCTTTCCCGTCCGTAGTACCAGGCATAGAGTGCCAACTGGCTCACGTGTTCGTCCGGCGACCCCGGACGACCGGTCTTCCAGTCAACCACCCGCACCGTCCCGTCTGAGACGCGATAGGCCAGATCGATCTTCATATGGACCGGCACCTCGAGTCCGTCCACCTCGAGAAGGGCAGTCCGGAGTTCAGCATCCCGGTCAAGGATCTCGGAGGGATCCACCGCCAGAAGCTCCGGAAGGACCCAGCTCCTGTAGAACCCTCCCAGAGATTCCCCGGCCCGGTCAACAAGAGGCTTCCATTCGGCATCGGAGATCGAGAAATCACGCCCCTCATGCTCCAGAAGCCCCCAGAAACCTTTTCGGGCGGGATTCTGGCCGGAGCGATCCCTCCTGGAATGGGCATATTCCCGTCGAAGTGTGTCAAGAAGGGCCTTCCGTTCCTCCTCTTCGGGGGGAAGGGGGCCCTTTTCCGCAATCCTGGCCACCAGGCGCTCGACTCTGTCGTGCACATGGTGACCCGTCCAAAGATAACGATTGGAAAGCTTGGTGAGACGATAGATCTCCCGGGTGACGGGATCGGCGGAGCGCTCCCATCCCCCCCATCCTCCGTATCGGGCAAACCAGTAGCGTCGAGGGCACTCCCGGAAGAGCTCTCCCCGGGAATGAGAATAGGAAAAGGAATTCACCAGGCGTGTCAAGGGAGTGTATCCGACGGGGGACGGGGAGACTTCTCCTCCGGGGAGGAAATTTTCTCCTCGCCCTCTTCCGAGGCTTCCATTTCGAGGGCCTGGCTTTGCATGGAGGTCAGGGAGACATGGGAGCGGGAGACAAAGATATATCCCAGAATCCCGGTCACCGAGATGAAGAGACCCTGGTTGACGAGAGAAAGTGCCACCGCCCGGTCGGCAGGGACATGGAAAGGGGAGAGGGCATAGACCGCCGCCAGCTGGAAAACCCCGATTCCTCCCGGAGAGGAGGGGATCAGCATGGCCAGATTGGTGAAGACAAGAAAGGCCAGGGTCACCCTTACCGGACTCTGGGTGATGTCAAAGGTGATGAGGGTGAACCAGGTGGCAAGGAGGGAGAGAGCCCAGATGGCAAGGCTCGTGAGAAAGAGACGAAGGAGGAGCGTCGGGGAGGTAATGGAAGAAAGGCCATGGAGAGCCTGCTCCGCCGTCTTCACAAGTTTTTTTGCCAGACGGTGTCCCCGGGTCAGGGGGAGGAGCGTCCGGTCAAGGATCTTCACCACCACAAGTCGGCCGTAGACCAGTGCGACCAATCCCAGAAAGAGCCCGGCTGTTCCTCCGATGATCCAGATCCCCTTTCCTCCCACCCCCTGGCCTCCGAAAACCAGATAAAGGAACAGAAGCAGGGAGAGAGAGACGAGGTCGAAGAGCCTCTCGATCAGGATCGTGGAGAGGAGAAGCGGCA
Source organism: Nitrospirota bacterium (assembly GCA_021828805.1). Taxonomy (GTDB): domain Bacteria; phylum Nitrospirota; class Leptospirillia; order Leptospirillales; family Leptospirillaceae; genus UBA4572. The sequence goes on along the minus strand of JAJZCZ010000004.1, from coordinate 11,500 downwards.
GGGGAAGATCCTCGAGCTTTCTCGCATAAAGGGCCCGAACCATTTCGCCGGCCCGGAAGGGGAGGATCGAGTTGGCCATGAAGCCCACCACAATCGAAGAGTAAAGCGAGGGGTAGGCAACCTTGCGGGTGACGGAGAGGGTCTGTCTCCAGAAGAGGGCCCGGGCACCATAGATCATCAACAAAAGAAGGGTCGCGGGAATCAGCCAGCCGTAGTGGCCCTTCCAGAGAATATGTCCCAAGTTTTTCAGGGAAACATGGCGCAGGGCAAAAAAGAGGGCAGCTCCGCTGATTCCCAGGGCGGCAGCGAGATTAATGAGGCGTTTTTTCCCCGTCACCGGGAGCGCAGTCCCTGCCGGGAGGCGGAGGAGGGGTTCCTGTCGGAGAGAAGATCATCGGGGCGGGAACGGAAGTCATTGGCGGTCAGAGCGATTCCTTGCCGAAGGGGGATCTCCGGACTCCAGCCCAGCCACTCCCCGGCCCGGGTAATATCCGGGCGCCTCCTGCGGGGATCGTCGGCAGGAAGCGGATGGGTCACCCGACCCAGACTCCGGCCCAGGACCTCCTCGACAACATCAGCGAGTTCCCCGATGGTGAACTCTCCGGGATTGCCCAGGTTGACGGGAGATTCCCGGCCGGGCTCATCCGGAAGGGCTCCCAGCCGGAGAATTCCCTCAACCAGGTCGGAGACAAAGCAGAAGGAACGGGTCTGGGATCCGTCTCCGTAAAGAGTCAGGGGAAGCCCCATCAGACCCTGGCGGATAAAGTTGCTCACCACCCGCCCGTCGAACGGATCCATGCGGGGGCCATAGGTATTGAAGATGCGGACGATCCTGAGATCAACCCCGGACTGGCGCCGATAGTCCGTCGCCACCGTTTCGGCGGCGCGTTTGCCTTCGTCGTAACAGGAGCGAAGGCCGATCGGGTTGACATGGCCCCAGTACGACTCCGTCTGGGGATGCTCCAAGGGGTCTCCGTAGACCTCCGAGGTGGACGCGATCAACATGCGGGCTCCGGTCCGCCGGGCTTCTTCCAGCATCCGGACCGTTCCAAAGACAGCGGTACGGAAGGTGGCGACCGGATCGGCCTGGTATCGGGGAGGGGAGGCCGGACAGGCCAGATGAAAGAGAAGGTCATAGTCCGGGAGGGGGGCGGAGACGGCCACATCCTGCTCGACAAATCGACCAATCCCGGCAGGGATATTCGACTCGCTCCCTGTGGAGAGATTATCCAGGACATCCACACGGGCACCCAGGGCCAGCAGGCGATCACAGAGGTGGGACCCCACAAAGCCGGCCCCACCCGTCACAAGGATGTATTTTCCGGCGTATCCCGACATCATTCCGGGAGAAAAAACGGTCACCGGACCGCCGACCCGGGAGTCCGCAAGATGGCTCCACGGCTGCCGCTCTCCACGAGAGCGGCGTAGCGCGCCAGGTAGCCACGGGTCACCTTGGGAGGAAGCGGAGAGAAGGTTTTCCGACGGGTGGCCAGCTCCTCCGGCGAGACCATGAGGTCAATGGTCCGGGCCTCAAGGTCGATCCTAATCCGGTCGCCAGGGCGCACCAGACCGATGGGGCCCCCGGCCGAGGCTTCGGGCGAGATATGTCCCACGCAGGCTCCCCGGGTTCCCCCGGAGAATCGCCCGTCAGTAACGAGCGCCACCTTGTCCCCCAGCCCCATCCCCATCAGGTTGGCGGTGGGCGCGAGCATCTCCTGCATGCCGGGACCTCCGGAAGGACCTTCGTACCGGATTACCACCACGTCCCCGGCCTTGACCTTCCCGCTCAGGATTCCATCACAGGCCGCCTCCTGCGAGTCAAAGATCACCGCAGGCCCTTCGAACTTGCGCATGGCGGGGTCGACCGCTCCGACTTTCACCACCCCGCCGTCGGGGGCGAGTGTGCCATAGAGAATGGCCAGGCCCCCCTTGGCGCTGTAGGCGCGGGAGACCGGTCGGATCACCTCGGTGTCGAGATTTTTGGCCTCGGCAATCGCCTCTCCCAGCGTCTTCCCCGAGACGCCCCGGACCTCCATGTCGAGCAGGCCGGGAATGACAGCCAGCTCCTTCATGATGGCCATCACTCCCCCCGCGCGGGCAACGTCCTGGATATGGTAGGAGCCCGCCGGGCTCACCTTGCAGATGTAGGGGACACGGTCGGCAATCTCGTTGATACGGGACTGGGGAAAGGGGATCTCAGCTTCATGGGCCACGGCCATGGCATGGAGAATGGTATTGGAGGACCCCCCCATGGCAATGTCCAGAACCAGGGCATTGGCCAGAGCCCGTTCGTTCACGAACTCCCGGATGTTCTGCCCGGCCCGGGCCAGCTCCACGACCCGGCGGGCCGCCTTGCGGACGAGTTCCTCCCGGGCGGGATCGGTGGCAAGGATTGTGCCGTTGCCGGGAAGGGCAATTCCCAGAACCTCCGCGAGGCAGTTCATGGAGTTGGCGGTAAACATCCCGGAACAGGAGCCGCACGTGGGGCAGCCTTCATCCTCGATTTCCTTGAGCTGCTCCTCCGAAATCTTGCCGGCCTTGAGCTTCCCCACGCCCTCGAAGACAGAGATAAGGTCCACGACTTCACCCGATTTGAGCTGTCCGGCCTCCATGGGGCCTCCCGAGACCATGACGGTCGGGATGTTGACGCGCAGGGCCCCCATCATCATGCCGGGGGTGATCTTGTCGCAATTGGAGAGGCAAAGCATGCCATCAAAGGGATGGGCCATGACCATGGTCTCGACGGCATCGGCAATGATCTCCCGGCTGGCCAGGGAGTAGCGCATGCCGCCATGTCCCATGGCGATGCCATCATCCACCCCGATGGTATTGAACTCAAAGGGAACGGCGCCGGCCTTGCGAATCTCATCGCGGGCGATCTCACCCAGGCGATTTAAGTGAACATGGCCCGGAACGATCCCCACATAGGAGTTGGACACGGCGATGAAGGGCTTGTCCATGTCGGCATCAGTCAGGCCGCAGGCCTTCAGAAGACTTCTGTTGGGGGCCCGGTCGACCCCTTTTTTCATGATATCGCTACGCATATGGGTGATCCTCTCAACATTCATCAACGGTCAGAACTTCCTGTCGGGTGAGTCTCCGACAAGGCATCCATGTTCCTTTTATTTTCGCTGATTCCCGTGGCAAATCTCAAGACAATTCATTATCCCCGGAATGGCACGATTGCGGATGCGCCTTCCGGGGAAGGCCGGTGGAGACAGGAAAGATCTCCCGGGAAAGCGCCGGCAGCCAAACATCTGAGCCGGACGTAAGCAATCTGACTCCACAGACCCGATGGTCTGGAATAAAATCCATACCAAATTAGGATTTACTCAAGTCTTTGACCGATTGAATCTTTGGATAAGGGGCATGACGGAGCATTATTTTTTCTGGCAACAGACAAAACTCCGAAGCTGGAGACAGGACTCTCGCATTGAGGCAACTAAAGTTTGGGTTGCTAGTACTTTTAGGCGATTGAGAAAGGCATCGGCTTGCATATAATTGATGCCGAATCTCTCAAACCATAAGCAAAATGTCATTCATAACCGAATCGAGAAAGGAGCTAAAAAGTTGAACGAAGAATGCAGATCAGCTCATCAAACAACACTCTTGTAAGGAGGATGCCATGGACCGCAAGCTAACGTTCTCTCAGGGAATAGCTCTTCTCTCTTCTGTCATATTACTTTCCGCGACTTCCGCCTGCACGATGTTTGATACATCATTTCCCTTTTCCCAAAGCCATTTTACATACCCTAACAGTAATGTAAAACCTATTGGTCACGCAACCGGTGAGGCAAGTACTACCTCGCTATCACCTGACTTCAATGATCCAAACCTTGAGGAGCAAGCAATCTCAAATGCCCTTAGCTCTCGAGGGGGAGACCTCCTTATCAACTACAACGAAAGACAATACATTACGATGATCCCACTCGTTATATTTAATATCTATACAACTACGGTCCAGGTGGATGGAACTGCAGTGAAAATGACTGTCGGCGAACAAAATCTACACTAGGGAACACCCTTAAGCACTCAAGGAGGACTCGATGAAAACAGCTCATTCCATTGCTTCCCTCACGCTGGCGATGTTACTGCTCCTGATGACCGGCTGTACCTACTCCTTCGGGGTCCGCTCCAACAATCTCGAGTTTGTCTACCCTAACAGCAACGTGACTCCTGTGGGGGAAGTTTCTACCTCAGACTCAGCCACAACATTTCTTTCTCCAAAAGTTTTTGACGCCAAAGAAATCAATGCCCTTGTTCAAAGAGCACTCGCTGAAAAAGGAGGAGACATTCTCCTAAATGCAGTCATCACTTACAAACTGACAACGATCCCGATACTCCCGATCATGACCACCGATGTCCATATCACGGGAACAGCGGCCAAGATGACGGTCGGAGAACAGAATCTACATTAATACTTAACCTCATGACCAGAAACATCAGTCACGAATTGGAGAATTTATATTGTCAGGGAGGCTTGACTATATTGACAAAGTACACATCATGAACTCACAGCTCATTCGCTTCATTTCAGGATCTCTTCTTATAATGGCGACGGGAGGCTGCGCATCCCTTTCAGGCCTCCCTTCCGGGCTGACAAGTAGCGACCTTGCATCACTCCCCCGGCAGTCAAGTGAAGCCGACAGGATCTTGATTTTTCAATCTAATAAGAACTGCAAATATTACGTTGATGGACAGTATTTGGCCATTGGAAAGCGCGTCCGGGTTATTCTGACCAATCAACCCCATGAAGTCGATTGTCACGCAAGGGGATATCGCCTCAAAAAAGACTATATTCAACCCCCCTACGATCAGGACACCACAATTGGATTTACATTTTTCATCGGCGACAGAGTACGCACCGAAGAAAATTCCTCCAAAATATCGGAATCAAGAACGACGAAGAAAACAATCTCCTCATCCGTGGACCGTCCTCACTACAGGCTGCCGACTAATCCTAAGAGCTATGCGCTGATCATAGGTATTGAGCACTATGCTCCGGGAGTCCCCCCCGCCACATATGCACTCAGAGACTTCAGTGCGATCAACGCCCACTTTCTTGCCCTCGGCATTCCGCCTCGCCATATCAAAAAACTTTCGGACACAACTGCCACACAATCAAGAATCAAGGAAGGACTGCGCTGGCTTAAGAGAAATGTCCGTCCCGGCTCCAGCGTCTTCATCTACTTCTCCGGCCACGGAGCTCCTTCGGAAAATGGGAACGCATATCTTGTTCCTTACGATGGGGACCCATCGGATCTGAGGAGCACAGGAATTTCGCTTGACAGTCTCTATACCCAGCTTCAATCTCTTCCAGCCAAGCGGATCATCGTCATGATGGACTCTTGCTTCTCCGGGACGGGAGGGAGGTCTGTGATTGTTGAGGGAGCACGGCCTCTTGTGGCGAAAATAAAGGAAGGCTTCATACCAACCTCCGGGAAGCTAATCGTCCTGAGTGCAGCAAAGTCAAACCAGGAATCCGGAGTGCTCAAAAGAGCAGGGCATGGGCTTTTTACATACTATTTGCTCAAAGGGCTGAACGGAAGGGCTGTCGTGAATGGACACATCACTATTTCTGAACTCTTTCGCTACGTCAGGCCAAAGGTTGAAGACCAGGCAAGCCTCGACAACCGAGCCCAGACACCAACCATGTCGCCAGAACTCCCAATTGCTGAAGAGCGGGTGAGAATCCGGTAACTGTTTTTCTAAAACATCCCAAGCATGCTACACATTCTCTCTGTCTACCCCTCTAAACACCATCACCATGAGCTCCGTTCGACTCCGAACACCAAGGATCCGAAAGATGTCATGCATGTGGTCCTTGACGGTTTGAAGCGAGATGCCGAGTTTGTCGGCGATCTCCCGGTTACTGTGACCGCGGACAACCTCGAGAACCACCTCCGACTGTCGCTGGGAGAGGTCAAAGTGGTTCAGTCGCCTTGCCAGAGATGCCGTCGAGCGATATGGCTCGAGAATAACCACATTCCCATCACGGGGATCGCGGGATCCGGAGGGGAATTCTCCGGAGGCTGCAAATCCGACCTCCTGGGGACGGACCGGAAGCACACGGCAATGGAAGACACCTTTTTCAGTCTGCAGCACGGGATGCGGATCATTTGCTCGATCGAGGCACCATCGAAGATCCGAGGTCCCCAAGATCAACTGGGCCCGGTCGTTCCGGTAGAGAAGATTTTTCCCACCATCGTAGACGAGAACGCCCGGCTGCCCACAAAGAGCTGGCTGAGAACGAAGATTGACAAGCAGCATCGCACGGGCGAGGTGGTAGGCAAGAAGATCCCCGATCTCCCGGTCCGAGTCTGCGAACTCCCTACCTTCAAGACTCCGCAGAATCCAGAGCGCCCCCTGCCGTTCGCCATGGCAGGAGAGAGGCAAAAGAAGGGCGAAGCCCGCCGGGATTCGTGAAAAGAAATCCCGGTAGAAACGGGAGGCGTGAAAATCTGCCGTATCGACGAGGTCACAATATCGAATCGCCCTGGAATTAGGATCGCGAAAAGCCTCAATCGCCAGAGGATCAATTCTCAGGTAGAAGAGGCTCCACTCTCTCGCCCAGGCCGCGTCGGGCGGAAAGGAGACGCACCCCTCCGGGGACCATCGTCCACTGCAAGAGTCAACGGGAAGAAATAACATCAACGGCGATGCCGAAAGAACCTTCTTGATTCCTCTGTGAAAAGCCTCAAGCAGAGCCTGTTTGTCTGGTGCGTCATAGAGGCTTCCCACAAGATCCAGAAGGATTGAGCGGGAGTCGGGGCCGCAAGTTTCCATCTCTTTCTCCAGCGAAGGGTCGCAAAGACCTATCCCAGAATCGCACCCAGGCCATCGGTCCATTGAGCTCAAGGGCACGCAATCCCGAGATCTGACGTTTCCTCTGGACTCACTCAAAAACTGATTTTTTTTTCGACGTAATCCTAGAGCAATTTCCTGAGAAAACATACCCAACTTTAGTAGTCAAAGAAAATACTTTCGTAGAATTTACAAAAACCGTCTATCTGCTACATTACTATCACAAATGTGAACCTATCTAAACCTCGGGGGATTTAGACGCGGGACTAACAGGGTACAGCCGAGCCAATGATCGAGCGATAAAGAACACCTATAGGGCTGTTGACACCTTCTGGCTCACTTTGCCAATGGAGACCTCATGAACAGACGAGCCCCATCCTCTTCGAGCCCTCCATCGAAAATGTCCCGTATGCCCTTTCTCTTCCTGGCGCTCCTTCTGACAGGACTCTCTTCTCCCGCTCCTGCGACCTCTCTTCCGTTCATCAACGAAGCTTCTCCCTTTTCCAGCGAAGACTCAAAGCACGCTATCACACAACCACTTCCGATGAGCTCTTCCTCTGGAAACTCCAGCCGCCTTTCCCCTTCCTCGATCTATCGCGCCTACGCTCCAGCAGTTGTCGCGGTAGCGGGATTTAACGAGGAGGGGAAGGGAGAGCTCGGAGCCGGCAGCCTCATCACCCGGAGAGGGGATGTCCTCACCAATGCCCACGTCATCATGGACAAAGAAACAGGGCGCCCCTTCGTCCACCTCTTCGTCTACTACAAACCCTCGAAACTCTCGGGGGATCCCTCCCTCGACCTTCGGCATAGAACCCCCGCCATTCTCGAGCGCTATGACACCAAGCTCGACCTGGCCCTCCTGATGCCCAAGGAGCGCCCCCCCTCGACGGCACGTATTGCCTTCGGGACCGCTTCCGATGTTGTTCCAGGACAGCGGGTCGTCGCCATCGGTAACCCCGAATCCGGGGGACTCTGGTCGATGACCGAGGGAATCATCAGCACCAACATCATGGACTTCGAAGGGGTCCCTGGAAAGAATGTCTTCCAGACGGATGCCGGCATGAACCGTGGCAACTCGGGAGGCCCATTACTGGACTCACACGGCCACATGGTCGGTATCGATACCGCCATCGCCCGCAAGGCCTCCGACGGACTTGCCATCACCAGTATCAATTTTTCGATCCAGTCGGACGTGGTTACCCGATGGCTCCGGAGTTCCGGAGGCTGGCCCGATGGTCATTCGCCTTCGGCACATAAAGAACCATCTCCGGAGACTTCCGAGACCTCTCCACCACTGTCAGGGACAGAGGTCTCTTCGGTTCATCCCGGGAAAGAGGCTGTTACACCATCTCCCCAGCCACCCCTCCCCGGGCTGGTGACACCTTCGCATCCTTTCAAGGCGAAATCTGTTCTCGAACGGGAAATGGAAAAGCTTGACCGGATGGGATCATCCATGCATGAGGATATTCAGAAGCAACTTGGAGGAAAGGCGATCCTTCCTCCGGAATAAGGCAATTTTTCCGTCAATCCAGCGGGCTTCCTTCGGTAGATGGTGAAAGGGTCCGCAAGTGTTTTACAAAAAACAGGAGACCTTGATGAAAAAAATCTCAAAATTTAAAGCCCTCTCGTTTATCTTCCTCGGACTGGCGCCCTTTCTTGGGGCCTGCGCCCATGAGGGAGGAAACATGATCAGCACATCAAGCGCCCCCCAATGGGTGCAACGCATGGCCTGCTTCGATCCCCAGCAGAAGGTCATCTGTGGCGTGGGAGCCGCCCAGCATATTCCAGATCTTTCCCTGGCCACCGAGGCGGCTGATACGAGAGCACGCGCAAAGGTCGCCCAGCAGCTCAAGAGCTACGTCGCCATTCTCACCAAGTCCTACCAGAACAGCGTAGCAGGGGGAGCCAACGAGGATCAGACGGCCTCTGAACAACAGGTTACCTCCACCATGAAAAATTTCACCAAGACCACGCTCCGGGGCGTCATGATCGTCGACCACTACAAGGATACCGATGGGACAGTCTTCGCCAAAGCCGAAATCGACCTGGCAACCTTCAAGAACATGCTCAAGAGCTACAAGGAAATGGATGCAAAAATGAAGAAAGCCATCGAGAAGGATGCCGACAAGAGCTTTGATGAGCTCGGCAAAGAAGAGGCAAAACCATAGGGTGAATAATTGATCCATGACAGCGCTGGAGTCGCAATGAACGATTCTTTGAATGCAGGAAAAGAAAAAAGGAGGTCGGCCTCCCTGACTACCGCCCTCCTTCTGACAGGGGGGCTCTTTCTTCTGTCAGGGATGGCGGGCTGCGGGAATTCCAGCAACACGATGTCCGTTTCGGGGGGACCACAAGCCATCACCTTCTGTCCGTCGGGCTGCACATACTCGAACAGCAACAATAACAGTAACAACCCCTACGGACAGCTCACCTCGATCGACGGGGTCTACATCGACGGACAGAACAATGTCTGGATTCCCGACTCTCCCAGTGGCGGAGGAGTTCAGCTTCTGGAGATCCCCGCAGGAAACCCCGGAGGAGCCATTTCGATCTGCCCGAATAACTGCACCATCATCGGAACAACCTATCTGAGCGGATACTCTCCGGTGGCGTACGCCGCCGACCCCAATAGCGGCACCTTCTGGATTCTTGAGGAGACATCCAACGGAGGCACTTCTTACGACATTCTTAAGATCCCGGCCGGCCTCACGTCGTTTTCTCAAGTCATCCAGTATCCCCTCAACACCTCTTTTTCAACCTCAGGCGTCGCTATGGCCGTCGACATCCAGGACAATATCTGGATTGCCTACGGGGGGCAACCCTACGAAATCCCCAAGGGGAACCTCAGCACCTCCAGTACAAGCGTCAGTACCTCCCCTACCTACACATCCCTTGCCACTGTCCTCGGAAGCACCATCACGGCAACGGGAATTGCGGTCGACGAGACGCATCAGCTCGTCTGGATAGCAGGAACGGGAGGATGCTCAGGCAATTGCAACAGCACTGGAAATCCCAGCGTCCTGGCGCAGTATACAATCGGGACGGCAACTCCCGCCCATGTTTTCTGCAATTTTACAAACACAGGCTGCGTCTCGACAAACTATTCCAAATTAGACATCTATACCTCCCTGAACGGCCCCCCGTATCAAAGCGGAGGAAGGGCGACAGGACCCGCCAACACCAATAGTATTGTCCTGGATTCCTCGGGAAATCTTTGGGTCTCTCTAAGTGCCAATACCGGTGTTATGGAGGTCCCTTACGGAAACGTCTCAAGTCCTGTCTTCTGTATTAACGGATGCAACGATGGAGGGACTTTTGGAGGGGGAACCCCCGCAGGAATCGCGATCGATCACCAGAATCGCGCCTGGGTTGCTGGAACATTTGGCAACAGCAACAGCAGTAACTCCGGAGGATTTAATACAACCATCGCCTCCCCCTCCCCCGGAGGAGGAGCCAGCGCATTTTCTGGGACCAGCGCACAGGTCCAAAGCTATGCGTCCTACTGCGACTTCTCCGTCATCAACACCAACCTGATGGGATGCAGCGCATTCAACTCCTTCATGTTTCCGACCTCGATCGCCGTTGACTCGAATGGCAATGTCTGGATCGCCAACAACGGATTTAACAGCGCCGCACTATCAAACTCGAACTCAGGATCGAGCTCGAACTCCACAAACGGATGGGTCACAGAGCTTGTGGGAGCCGCCAAATGACATCGACCTTGTTTAAGAAAGAAACAAAATCAGGGGGTAGCAACTCCTTCACCACAACGCACCATCGCTTTCGACTTCTGCCAGCATTACTTCTCCTCTGCTTTCTTCTTCCCCTGGCAGGATGCGCGGGACTTGACCCCTTCAACAAGGAAGAGTCTCCCCAGAACCGCTTCATCGACAAGATCACCGGGGCCGTCTGGTACCAGGAATTTCGAAATGCCCATACGCGAGTACCCCGCATTACCTTTGAATCGGCTCCCGGATTTAAGACCGAAAAACTCATCAAGGCCATGAAAAAGCATCCCACCGTTCTGACGCTCTCAAAATCTGCGCCCGACTTCACCTTGAGAATCCGGCCGGATTCCCAGGCCGAACTTTTGGACACCTCCAAGAACATTGTCTGGCTTGTGGGAACCAATGGAGCGGTGGGAGAAACCCCCGTCGCCAAGCCGGTCATTCTCTGGCGGGGGTTCTATGGCGGGCCGCGTGCCGGATTGGCCATGGGAAGCGGGGGGGTCTTTCAAGGATCGTCCGCCACCCCGGGAGGGGGCCTCCGCATGGGGTACTCCTTTACCAATCTGGGGGACATCTCGGCCTACATGCCTCAACTGACCTTCGACTGGATCGGATCGCCAACCATCAAGACATCTCTCGCCGGATCCTCCAGCACCCTCAGCGGAACGGTCGGCGTTGCCGACGTGATGGTCGACCCTCTGCGCTTCGGCTTCCCCCTCTTCTCTGGCTCGACGCTCCTTTCAGTCGCCCTGGGAGCCGGGAATGTCATGCTCTCCGAAGGCCTTTCCTCCAACGTCAACCCCGAAGGCCATTTCTCGATAGGTCTTGAGTACAGGCTCTTTGAACACTGGGCCCCTTACGTCGAGTTTATCGCCGAAGAGGTCTTTCTGTCGGGCTCGACAACCGCAAACTATACGTCAGGTCCCGAAACCTATTCCACACAGATCTCCCAGTTCTGGAGCACAAGG
>JAJZCZ010000060.1 GCA_021828805.1 Nitrospirota bacterium | reverse complement strand
GACAGGCGAGCCATCCATTTGCTGCGGGGTGCGGCCATGATTGCTCCAGAAAAACAGTCTGCAGGCCAGAGAAGCCAACCTTCAGACCGGAAAATCAATCTTCAGACCAGAAAATCAATCTTCAGACCAGAAAATCAATCTTCAGAATGGTTCGTTTGATCGGGACGACGATGCCCCATCGACTCCTTCATCATAGGCCCGACGGGAGCCACTTGTCACCTCCCGGCAAATTCGGGTAGGCTCAATCACCTGTCTTCCCTTAACATTGTCGCCGTTATGTCTTAATCCCGAGGACCCCGCTTGCCCGCCAAGAAGAAAAAATTTTCCCTCACGGATCTCGCCCTGACCCGCCCTTGGGCAACCCTGCTGGCTCTTCTGGGAGTGATCGTCGTCGGGATTTTTTCCTACCAGGGGATGGGGGTCGATCTCTTTCCCCGGGTCAGGTTCCCCCTGGTCAGCGTCACGGTGACAGACCCTGGCGCCTCTCCAAAGGGGATCATCCGCGATATTGTCACACCGCTTGAGGGAGAAGTATCCTCTCTTGAGGGGATCTTGCATGTTCACTCGACTGTGGTCTCCGGCGCGGCCGTGGTGACCGCCGTCTTCAAGGACAGCGCGCTGGCAGGAAATACCCTCTCCCGGGTCAGAAAGGCGGTTGACCGGGTTCGATCCCGCTTTCCCTCCTCCGTTCTGTCGGTGACGGTCCGGCGTGAGAATCCGACCCGTCAACCTCTCCTGTGGATCATTTTTCCTGAGGCCTCCCTCGCAACCGACTCTTCCGGAAATGGCTTTTCGGAAACGACGGCGCTGCACCACTTCGTCACAGCAGTCGTCGTTCCCTCCCTCTCCCGCATGAAGGGTGTCCGGAAGGTGAAGACCTTTCTTCCTCCCCCCATGGAAATGCGGCTGACGCTGACGGGCCACTCCCTGACCTCTGTGGGCGGCTCCCTCTCCTCCCTCGCGTCCTGGCTTAAGGACCGCTCCCGGGAGTACCCCGCAGGAGCGGTGTCATCGGGAGGGCGCCAGGAGTCGTTTTCTGTCAGGGGAGAGCCCCTGACCCGGGAGAGCCTTGCCAGACTCCTCATTCCGCTGCCCTCGGGGAAGGCGCGTCCCCTGTCGCAGATCGGGACCCTGTCAACGGCTCCCCGGGAAGAAGGGGGCGTCTACCGGTTCGACGGTCAGCAGGCGATCGCACTGAAGGTCTTTGCCCGTCCCGGGGCCAATCTGATTCGCCTCTCCTCCCGTATCCACTCCACATTGTCCTCGCTTCCGGATACGTCCGGCTCCTCCCGTTTTGTGATCCTCGTCGACCGCTCCCTTGAAATCGGAAAGAACAACCGGGAGCTTCTCGAGACACTCACCCTGGGAGGATGCCTCGCGGTTTTGTCGATTCTTTTCTTCCTCGGCAATCTTCGGGAGACCCTGGTCTCAGCGGTGGCCATTCCCGCCTCCATCCTGGCCGTCTTTCCGGCTCTCCACCTTTTCGGCTTTACGCTGAACACGCTGACGATGCTTGCCCTGTCCCTGGTGGTGGGGATTCTCATCGACGATGCCATTGTGGTGCTGGAAAGCATCAATCGCCACAGGGCCCTGGGAGAGGGGCTGGCCGCGGCGGCCAGTTCGGGAGTGGCCGAGATTGCGCGGGCGGTGGTGGCCACAACGTTTTCCATTGTGGCCGTATTCGCGCCCATGGCCATGATGCACGGGGTTCTTGGCGAATTTTTCCGGGAGTTTGGCTGGACGGTCTCCCTGGCGGTCGTCGCCTCCCTGATCGTTTCGCTGACCGTGACTCCGGTTCTGGCGGGACGAGGAGCGGGAGAGCCTGTCGGGCCGCCTTCCCGGCTTTTTCCCGGTCTTGCCCGGAGAGGGATGGCCTTGGGTGACCGCTATGAGCGGGCTCTTGCGTTGGCGATGGAGCACCCGTTTGCCCTGACTGTTTTTTCGCTCGCCCTGCTCGCCGGATCTTTCTTTTTGGCGGGCCGGCTTCCCGCCAATCTGATTCCGGAAGAAGACAGAAGCGTTTTTCTTGTCCATGTTCGGGTCAGTGGGGCCCCGAGCCTTGCCAAAACCGACCGGCTCCTTGCCACCCTTTCCGAGACTCTGAGAAAACTTCCGCCGGTGCGTTCGGTTCTGTCCCGATCGGGAGGTACCGGGGGAACGCTCGCTTCCGAGGGATTTCTTTATGTCTCGCTTCAGGACCCCTCCCGGCGGACCGTTCCCGACACCCAGGTGATGGACCAGGTCCGGAAAATCCTGTCGAAAATGCCGGAGCTTTCCGGTTCGGTCAGCCGGCCCGGCCCTCTGGGAGGAACGGGAGAGACCCCCTCCTTTCAGTGCTTTCTCCTGGGACCGGACCCGCAACGGCTCGCGAGCTTCGGGGTCGGACTGGCTGACTTTCTCTCCTCCCGCCCGGGGATCCGGGATGCCCGGAGCTCTTCGGGAGGCGCGGAGGAGCAGGTGGTTCTTCATCCAACTCCGGACGCCATGTCCCGCTTTGGCCTCTCTCCGGGACGACTGGCGGGATGGCTGTCGAGTGTCAGTGAGGGAGAGTCGGCGGGCGGGGTTGAAACGCCCTCGGGGAAGCTTCCCTTAAGGCTCATCCTCGACCCCTCCGAACTCAGCTCTGTGCAAAAAGTCGGGGCCCTCCCCTTTTCGGTTGCTCCCGGGAGGTCTCTGCCTCTTTCCTCTCTGGCAACCATCCGGAAGGAGTCCTCCGGAGAGCGTCAGAACCGGGATGACCAGAGCCCGTCGGTGACAGTTGCGGCAGAAATCCTGCCTCCGACCTCTCTGGGGGCCACGATGGAAGCGGTCAATGGCTGGGCCAAGAAGACCCTGCCCGCCGGCTATCATCTCCGTTACGCGGGCAACGCGGATGTCCTTCGCGATGCCAAGGGCCAGATCCTGCTGGCCATGCTCGTCTCCGTGGGGGGAGTCTTTCTGATTCTTTCCCTGCTTTTTCGCAGCATCCTGCTCCCGCTGGTGATCATGGTCTCGATTCCCTTTGGTGTGGTGGGGGCCGTTCTGGCCCTCTGGGTTTCGGGAATTTCGGTGAATATGATGGGGGCTATCGGACTCATCATTCTGTTTGGATTGGTGACAAAGAATGCTATTCTTTTAGTCGATTGCGCCAATCGTCAGCGACGGCTCGGAAAGGGTCCCAAAGAGGCGGCGATCATCTCGGCCCGGACCCGCCTGCGGCCCATCTCCATGACGACCTTTGCCATGGTCTTCGGCATGATGCCCATGGCTGTGGGGCTGGGCTCCGGAGGTCGAATCCGGGAGTCGATGGCCCTCGTTGTCATCGGAGGGCTTTTGTCGTCAATGGTCTTCACCCTGTTTCTGGTTCCCGTCGTCTATTCCAGAGTGGAGAGTCTGTCTGGAAGATGGATGAAGGGGAATGCGTTGAGAATGGACCGAGAGGAGGAGAATCATGGAACGTGATCAGCGGGTTCGCCGGCCGACCATCGTCGGTGCGATTTCCCGAGCCATTCTGGCGGCAGTTATTCTTGGGGGCTGTAACTTCAGCCATCCGCATCCGACGCTTCATGCGGCGGGTCTGACTCCGGATGCCAGCCCCAACGGGATCATCGTGAGGGCCATCAACCCTTTTTACAACAAGAAATCTCTCCCGTATGAACTCCCCTATACGATTCGACTTGATGCCGACCATCCCTACGTCATCCACTGCGAACACAACCGTGTCGTCAAACTTCCCTCCCTCTACCGGAGCGTGATTGTCCGCTTTATCGGGCGGGAAAACGGGTACATCCAGTCGGTGGAGGTCAAGGGAACGGACTGGAATAACCGGATCGATCGCCGGTTCTATTTTCACCCCGACCTCGACCGTTTTCTGAGAACGCTGTCCCCTGTGGCAGTCAACAGCCAGAAGGGAATCGGGATCGGAAACTACGTCAATGGATGCACCGATCCGCTTCTGATCCTTTCGGTGGCCCCTGGAAACGCGAAGATTGTGAACGAATTCACCTTCCTCGGAGACTTTATCCAGAAGCTTCTTGATCCCCAGAGCCCTCTCAAGGTTTTCTCGTTTCTTCTCGTGGATGAGTAAGGAAAAAATGTTGCAAGATAAGGGGCTTGAGGAGAAGAGTGGTGTATACGCCTGACGAGATGCGACGGACGATTTCTCACCATGGAGTCCGGCTGACGCCCCAGCGTTCCGCCATTGTGGAAGAGCTTATCCATTTCTCCGGAATCTTTTCTGTCGCGGATCTGCAAAAACGGATGGAGTTGCGCCATCCTGACCTGGGGAGAGCGACTCTCTTTCGCACGATTGACCTCTTTGTCAAGCTTGGGGTTCTCGAGCGGATGCACCGGGAGGAGGGGGAGGACGGCTATATCGTGGGGATGGCCGGACACCACCACCATCTTGTCTGTCGTGTGTGCGGGGAGGTGCGCCACATCGATTTCTGTCCGCTGGAGCCCGCAATCGACGAGCGGGTCCGTCGGGAGGGGTATGCCGAGACAGTGCACCGGTTCGATATTGAGGGAATCTGTTCTCGCTGTCAGGAAAAACGGGCAGAAAAAGCCAAAAGGAAGATCAAGGGCCCAAAGGCTTGAATGTGGGGAGCTGGCTCGAGGCAAGATAGAGGCCGGTTCCCAGCAGAACAAGCAGGGCGATGATAAGAAGAACGGGCTTCAAGTAGGAAGAGGAATGTGTGGACACACCAACGATTCTAGGCAGGTTCCGGGAGAGAGTCAAGGGAATGGGGGGAGCCCTGTTTTTGGCGGCCACCCTGTTTGCCGCCTCCGGATGTTCGACCGATAACGGGGCGGCCCCGACGATTTCCGTGGATGACCAGCCGACTCCCCTTCGATTCGAAGGTCAGTCCACCCCGGTTCTCCTGCCCCGGACCAATCTCTATATTTTTCTGACCTCGAGCCGTCCGCTCTATATGCGGGATGGTGTGTACTATCAGTACTTTCAGGAGCACTGGTACCGCGCGGAGGACCTCAAAGGTCCCTGGGAAGCCATCAGCGGCGACCAGATCCCCGACCTCCTGCAAAACCTTCCCCCCGACTACTATTACGACAACTTTCCCTACAAGCTTCGTAAAGAACAATAGCCCTGCAGGGTGAGGCCGGGCCGGGTATTACAGCCTCCGGCCGGACCCGCCTTCGATTCGGGCCCCGAGGCGCTGTCCGACGCCCATACCGGTCGACCTTGAGGCGCTTCCTTCCCGACAGAAGATCTCCAGCCACCCGGAGCTGTTGACAAGACAGCCCAGGGATCCCCGGGGAACATCCTGATAGCGCCGGACATAGGGAATGAGGCGGCCATCATGGGTAATTTCGACGGTCTCCGGCGGGAGGAGGGTGAAGTAGTCGAGGAGAATATTGCCGAAGTGGTCGATGTTCCAGACGGTGAGCCGGCTGTCTTTCTCGTTGCCCTCATCCGTGCAGGGAGCGAGGGCGCCGGGGGACATGCGGGGCCCCAGATCCTTCGGCGCGAATTTCCCTGAGGTCAGGGCGACAACGGCGGGGGCGAAGAGGTCCCGTCCCTGGAAGGTCGGGGTGGCCTCTCCTCCAAAAATCTCCGGATCATGGAGATCGTAGAATACAAGATCGTCCATCCATTTTGAGAGAAGTGCGGCCAGTCCGTTGTCCGGCAGGATAAAATAGAAACCGCCTCCTTCTCCTGCCAGAGCCTTCCGGGGGCTTCCTACGCCGGGGTCCACGATACAGAGATGCGTGGTTCCCGGAGGGGAGACCCTCGCTATGTCGATCAGGGGCGGGAGCGCCAAGGCCGGAGAAAAAGGGGGGATCTCGTGGGTGACGTCGATCACCTCGCAATGGGGATCCCCGGCAAGAATCCTGAGCTTGACGCTCGCCACGTAGGAGTCCCGTGTCCCGAAGTCGGAGGTAAAGGTAACAAAGCGTCTCATGGATGTCCTCGGAGGAGTTTTTCCCAGACGGGAGCGGTGAGTGCGGCAATCAGGGCAAGCCCTGCACTGCCCCAGAAGAAGCGAAGATCCGGTGTCAGCCAGAAGGCAATAAATCCTCCGAGCAGGGCGGCGTTGGCGGCCTCCGACCGGAGGGCCCTTCCACCTTCTGTGCCGAGAGCGTTCCATGCGTCCTTCATGGGGCCCCGGGAGAGGGGAAGGCGGGGAAGAACGGCGGGAATGCGTTTTTTATAGTCGGCATACTCCGGGTGGGTGACCGCCAGGGAGCGCTCCTCGAGCCAGGCAAAGAGGCTGAGAAGGGGAATGTCGACTCCAAGAATGAGCGCCGCTCCTTGAGGAGAAGAGATAAGGGAAAGACCTGAAATCATGGCGGCTGATCCCAGGTAAATGGGGTGGCGGACAATCCCCAAAGCCCCTCCCGTATAAAGTTTTCCGCTCCCGGGAGAGGGCTTCCAGACCGTTCTGCCTCCGAGGGTCGCCGTTGCGGAAAGGCGTAAGAAAAAGCCACCGGCATAAAGGCCGAGGGCTGGAAACATGAGGAGTCTTCTCCAGAGAGAGGAAAGGGGGGCATCTCCCTGGAGAACCTGGTAGAAAAAGGCCCACAAGGGGAAGGGGTGGCGGGCATTTTCAACCATCGCGAAGATGAATGGAATGCCCAGGAGAAGGATGCGAAGTCGATAGGCTCCCTGGGCAAGGAGCTCCCATGGTCGGGTGTGAGGGGGCATGGAAGACGAGATCTCTGGTGGTTCTTCGGGGGTGTGGGTCATCATGGGTAAAGGCATCGTAGCAGGAAGCGGCGCTTTCGTGAAAGTCCTGAAAAAAATGAGGATTCCCGCGGAACTTCTGCTTCCGGTGATCCTTCTGGTTTCCTGTGCCGACCCCTCCGGCTCCCTGGCGTCCAAGGACCTTGAGGCCGAGGCGCACAAGGCGCTGCTCAGCGGCAATCCGTCCCGGGCGGTTCGTATTGACAGAGAGGCTCTTGCACGCACCCCCGGCGATGTGGCGCTGATGAACAACCTGGCCGTGGCCTTGGATCGGAGCGGAAAAAAAAGAGAGGCGGAGAGGGTCCTTCGGGACGCTCTCCGCAAGCATCCGGATACGCCTGCCCTTCTTCTCAATATGGCCAGGATGGAGTTGTCCCTGGGGCAGGTTGGATCGGCCTATGGCTATGCCTCCCGGATTATTGCCCGGGACAACTGGCCGGGAGGCTTCCGGACCCTGATGGGAAAGATCGACATCGACCGGGGAGACTACCGGGAGGCCCATCTCTATCTGCATGAGGCCCAGGAGAGACATCCGGACAATCCTCTCATCCTCACCTATCTGGGCATCGTTCACTACCGGCTTGGTGATGCGGCGGAAGGGAAAAAGAATTTTCGCTCGGCGCTTCGACGGCATCCGTCAAAGGGGCTGACCCGGACTCTCGAGTCCCTGCTTGAGAATCCCCAAAAGGTTCTGGGCGCTTCAAGAATCAATGAATCCGCGCAAAAAGAGACCGCCTTGTCCGGGGATAAAGGCCGCACTCTTTCGTCGCCAGCCATTCCATAGCCGAGCCTCTTCCATCGATTCCTTCCGGGGGAGGGATGAAAAAGACTTTTCTTTCGGTTGTGTTCGCGATAGAATAGAAAGATTCCATACCGTAGGAAACGGTACGGGCAACAGGAGGATCTACACGCATGTCACTATCAAACCAAAACAATCTTAAAGAAGAAGTTGTCGTGGACCAGGATGAAAATCTCGGTCGCGACGAGATGGACCGTCTCTACTCTGAAACCCTTCAGAATTTTGAAGAGGGTGCTGTTGTTGACGGGACGGTCATCGCCGTTCTCCCTACCGAAGTGGTGGTCGATATTGGCTACAAGTCGGAAGGGCACATTGCCAAATCTGAGTTTTCCGAAGAGGAAGCCTCCAACCTGAAGGCGGGCGACCGCATCAGTGTCTATCTCGAAGAGAGAGAGGATGCCATGGGCAACCTCGTCCTCTCCAAAGAGAAGGCTGACAGGATGAAGGTTTGGGATTCCCTTGAGGCTCTGTCCGAAAAGGGCGAGGTTCTCGAAGGAAAGGTCATCAGCCGCATCAAGGGTGGCATGACGGTCGACATCGGACTCAAAGCCTTCCTCCCGGGTTCTCAGATCGACCTTCGTCCGGTTCGGGATATGGACCGCCTTGTCGGGCAGGCCATTCAGGTCCGCATCATCAAGATGAACAAGAAGCGGGGCAACATCATTGTTTCCCGTCGTGTTCTTCTCGAAGAGTGGCGTGATCGCCGGAAGAAGCTGACGATGGAGTCGCTCAAGGAGGGCGAAGTTCTTGAAGGAATTGTCAAGAACATCACCGACTACGGAGCCTTTATCGACCTTGGCGGTGTTGATGGACTTCTTCATATTACCGATATGTCATGGGGTCGGGTGTCGAGCCCTCAGAACCTGATGGCCGTTGGTGACAAGATCAATGTGATGGTCTTGAAGCATGACAAGGAAACCGGACGTGTCTCCCTGGGCTTGAAGCAGCTGAAGAGCGATCCCTGGAGCACGGTGGCCTCCCGTTACCCTGAAGGCTCGAAGGTTCCCGCCAAGGTGGTTTCCATCACCGATTACGGCGCCTTCCTGGAAATTGAGCCGGGAGTCGAGGGCCTCATGCACATCACCGAGATGAGCTGGAACCACGAGGTGAAGCATCCGAGCAAGATTATGGCGGTCGGGGATACGGTCGAAACCAAGGTTCTGAAGATCGATGAAAAGAACCGGAAGATCTCGCTCGGCCTCAAGCAGCTCGGACCCAACCCCTGGGACCTCGTTGAGGATCGCTATCCGATCGGAACGATTGTCTCCGGTAAGGTGAAGAGCCTTACGGATTTTGGCGTCTTCGTCGGCCTTGATGAGGGAATCGACGGACTGATTCATATCTCCGATCTTTCCTGGACCCGTCATGTCCGCCACCCCTCGGAAATGTTCAAGAAGGGGCAGAAGGTCGAAGCGATTGTTCTCAAGATCGAAAAGGAGCGTCAGCGACTTTCGCTCGGTTACAAGCAGATGGCTTCCGATCCATGGGAGACCGATATTCCCGAGCGTTTCCTTGTTGGTCAGTCAATGAAGGGGAAGGTCACCAAGGTGATGGACTTTGGGTTCTTCGTGGAAATCGCCGAAGGCGTGGAAGGGCTTGTTCACGTGAGCGAGGTGGATTTACCAAACGGAGAGCGGCTTGACCAGCTCTTCCCTGTCGGAACAGATCTCCAGGTTCGTATTGTGAAGGTTGACAAGGGTGAGCGGAAAATTGGCTTGTCGGTCAAAGGAGCGGAAGAAGGAGCTTAGTTTCTAAGCTCCTGATTGTCTCGCCGGCCCTCCGATCCTCCGGTCATCTGATCCGGTTGGAAAGAGGAGCGGGCAAGTTACCAGGAGAGGGAAGGAGACTTCCCTCTCTCTTCTTTTTTCCGCAGGACATCGATGCTTTTCAAGAAGATTTTTAGGGCTTTTTTTGTTATTGTTACAGTTCTCGCTGTCATCTTTATCCTGGGGCGGGGTGCGGCCTTTTTTAGCCGCTCTGTTCCTCTTATCGGAGGGGCAGAGATTGGCGTTGTGCGTATTTCTGGAGTGATTCTTTCCTCACGAAAGCCGATCCGCCAGATACGTGCGCTCGCCCGCGATCCCAATGTGAAGGCCATTCTTCTCCGGATCAAC
>JAJZCZ010000003.1 GCA_021828805.1 Nitrospirota bacterium | reverse complement strand
TGGGCTTCTTCTCCCTCCTCTGCAAGAAAATTCTTGTGCACATTGAGAAGATGACACCACGTCCGGCCTCTATCGAGATTTTATTGACGAATTTCGAAGGCAAGCGGGTGGGCACCGCACAAAGTGGTTCGGAGGAGACGTGAAAAGAACGGCGACAATTTATATTGTTGGAGTTGAGCCGGAGGGGATCGATCCTCTCCGCGCTCCGCTCTCGGGTCTGCTGGAAAAAGCCCGCCTCGTTATCGGGGGTCGGAGACATATCGATCCCCTTCGGGAAGGGATGGATCCTAAGACGGAATTTTTGCCTATCACCTCCAATATTCCTGAAATTGTCGAAAGGTTGAAGCACTTCGTCGCGACAGAGGATTCGGGAAAAAATGCCCTGGTCCTGGCAACGGGAGATCCTCTTTATTATGGAATAGGAACGCCCATTTCCAGGAGTCTTCCTCCGGACACGCTTGTTTTCATGCCGGCAACAACCCTTGTGCAGCGTGCTTTTGCCCTGCTCCGGGAGCCCTGGGACAAGGTTCGTGTGGGAAGCTTTCATAGCAAAAATGAAAAGCCGGAGATTGTTCCGGGACGATGGGCTTTCTATACAGGAGGGAGCATGGGACCTTCTGAAGTATGCTCGCTCATCCTCAACAAGAAATTCGGTATTAGCACGATGGCGCTTCTTGAAGAAATCGGGATGGAAGGGGAACGCGTCCGGCACTTTGCACGCATTACATCGGCGTCGGAGCTTCCAACGGATATAAAACCGCTCAATATGGTGGTACTGACGATAGAAGGGGCGGGAAATCATGGATCATGAAAAACGGCTCTTCGGGTTGCCCGAGGAGTCCTTCGTCTTCACTGTACCCCGCAAAGGGCTGATCACGAAGACGGAAACGAGGGTGATCTCCCTGATGAAGCTTGATCTTCGTCCCGGACAGGTTCTTTGGGATATCGGCGCGGGTTCGGGATCCGTGGGGATCGAGGCGGCGCGTTTGATGCCTGATCTCAAAGTCATTGCCATTGAAAAGGACCCGGCGGATTTTGAGTGTCTGCAGAAAAATATCGAGAACTTTGGCCTGGGCGGAAGGATCGAGGCCATCTTCGGGAAGGCTCCGGAAGCCATCGGAAACTCCCCTGCCCCAGACAGGGTTTTTATCGGTGGATCCGGAGGGCGCATGTCGGATCTTCTCGATTTCTGTCTCGCCAAAGGAAAGGATGTGGGGATTGTCGCCAATTTTGCGACGATCGAAAATCTGGCAGAGGCGCTTGAGTGGGCCAAGAAGAAAAAGTTCACCCACGACATTGTCCAGTTGCAGGTGGGCCGGGGCGTTCCCATCGTGGGTCTGACCAGGATTGAAGCACAGAATCCCGTCACGATCCTCTCCCTCTTTCCGGACCGGACGACCCCATGACAACGACCCCTCCACAAGCAATGACAGAGGCCCCCAAGCTGGCCGTAGTGACAATCACACGACCGGGACTTCTCGTCGCGGCTCGGATTGCACAGGAACATCAGGCGGATTTGTATGTGTCTGAGCGCTATGTCTCGCACATTCCGGCCGACCTGGCCGAAAAGGCAAAAACCTTCGACGGTGTCATCAAGAATCTGCTGCCGCAGCTCTTTGCCTCTTATGACGGGGTGATTCTCATCATGGCTCTGGGCATCGTTGTCCGTTCGATCGCCAAGCTGGCGGAAGACAAGACAAGGGATCCGGCCGTTCTCGTTGGCGATGTCCAGGGACGCTTTCTGATCAGCGTGCTGTCCGGGCACAGCGGGGGGGCGAACAGGCTTACCGAGGAAATAGCGCAGACGATAGGTGCCATTGCTGTGATTACAACAGGAACGGATGTGACCCAGACGGTCGCCCCCGACCTGATCGCCAAGGAAATGGGAGGAGTTCTGACCCCTCACGATAACCTGAAGCGGGTCAGTTCGGCCATTGTTGATGGAGATCCGGTCCTGTTCCTGAACCTTGATAAGGTTCCCGTTTCCGCTCTGGAAGGGTCGAAAAAACCAAATATCCTTGTGGCAGATGCCCTTCCTGATCCCCTTCCTCCGCTTCGGGCGGGAGTTCTGATTACCCTGGCCTCATCATTGCCATCCCTGGGGGAGGGGGTTCAAACAATACAGATTGTTCCCCGCTGTCTTGGCATTGGAGTCGGATGCAACAGAGGGACGAGCCCCCAGGAAATAGAAGATCTTCTGGGTGAGGTCATGGTCCGGGAGGGATGGCATCCTGATGCGATACGGGCCGTGGGTACCATCGATCTTAAAAAAGACGAAGAAGGGATCTTGCAACTGGCCGCTCGCAAAGGATTACCTCTGTTCTTTTTCTCTCGCAGCCAGCTTGAGGAGATTCACGTTCCCAATCCTTCGGGGATCGTTAAAAAATATGTCGGGACCCCGGCCGTTGCTGAACCATCGGCAATTCTGGCCCTGAATATGGCGCCGCCTCCGTGGGGAGGAAGTCCTGTGCTTGTCGTCGAGAAGGTCAAATCGAAAAATGCGACCCTGGCCATCGCCCGATGGCTTCCTAAGGGCTCTCAGGGTCACCACACAAACCAGAACGGAAAAGATCATTCATGACAAAATCATATTTGACAGAATCACTTCCCGAAAAGGGGGGAACACTGACACTGGTCGGCTTTGGACCTGGAGCCGAGGAACATCTGACCCCCATCGCCAAAAAGAGCATTGAAAAAGCGGATGTTGTGATCGGATACCGCACCTACATCGATCTCGTCCGCCATCTTGTAAATGGCAAGTCGGTCATTGAAACGGGAATGACTGAAGAAATCGACCGGGCAACCCAGGCGGTGGAGCTTGCCTACCAGGGCAAGCATGTGGCGCTTGTCAGCAGCGGGGACGTCGGAATTTATGGCATGGCCGGCCTTGCCTTTGAGGTTCTGAGTGAAAAAGGATGGAGCGGAGATGAAATCACTGTCACCGTCCTTCCTGGCATTACCGCATTATCGGCCTGTGCCTCTCTTTTGGGGGCTCCGCTCATGCATGACTTCGCCTCAATCAGCCTGTCCGATCTTCTCACGCCCTGGGAGCTGATCCGGAAGCGTCTGGAAGCGGCCGCAATGGCGGACTTTGTTGTGGCGCTTTATAATCCCAGATCCTCGAAGAGAGTGCACCAGGTGGAAGAAGCCCGGGAAATTCTCCTCTCCCACCGGAGCGCAGAAACTCCTGTTGGAATCGTCAAAAGTGCCATGCGGGATGGAGAAACTGTCGTGATCACCACGCTTGATCACATGCTGGATTATCCGATCGGCATGCTGACCACAATCCTTATTGGAAACTCCCAGACCCGGCTTCTGGCGGGACGGATGGTTACTCCCCGCGGCTACCGTAACAAGTATGATCTTGAAACGGGAGAGCGGCTGGTCCGGAAGAAAGAGACCGGGGCGCAATGAGTGATACGGAGAAGGAAAAAGGGCTGGTGATCGTCTACACCGGTGATGGCAAGGGAAAGACCACCGCGGCCATCGGACTCCTCTACAGAGCCTCTGGCTATCGCATGAAGACGCTCATGGTTCAGTTTATGAAAGGGCGCATGCATTCGGGAGAGCGGGAGGCCGCCTCCAGATCCTCGGATGGACTTGTGACCATTGTTCCCCTGGGGGAAGGGTTTACCTGGGAGACGAAGGATGCGGCGAGGGATCGGGCGGTGGCGCAGCAGGCCTTTGACTATGCCAGGAAGGAAGTCCTCTCCGGGGGCTATGACCTCGTGGTCCTCGATGAAATCAATATCGCCCTTCGATACAATTATATTGATGTTCCTCAGGTGCTGGCACTCCTCGACGAGCGTCCGTTTCATCAGAATATTGTTCTGACAGGAAGAAACGCTCCGGAGGCACTCCTCGAGCGGGCGGACCTGGTAACAGAGATGAAAATGATCAAACATCCCTTTGAGAAAGGGATCCTTGCACGGAAAGGGGTCGATTTTTAATGGCACTTCTCAAAATAGCAAAAATGGGAAACCCGGTCCTGCGAAAAATCGCCAAACCGGTCACGAAGGAAGAAATCGGTCGTCCTGAATTTCAGCAGTTTCTCGATGACATGATCGAAACGATGAAAGATGAAGACGGCTTGGGATTGGCGGCTCCCCAGGTCCATGTGTCGAAGCAGGTGGTCATTATCGAGAGCCTCGATGATCCCCGTTCCGAGGAGGGAGCGCCCACTCCCCTTATGGTCCTGATCAATCCTGTCTTCAAGTATATGTCCAAAGAAACAAGAACAGGATGGGAGGGGTGTCTTTCTCTCGACAATCTCCGGGGAAAGGTCACCCGTTCCCGTGCGGTGAAGCTCGAGGCTCTCGGAAGAAAAGGGGAAACTATCGTTCTCGACTGGGAAGAGTTTCCTGCCGTTGTCCTGCAGCATGAAATCGACCACTTGAGGGGCCATCTCTTCGTCGACAAGATGAAGGACATGTCGACCTTGACCCATCTTGGAGAGTTTCATCGCTACTGGATCAAAGGGGAAAAGGACGTCGAAGAGGTCTAGGAGGTCACGCCCTTGTGTCGTGACGGTTCCTGAGTCTGCTTGTTGATCCCGGCAAGAAGCGAAAGCGTGGCTTGCTTGGGGTCGACCGCAGCGATGATGGGGCGTCCGACGACAAGGAGGTCGGAGCCAGACGCCAGGGCGTTTTGGGGAGACTGGGCATTGAGCTGGTCGTCTCCTGCACCCGTTGGCCGTCCCTCCGGTCGAATCCCGGGGGTAACAAAAAACGGTTCCTGTCCCCACAGCTCCCGGGACCGGGAAAGCTCTCCGGGTGACATGACAAGCCCGTCGGCCCCGGATGAGAGGGCAACAGATCCTAAACGGGCAACACCGTCTTCCCGGCTCCTGTATCCCATATCCCTGACCTCCTCCTCCGTCAGATGCGTCAGAAGGGTGACCGCAATCAGGGCGGGAGGGTTGGGTCCCGAATCGTCAAGGGAGCGCCGGGCGGCAGCGATCATGGCCGCCCCCCCCTGGGCATGGAGCGTCACCATGCGGATAGCCGGAGAGGGGAGTCGGGAAAGTGTCTCAAGGATGGTATTCGGGATGTCATGCCACTTGAGATCGAGGAAGACAGAAAGTTCCAATTGTTCGCAGATTTCAAGAAACTCCCCTCCCCAGGAGAGAAAGGGGACCGGTCCGCATTTGACCATGCCGCACAGAGGACCGAGTTCCTGAAGCAATGCCATCCCCTGCCTCCGCTCCGAAAGGTCGAGGGCGAGACAGAGAGGGTTTTTCAAACCCAACCGCTTCCGTATTCCCATCAGGAAATCCTTCCCATCTCCTTATCGATAACGAAGGTATCGTAGCGCTCCCCGGCCCACTCCCTCAACGTACCCTCGAGCGACGCAAGCACCTTTCTGACCGCCATCGACTCTTCCTTTGAAACTCCTGAGCAAATCAGCCGGCCGGCTGGTGAAAGCCGGTCAAAAAGCATCGGAGCGGTCGAACACAGGACGCCGCCGGTAACGTTCGCCAGGATGACATCAAAGGCCTTCGGGGGGGATACAACGTCTTCCAGTGAAGCATAGACGCTGCCCCGTGTCCCCATGCCATTGTCGGCCAGATTGTGCCGGGTGGCTTCGACGGCGTAAGGATCATTGTCGATGGCAAAGAGATATCCCTTCTTCATCAGTTGCAGTGCCGCAACGCCGAGAATGCCCGTTCCGGATCCAAAGTCGAGAATGACCGGGGCGCGGTCCGCCCAGATTTCTGCGGTGTCGACGATGAGTTCGAGGCAGCGATAGGTCGTTTCATGGAGACCGGTTCCAAAGGCCATTTGAGGGTCAACCCGAATGCGGTGGGGAAGGGAGGGGTCCTGGATGTCTTCCCATGACGGGGTTACCAGGAGAGTCTTCCCTATGGTAAAGCTCTTGAATCCCTGCTCCTTCCAGATCTCCTGCCAGTCCTCCTGGCGGGCTGTTTCTGTGGAGATTTCAGAGGCTCCCAGGGAAGACAGGGCCAGCTCCATGAGAAGCCATTCCGGTGAGGAAGGGTCGGGGGGAATAAAGACAAGACGGCAAAGAGATCCTTCTTCGATCAGAACGGAAGAAGAGAGATGCTGGTTGAGCCAGTTAAGAATCCCTTCCATATCCTCCGGAGGGCATGTCAGGGAGGCAAAGGTATAGGAGGGGCGGGAAGCGGTCAATGGAAAGCCTCAGGGGTTGAATGTGAGGGTGTAGAGGGAGGTTCCTGGAGTCAGAAAGATCAGGTCGAGTCGATGCGACCCATACGGCTGGTGAGAGATGATGGAATACATGCGCGAACCCTTCACGAGAAGGGTTGAAGAGGACTGGCTGTCGATCCTGGTATCGGGAGCCGTGTCACCGGGAGAGAGGGGATGGCCGTCGACGATGACAAGCACCTTTCCTTCTTTCCCCCGCGGCCGGCGCAAGACCGCATTGACCCCCCGTCCCTGGTAATAGACGGTAAGGGTGGGCGGTCCTCCCTCATTTTTTTTTCCTGATAAAACATGATCCGGATAAGAACTCCATAAACCTTTAAGTATAATTGAATTTCTTATTTCTGAATGGCCAGTGTAATTGTGTTCGTTTTGATGAAATCCCGAGGGGTTCCCCACGTGGCCGCGATCGGTTCCGGCGTACAGCTCTGGCGTGAGATCCGGAGAGAAGGCGGTGGAGTCCTGGGAAGCGGGAAGATTGTCTGGAACATGAAGAGCGGTGACGACATTTCTTTCCAGCTCGTCATATCCGCCCTCTCCGATGGAATGGTAAAGCAGGGTTCCGTCGGGAGAGTAGAGGTAGTCCGAGGGCCAGTAGTGGTTTTTAAAGCGTCTCCAGAGA
Organism: Nitrospirota bacterium; assembly: GCA_021828805.1. Lineage (GTDB taxonomy): Bacteria > Nitrospirota > Leptospirillia > Leptospirillales > Leptospirillaceae > UBA4572. The sequence goes on along the minus strand of JAJZCZ010000003.1, from coordinate 46,664 downwards.
ATGCGGTCTTTGTCGAGAACGACTGGAAACTCAAGGTGATATTGGGCGATGGCCCTCTCCACCCTTTTTGGACGAGCGGCGAAATCAAATTCGGGTGAATGGATTCCGATGATGACGAGTCCTTTGTTTTTGTATTTCCGGTAGATCTCGTTAAGATGGGGAAAGGTGCGAATGCAGTTGATGCAGGTATAGTCCCAAAAGTCGTAGAGAATGACCTTCCCTTTAAGAGAGGGGGGGGCTGTTCGTCCACGGGCATCGACCCATCCTCCGTTTCCATCGAGGGAGAGAGGAGCGGAAGAGGAGTAGGAAGGGGTGAAGAGAATAAAAAGTCCGGTGAAGAGGGAGAGGAGGAGGACGGCGCGTGAAGTAAGGTGGCGGGAAGCCACGGTTCCAGACTGACTCATGGGTACATACTCCAGGCTGGAATTTTCTGAAGGAGCAGAAAAAACAAAAGGAAGGCCCGAAGGCCTCCCTTGTTGTAAATCAGAAAATGTCGAAAGACGGTCAGGGATGTTGCCCTGTCCATGACTCCGGGCGGAAGCCCTCTTTTGAAAGCTCGAAGGTCTCCTTCAGGTCGGTAATCATGATCATCTTGATGGCATGGTGCTTGGCGAGGTCATCACAGATGCCGACACAAATTTCGCAGCCCTTGCAACGGTCCACAGCCACAAAGGCCGTCTTTGCGGTATTGTCGTAAAGGATTGTATTCGCTTCAGGACAATACTGGGTGCAGAGGCGACAGGCTGTTTCGCTGCAGATGGCTTGATCGATATGCGCAACAAGATACAAGGGATTTCTCCTTTAGTTTAGATCAGACGGAGGCCTTCTCGGTCTTTGTGGCCCAGCCGTATTCCTGGGCATACTTATAGGCAGCAGCAATAACAGCCATGTTGCTCTTTAAAAGCTGCTCTTTCTTAGCGAACTTCTTCTCGATGACGTTATCAAGGGCCGCCGTACCGCCGGAAACCACGAATCCTTTTCCAAGGAAGCGTTCCCGGACCGACTGCTCAAGGGATTCCATCGTGGGAATGCCGAGAATGGAGGCAATGGCACCGACCATGGCCATGTTCGTGGCCAGATCTGTTCCGCCAACCTCACGAGCCATGGTTGTAGCCGGAAGGTAGTGAATTCTCGCCTGACGCTCCTCAAGTTCGCGAACCTCATCGGGCTGCAGAGGAATCGGGGTATCCGAGTTGATAAGCACCACTCCGTTCTGCTTGAGTCCGGAATAGAACGGCATCGTGTAGGATTTTCCGTGGGTGATCACCTGGGGATGGAAAATCATGATGACGTTGGGATAGATGATTTCGCCGATTTCGTAGATCCTGTCGATGGCAATACGGACATAGGACTCAACCGGAGCCATGCGCTTCTCGGAGCCGAAAAAGGGAACCAAGGTGCTTTCTCCGCCGTTAATGACCATCCCGTTGCTCAGGATGTGGGAGGCGGTGACGACCCCCTGACCGCCGATACCGGCCATACGAATGTTATAACGCTTGAGTTGCATGGTGCGATCTCCTTCAAATGGGGGAGGGGGAGTTCTGTTGCATCCCCTCCCGGGTCCTTACTCTTACTTCTTGGCTTTCTTGGAGGTGTCGATCGACTCGAGATAGGCTTTGGCCTCATCGGAGATGATCTCCATGAAACCATAACGCTTGGACTCGATCTCCCGTGCATCGTCAAGAACCTTCGGAGTGGGAATGGCGTATTCGATGTTGCAGGAGGTATAGGCCTGGATAAAGGTTGGGCCCACTTCTCTGGCAATCATCACAGCCTTCCGGATGACAGAGGCCACGCGGGTCGGATTGGTGGGTGTAAGGCGCGCAATGTAGGCAACACCTGAGGTCTGGGCCAGTCCGATCATGTCCATCTTGTCGAAGAGCTTGCCCTTGGGGGCCATCTTGAGAAGAGCTCCCCGCTCGGTCATTCCGCTCTCCTGACCACCGGTGTTTCCGTAAACTTCGTTATCAAGCATGATGGTCGTGAATTTCTCCTTGCGGAACCAGGAGTGCATCACCGCGCTGAATCCGATATCGGCAAGTCCGCCATCACCAGCCATCACAACCACATCCTTGGTCTGGTCCTTGAAGCGGACTTCGAGACCACGCTTGAGACCGGAGGCCACGGCGTTCGTATCGCCATAGTTTCCATAGATGAAGGGGATGGAGGTCTGGGTCAAGGCAAGACGTCCGCAACCTGCCGTTCCGATCAGGACTGTATGCTCAGGGTTAGGCAGTCCCACCATGGTCAGGCGGATAAAAAGGGTCATGGCACATCCGGCACACATGGGATGCTCTTCAAGCACTTCCTTGAAGGAACCCATTTCAGAAACCTTCTTCTGTTTGCCGTAAGGTCCACGCTCGACGAGGTCAACGTATTCCTTGGTCATGTACTTCTCCCAGCCGGGAGTAATCGTCATATTTTTAAGGCTCATCGCTTGGCTCCATATTGTTCGTATGTCCCCGAAAGGACTGTTGAGTGTGCGTGTAACACCGACGTCTTGGCAGTTCTAGAAAACGAATTTCTTGTTCGGAAAGATGGTCTGAAGGATCATCTCCGTCGGCATGGACATGCCTCCGTAAACGCGAGGTCCAGGAACGATCTCTGCCTTGGAATGGCCGTACAGAGCCGTCACGATTTCCCGGTGGAGCCATCCCATGTAGTTGAACTCTGGGACGATGATCCGCTTCGCGTGCTTGCAGGCTTCACGAAGTTCCGGAGTGGGGAAGGGGCGAAGGGAGCGAACCTTGATAAGACCGATCTTGGTATTGTGCTCCTCCTCGGCCTGACGGACAGCCTCTCTGGACTGAGAGACAGCGCTTCCGGAAGCGACCAGCATGGTCTCGGCATCGGGGTTGATAACTTCAATGAGTCCGCCCATGTACTTGTTGATATATCGGCGGGCCCGTTCGTTGGCAGCCCAAACTTCCTGCTGCCACGAGGCGTGAACCTGATAGCTGATGAAGTTGCTCTTTTGAATCGGCGCATCCCGGGAGAGACGGGCCGGAGGATTCTCGTTATCCATCGCTGGAATGGCTTCAGCATAGGGATCTCTCGGCGGAAGCTTGATGTCCTTGGAGGGGATGTTCACGTATCCGCGGGCATGGGTCACAAAGAAGCCGTCCACCGCCACAGCCACAGGCAATGTGACCTCGGGCCGCTCGGAGATGATGAAGGCTTTCAGGGTGTAGTCGAAGAAATCCTGCTGATTTTCACCGTGGAAGAGAATCAGGCCGGAATTGAGAAGGTAGGCAAGCTCAACGTTGTCAGGCTGGATGGCGAGAGGGGCATTCACCACACGGCACATGATGAGAAGAACGGCGGGAATACGTCCGCCTGGCCAGGAGGAAATAACTTCCATGCCTCTCATAAGACCGGGGCCTGCCGTCGCTGTCATCGACCGGGCGCCTGCACGGGATGATCCGGCGATTGCCGACATCACGCCAATTTCTTCTTCTCCACGAAAATATTCCTTGACATATCCTTCGGCCCAAAGGGAGCCCACCTGCTGCATGGTTTCGCTCTGGGGGGTGATCGGATAGGAGATGGCGACGTCGAGGTTGGCGCGGCGAATGGCCTCCTTGGCGGCTTCGGATCCCGTAATAAAGGCCCGTTCCCGGGGGGCCTCGAAGAACATGTATTCAGGGGAGACGACCTTTTGACGATCACCCGCGGAGAGCTCACTCTCGGTTGCGCCCTTTGTTTCGGGAGCTTTCTCTGCCTGGACGTCCTTGACTCCTGCCGAATCTGACATTCATGACTCCTTAATATAGAAGATGGTCAATGAAAAAAAAAGAAAAACCGCAAATAGCTGGATTGGACCGGGCCAAGATTCCGAATCGGGGCATCATATAGGCCGCCCGGATTGAAAAATTGGCGAGTCGGAAAGCGAGAAGCCCTGACTCGAGAAACCGCTTCTTCAGCTTCTCAATGGGTCGCATCGACGAACCTTCGGGAAGCATGAAAGATCCTTCCCCTCCGGCTCATTTCGAATGCGTGCCAAATCCTCAATCAGCCTGCGACAACTACGTTATCCAGCGTTCAAATACACTATCACCAGTGCTCAAATCAAGTCAAACGTCTGCGAGAATTATCGTGAAACATAGACAAGGGATGGAAAGCGAATTTTTTGATTCTTCATATTTTGCAAGCGTTTTTCAAGGCGAAGCCAGGATCTCCTGTCGGGAGTGATTATTCCGCGTGCTCGTCGAGACCCGATGCCAGGTCGTGGCGAAACTCTTCGGGAATATGAATAGATCTTGTCTCATCCCACTTCCAGTCCGGACGCTTTTCAGGGTATTTGGTAAGAGATTGTGAGTGTGCTATCCCGTCGGGAGTCGCTCCCCACGGGGTGAACCCGGAGCTTGAGAGAAGCGCGTCAATCTCTTTTATCAGAGTGTCGAAGAGCTTGAGGTCTCTCGCGTCGAGATGGATGTGACCGCTCGGGGGAAGGGAGTGATCATCAAAGAGAAGAATCCGGCCACAGGAATCCCGGATTTTATTGACGTGCTCCAGAACCAGTTCCATCCGGGTCTTTGGAATGCCGGCAAGGATGGTGACTCCCGGGGAAAAGCTCAGGGTGTCAACAGGCTTGAAGTCTGAGACATGAGCCAGGTCCAGGGCGGGAATCTTTTCTTCAAGAAAGCGAAGAAAGTTCTGTCGCTCTTTGTCGGTGTCATTCCATCCCCAGCGGGTTGCAGACCCGATCATGAGTCTCGGTCTTTCGGAGGACAAGATCAGACGGGCAACGGAGTGCACGTCATGGGAGGGATTGTTTGTGGGGGGCATCATCGTCTCTTTAATATAGTGTGGCTGGTTAGGCGAGTTGAGGTTGTGCCGCGACACCGGGGCCTCTCCGGCGGTTCGGGCCGGGGACGGTCTGTTCCCTTCCTTTCTATGTTAAGGGCCCCCGGATGTCCAAATCAAGGACGGGTGTTTTGGAGGTGTGTTCCCTTTCTCCGGGTGCGGTGAATTTCTGGGGTATTCGAGAGGAAAGGCTGAGAAATGTTCCTAAGGTCATGGTGGATGGGTGTCCGGTATGTTTTTTTAAAGAGCGTTAAGGGGGATTTCATCCCCGTGGAGCTTGAAAAAGGAGGCGAAGCAACCTAGGATGAAGAGGGAGGTGTAAAAAATGCGAGAGGATCCGCGAGACATACAACAAAATGAGGTGGCGCGGGAGATCGAACGAAGCCAGGGACCTATTCCCTGGTGGATGGTCATCCTGATCGTCATCGTCTATGCGACGGCCATTATCCTCTCCCTTCCGATCCTGGGTAACCGGACCGGACAGAACATCAATACCTTTTTTTCTCCGGACCACAAACGGGGAACCTTTGATTTTGGCACTGTTGGAGGGGGCGTCTATCTCGCGGGAGGCTTCTTCGTCATTTATTATGTCTTCATGATCCGGCCCCGCAGGATGCAAAAGAAAAAACGCCAGAAGCTTTCCTGACCATGTCCATGCAGCCCCGTCCCCTTCGGGAAAAGGTGCTCTCCTCCGCCCTCTTTTTTTTCACGGGCCTCTCGACAACCTTTGCGGGGGCGCTCCTCGCCGGAGCCGATCCGCTGTCCTCCCCCTCCTCATTTTTCTCGGGCCTGCCGTACTCTCTGACTCTTCTCCTGATTCTTTCGGCCCATGAAGCGGGACATTTCTTCATGGCCCGGCGCCACGGTGTCGACTCCCCGCTTCCCTGGTTTATTCCAGCGCCCACCCTGGTCGGAACATTCGGGGCCCTGATCCGGCTCCCCCGTCTTCCGGGGTCCCGACTGGCTCTCTTTGACATCGCTCTGGCCGGCCCGGTGGCCGGCCTTGTTCCGTCGATCCTGGCCCTGGCGGTGGGAATGGGGATGTCGAGCGTCGCGGGAGGCTCTCCGGCTGATGGCAAGGGGATGATCCTCGGAGAATCGCTTCTTTTCAAGGGCATTGAAGCGGTCTTTGGCGCGGGAAGCGGTCCGGATCAGACGCTGCTTCTTTCGCCTGTTGGTTTTGCGGGGTGGGTGGGGCTTCTTGTCACCGCTCTCAATCTTCTTCCGGTCGCACAGCTCGATGGAGGGCATATTTCTTATGCCCTCTTTGGAAAACGAGCCCGGTTTGTCTCCTGGGGAATGATCGTTGCCATGGGGATTTTGGGAGGCTTCGGGTGGAAGGGCTGGTGGATTTTCGGGGCAATGATCCTGCTTCTCGGGCCGGTGCACCCGGACTCGGAGGAGACGGCGGGGTCTGTCGAGGCCCTTCCTCTATCCCGGAGAATATGGGGGATCCTGGCCGCGATTATTTTGTGTCTGGTGTTCGTCCCTGATCCACTCCGTCCTGCCGGATAGTGTCGACCATCCATTCGTGAATGAGGCCATTGCTTGCGACCACGGCGGGAGCGTCGAGTCGGAAGGGGTTCCCCGCGCCGTCAGTCACTCTTCCGCCCGCCTCACATACGATCAGTGTTCCGGCTGCAGTATCCCAGGGGGCGAGGTCGAGCTCCCAAAATCCGTCGAGGACCCCCATGGCGACGTGGCAGAGGTCGAGGGCAGCCGAGCCTGAACGCCGGATCCCCTGGGCAGCCCGGGAAAATCTCTCGAAATGGTCGAAGTTCCGGAGGGCCGGGCCATCAGCCTGTCGATAGGAAAATCCGGTGCACAGGAGGGATCGCTCGGGGTCGCTCTCCCCGGAAACGGCCACCGGAGAGCCGTTGAGGGTGGCACCGCGCCCAAGACCCGCTTCAAAATCCATGTGTCGAAGAGGGTCCGAGACGATGCCGTAAAGGACCGTTCCCTCCTCCTCGTAGGCGATGGAGATGCAGAACGCCGGATAACGATGGGCGTAGTTTGTTGTTCCGTCGAGAGGGTCGATAATCCACCGTCCGGAGGAGGGCCGGGAGAGCGGCGAGGAGGAAAGGGGGGTTCCCGTTCGGGCTCCGCTCTCTTCCGCGAGGAAGCCGTGCTCGGGAAAGGCTTCGGAAAGAATGCCGATGATCATTCGTTCCGACGCCAGGTCAATCTCCGTGACGAGATTGATGCGTCCCTTGAAGCCGACCTCGATCTTGCGTGTCAGCCCCTCCCGAAGGATCTCCCCTGCCTTGGCGGCCGCCTGGCGGCCAGCTGACTGGATACGGGTGAGAAACAGGGGGTCGATGTCTTTTCGGGGAGAGGAGGAATCTCTGGCCTCTGTCCCGGGATGGTTCTTCACGCATGGCTCCTTCCGGGAATGTGTGGGGCTGGTCCGGTCTTGTGGCGGCCGAGTCCGGACGGACAAGGGTCTTCGTGGACGGTGGGACTATCCATCGGAGGCCTTCTTGTATGATAATGGAAAGAGCCGGATTTTTCTTCGAGGAGGTTTCATGTTTGTCACGATTACATTTATTCGGTGGCTCCACCTTGTGGGTGCCGCAGCTCTTGTCGGGGGAATGGTCCTTCAGCTCTTTGTCGTCAGCCCCCTTCTGTCCTGGGTCGACCCGGCAATTCGGGGGAAGCTGGCCAAGAAGGCGACGGATTTTTACCTTCCCGTCTTCTGGGTCAGCCTCTCTCTCCTCATCATGACGGGGGCCTTCGTGATTTTTGACAGGCTTGTCTCGCTTGAGAACATGGTCTTCCCCTACAAGAACTCCTATGAGACCTTCTGGCTTCTCAAGCTGAGCTTTGTGGGTGGAATTGCCTTTCTGGGAATCATCATCGCGAAAATCTCGGGAGAGATCCGCCAGACAACCCGTCAGCAATTCTCCCAGACGCCTGACTCCGAGACCGCCCTTCGCCTCGAGGAAAAAAAATCCCGCCTGCGTCATACCGTGGGGCTCCTGCGCAACCTTAACGTTGTCCTTGGAATTTTTGTTCTGCTCTGGGCGGCGGTTCTCCAAAACATTTTCGGACTTCTGATCCTGCGTTAGGATCCGGTCCGGGCAACTACCAACCCTCCGCAACGGAGCTCTCTTGGCCCATTTTTTTGATCGAAAAAAACTCCAGAAAATATCCCTGGACCGAAAAATTCCCACCACGATGGCCACCCAGCACCCCGACAATGCCGCTCCTCCCTACTGGAAGGGAAACCATGACCCTTTCATCAGCACCCTCGACGAGATTGAGGAGTGCTACCGGAGCTATATCGATATCGGCTGTCAGGAATACATGTGGGACTGGGAGGGAAAGTATGTGGATGAAGGGGTGGTGGAGAAGCTTTTTTCGACCCACTACGACTACTTCAAGGACAATCAGATCGGCAAGGACATCTTCCTTACCTTCCGGCTCCCCAATATCTGGTACGAAAAGGAATACCGCATTGCCCGGGCCTATATCGGCATCCTGACCTTTGAGGACCTGGCGCGCGATTTAAAACTCAAGACTCCGCCGGTCTTCGAGGTGATCCTGCCCATGACCGATGAAGGGCAGAAAATGCTCTATCTCCAGCAGACCTTCCGTAAGATTGCCAAGCTCAAGAATCAGGTCTTTGATGAAGAGGGGACGGTCAAGGATTCCTCGTACCTTCAGGTTATTCCTCTTGTCGAGGGGGTCTCGGAGCTCACCGCTTCGAGAAAGATTCTTCATGACTATGTGAACCTTCATGACAAGGAATATGGAACCAAGCCCCTGTACCTTCGGCCCTTCATCGCCCGTTCCGATCCGGCCTTGAATGCCGGGATTGTGCCGGCCACCATCGCCGCCAAGGTTGCCCTTTCCGAGTATTACCGGTTTGAAGAGGAGACGGGTATCCCGGTGTTCCCCATCATGGGGGTCGGCTCGCTTCCCTTCCGGGGCGGCCTCTCGCCCTGGAACGTTCCCCATTTCATCGAGGAATATCCGGGAGTCCGGACGGTAACCGTCCAGTCGGCCTTCCGGTACGACTACCCCCAGGAGGACGTTCGCGAGGCCATCACGCTCCTGAACCGCTCTCTTCCCGGCTCGGTTCCGCTTGCCTATACTCCGGAGGAGGTCAATGCCGGAGAGAGGCTTGTGGAGATCTTCTCCGAGCACTATCGCAAGACGATTGAAGAGGTGGCAGACGTCGTGAACCGTGTCTCCTCCCGGATTCCTCCCCGCCGGGAAAGAAAGCTGCACATCGGGCTCTTTGGCTATTCGCGCGGGATCGGTCAGAAGCAGCTCCCCCGGGCGATTGGCTTTACGGCCTCGCTGTACTCTCTTGGCATTCCTCCCGAGCTGATCGGAACCGGACGGGGAATCGCCCAGGCTATTCGGGAGGGGCTGGGAGATCATCTCTCCCTCTTCTATCGACGGCTCAAGGATGACATGCAGGACGCCGGCCACTTCCTGAACAAGGAGAATCTCGAGTTTCTCGCCGCCGAAGACCAGACCTGGATGACCGTTAAAGAGGATATCGACCTCATCGAGGATTTCTTTAAGATCAGGCTGGGTCCGGTGACGATCGAGCACTACCTGCACCGGAACTTTGTATCGAGCATCTACTTCCTCATGCAGGAGGAAAAGGATTTCTCGGAGTATCTCCTCAATGCGGCGATCCTTCGCCGCTCTCTTGGGTAGTCCGCGACCGGGAGCGTTTTCACTCAAGGAGCAAAGACGTGGCAAAGTCTCTGGAAAAAAGGATGTTTCTCAAGATCATCATGCCGGTGGTGGTCCTGATCGTCATCGCGTGGGTTCTTTACAGCGTAAAGGATCCCCTGATGAAGGGGGCTGCCTCCGTCGCCCTGCTGTTTTTTGTTGCCTTTGTCTTTTTCATCCTCCGCAAACAGTGGCAGGAGCGGGAAGATTTTAAGGTTCCCACTTGGCTCTTTGTCACATTGATCATCGTCCTGATCCTCTTTCTGACCGGCGTCGGTGTTTTGCCAATCGTCACCATGTTCACAAAGCCCCCCTCCTCCTATCCTTAAAAGAGAAGGAGGGGGGACTCCGTTTGTGGCATTGATGCCACATTATCCGGGAAAATCTGACACACGTGGCCCTTTTTTCTCCTCGTCCTCCCTCAGGGTATTTCTCGTAAATCCTCTTCTTTCCAATATTCCTGAAAAATATTTTTCGTGGCAGGAAAATTGCAGTGCCACAGACATGCAATCTGTGACGATGCCAACTGCAGGGAACGGAGGAAAGAGGTGAGGCTTCAGAAGACGCTCGTTCGCCCGGTTGAAATCCGGGGAGTCGGACTCCATTCGGGACGGGAAGTGACGCTTGTCCTCCGCCCGGCTCCGGAGAACCATGGCATTGTCTTTCACCGCTCCGACCTTGGCTCGGTCTATATCCCGGCCCATGTCCGATTCGTCAGTCGGGAACGCTCGACCCTCTCGACCGTCCTCTTTGATGGTCAGGCGACTGTCCAGACAGTTGAGCACCTTCTTTCGGCTCTCTCCGGACTCTCGGTTGACAATGTCATTGCCGAGGTCGACGGGGCGGAGCTTCCCATTCTCGATGGCTCCGCGAAGAATGTCATCGAAGCCATCCGGACCGCCGGTCTGTGCGAGCAAAAGAAGAAGCAGTCCTTCTACCGTATTACCCGTCCGGAAGAGTTTTCATCGGAAGGACGGTTTCTGTCCGTGGCTCCCTCGGAGACCTTCGAGGTCGACTATGAGATCGATTTCGGGGGAGGCCTTGTCCAGCGGGCGGTCTTCACGCTCTCGGAAGGGGTCTACGACCAGGAAATTTCCCGGGCCAAGACCTTCTGCTTTGAGTCTGATATCCAGAAAATGCGGTCGATGGGCCTTGCCAAGGGAGGGAGTCTGTCCAATGCCCTCGTCATGGGCAAGGAGGCTCTGCTCAACCCGGAGCAGCAGACCTACGACGATGAATTTGTCCGGCACAAGATTCTCGATTTTCTCGGGGACATGCGCCTTCTGGACCGGCCGATCCTGGGACGCTTTGTCGTCCGTCGCGGCGGTCATGCCTTCCACACCGACTGTCTTCGCGCACTCTGGGAGAGCGGCAACCTGGCCCTCCCCTTGGCCCCCGTTCCCCCGGCCTCTGCCTCACCCGCTCCCCGGAGCCGGAAAGGGGCTCCCCTGAGCCCGGTCTTCCACTAACAGCCGGGGCCCCTCCCCGGGCTTCTGCTGGCGTTCTGTCTTGTCGCCCTCTCCGTCTGGCAACTGCTCGTGATGCTCTGGTAGTTTTCCCATTCGTTTTCTTTCCCGGTCGTCCCCCGTCCTTTGCCCCCCTCTTTTCTCATCCCTGGTTTTTCCGCCGGACCATTGCTCCTGGGTGTCACGGTATCCGGCCCGCCGGTGAAAATTGTTGCGAGAGAAAAGAGGGAGACAAAACGCGCGAGATCTGTATGGGCGGGGTTAGCTTTTGCGGCCGAGAGAGGGAAAAGAGAGAAGAAGAGGGGAGGCGCCGGCAGGTGTCTGGCAGGCGAGCCGGAGATCGGTTTCGAGAAGCATGGCTTTGGCGAGAAAGTCTTCGAGGGTGTTTCGGGGAGGGAGGGAGTCGAGGCCTTCGACAACCTTGACGAGGCAGGTTGCACAGGCGGCCTCTCCTGCGCAGAGAAATCCAAAGGAAATCCCCTGGTCCATTGCCCCCTGAAGAAGCGGACGACCTTCGGGCACCTCGATTTCCCGGTCGATTTCGACAATTCTGACAGTAGGCAACGGGAGGCTCCTTATCGGGAGAAAGACCGCAGGGGACTCAATGGCCGAAGAGCCGGCTCACAAGTCCCTGGGTGGCCGTTCGGGCCACCGTCAGAAAGGGGGCCGGGGAGGTGGGAAAGAACAGCTTTTCGTAGCCCCGACCCTCTCCGATTCCCTCCCAGACGATCCGGTGCTGGCGGAGATCGTAAATCCGGGAAAAGAAGCGAACCTGTTCGGCCCCGCCCCCCACTTCGGCATACTGGATCTGGGACTCGAGAAGGTAGCGGACTCCCAGTCTTTTGGCGAAGGAGCGGGTCGCCTCCATCCCCTTGATACTATGGACGGAGATATGAGGAGCCATCGTCTTCCATTCGGTGGCGAGCACGGGGTCGGAGGCGAGGCGCATGCGAACCTGTGCGGCGGTCATCATGGAGGACGGAGGGAGTTTTTTTGAAAGCTCCCGGTCGAGAAGATGCGACAGGGTCCGGGCTTCAGCCTTAGTGTCATCTCCCGGAACGAAGGGAGTGACGGCCAGCGTCTCCCCGGAGAGATTCCGGGCGGAAAATTTTCCGTTGGAATAAATCTCGGTGGAGAGGTTATTGATGGTGTCCTGGCAGGCAGGGAGAAGCAACAGCAGACCTGTCAAAAGAACGCCGGGAGCGAAACGGTTACTCCGGGTCATCCGACCGGTCCGAAAGCTGGAGAAAGTCCATGTTGGGGGGCGTCTTCCTCATGATGCCCTCCTTGGCGAAGATCGGGACACCGCCGCGAATGGCAATGGCGACCGCATCGCTCGGCCGTGCATCGATCGAGAACTCGGCATTCTCAGAGAGAAGATGGATGGTTGCAAAGTAGGCTTCCCCCTCAATCCGGCTGATAACCACCGAAAGAAGCTTGACTGTGATGGAGTCGAGGAGAGAGGTGAAAAGGTCATGGGTCTGGGGCCTCTCGGGGCGTGTCCGGGCCAGACCCATGGAAATGGCCTGGGCTTCGAAGGGACCGACCCAGACTGGCAGGGTCCATTCGCGGGACTCATCCTGGAGGATGAGAATATAGGATTGATTGGATGAGTCAAAAAATATTTCCCTGACAAAAACTTCAACCATGAGCGACTCCTGAAACGGAAGGAAAATGAGCCACGTCTCCTGGGCGTGAGGGCCGGGCCCCGGAGGGATTGTCTTCTATTCTAGCACTCCCTCCCGGCAAGAGAAAAAGACATGACGTGTTTCCCTTTCCGGGCGCCTCCATGCACGGCTTTTGTTGTCTCGGTCCAGCCATCGAATGAGGGATCCTGGCGGTTATTCGGGGAGGCTTCCTGTCCACTCGTCCCGATCCGGTTCACCAGTGTGCGGGTCGTGGAGCGGGGCTCCCGTAAAAATTGGCGCCGCCTGATCGAAGGAGATTTCGTGGGAGGCGGTCTCGTCGGCTGCCGGTAAGGGCTCCTCGTGGTGGTGTGTCGGCTCTTCAAAAGAGCCTTCCGGAGAGTGGGTTCCGGCCGCCGGGATTTCGTGGTTTGCCGAATGTTTCCGGGGAAGGTCCGGCATGTAGCCCTGGCCGATATGCTCCCAGATCTGCTGGAGAGCGGAGAAGAGGGCGCCGCGCTTTGTCCGGTCCGATGCCTCTCCCAGCATGGCCCCGCCCAGCTTAAGGCCCATGACGAAGCGTTTCTGGTGGGAGGGGCCTGATTCTTCGATCAGAACCGTTTCGGGAGACAGGCCAAAGTTCTGCTGAGCCCACTTCTGGATGAGCAGCTTGTAGTTTGGCGGGTTCTTCGGACGTTCCCGATGAGGGGTGGAAGCCGTTCGCGGGAGGGAATCCGGCGACGGGGCCGGCTCTGCTTCTGGAGCGGGGGCTCTCCGGGGTTCCCTGGGCGGCGCCGCCTCGATGGCCCGAAGGATCTCCTGGAGAGGCTGGGCGAACCAGGGAATCAGGATCTGCCGGGTTGTTTCGAGGCCATACTCGCAGTAGATCGCTGCGGTCAGGGCCTCGAAGGTGTCCGCAAGGAGAGAGGCATTCTCGCGTTCTCCCGAAGAGTTGCTGCCCTTTCCGAGGATCATGTAGGAACCGAGATCCATCCGGCGGGCGATCGAGGCGAGGGTCTGGGTGCTGACGATGGTCGAAAAGACCTGTCCAACCTCTCCCTCGGTCGCCTGGGGCCACATGTTGAGAAGATATTCGCTGACAATGAGTCCGACGACGCGGTCTCCCAGGAATTCAAGACGCTCATAGTTGGGAATGGGCTTCTTCCTTCCGCGCTCGTGGGAGGCCGACCTGTGCGTCAGGGCCTCCTCGATGCGGAAGCTGTCCTTAAAAGGGAGGCCGAGCATCCGGATCAGAGTTTCCGCGGGTTTGGGGGTGTTGCCGTGCCTCACATCTCCCAACGGGTCCTCCAGTCAAAGGTGATATTTCAAGGGAATCCGGCGTCAGGACAGCCGGATCCTTCTTTGGTGATCAAATTTTATCGATGATTTTCTGTTCCGGAGAGCCGGGTAACTCTGCGGGAACCTTTTGTCATTGTAGCATATTTTCCGGAAAGTAGGACGGCGGAAGAGAGAAAGCGCGCCGGTGAGGTGCTCCGAAGACATAGGGAGAGTCGGGTCAGGAGTATGAGCGGGTCTGGCAGAAGCGGCAGAAGTAAAGAGAGCGGGCTTCGACGGTCGCCCTCTGAAGGGGGAGTCCGCACCGGATACAGGGGAGCCCCTCCCGTCCATAGACGGCGTGATATCGCTGGTAGCCTCCGGGGGATCCGTCCTCCTGCCGGTAGGAGTGGATGGTGGAGCCGCCGACGGAGATCGCCAACTCGAGGATCTGATGCATGCTTTGGGAGAGCCGGCAGGCTTCGGGCAGGGAGAGCGAGCCGGCCGGACGAAAGGGGGAGAGGCCGGCGTCGAAGAGAATCTCGGCCATGTAGATGTTGCCGATCCCTGAAAGGAGGGCGGGGTCGGTCAGGGCTTTCCGGAGGGGGGTTGTCAGGGGGTGAAAGATCTCCCGGAGCGCCGGGCCGTCAAGGTCAAGAGCGTCGGGTCCGGTGTCGGAAAGAAGGATCGATTCCCGGGGGCTGGGAGAGACTTCGAGGCGTCCGAAGCGCCGGGGATCGCTCCATGCCAGGACAAGCTCCTCTTCCGGAAGAAGAATTTCAAGATGGGTATGGGGGAGACGGGGTGCCCGGCGAGGCCGCCGGTCCCAGCGCCCCGACATGCCGAAGCGGGAGAGAAGCGAGAACGGGTGTCCCTGTCCGTCCGTGGTTTCCGGAAGAAAGGACAGGATCAGGGTCTTGCCGTGGCGAAAGATCTCTCCGCCAGTCAGCGGACAGGACGGGGGACGCTGGGAGCTGGCCCAGATATCCTGACGAAGGGGGGTGATCGAGGCGACTTTTCGGCCGGTGAAGGCAGGAAGAATCGCCCGACGGGTGGTTTCGACCTCGGGAAGTTCCGGCAACGGGCGCTCCGTGCAAAAAAGGGGAAGGGACTCTCCCCATCATAGCGCGGGGAGGGATCCGTGGCCATAGAGAAGCACCGAAAGGGCAAGTCCGGTCAGGGAGACGAAGAGCCAGAGAAAAACCCCCGACGCGAGAGGGCGGACCCCGAAGCGAAGGATCCGGGAGAGGTGTGTCTCAAGTCCCATGGCTGCCATGGCGACCGCGAGAATAGCGGCGTCGCCCCCCTGGAGAAGGTGCAGCATCCGGGGGGGAAGGGGAATGAGAAAATTGAGAAGGACGACTCCGGCAAAGGCCACGACGAACCAGGGAACCTGTCGCTTTCCTTTTTCCTGGGTGGGGCTTTCAGCCCGTGCCCGGGTCAGAACATAGAGCTCCAGAAGAAGGACGACCGGAAGAAGAAGGGCGACCCGGGTCAGTTTGAGGAGGGTTCCCAGCTCCAGCGCCTCTTTGGAATAGGGAAGTGTGGCGCCCACAACCTGGCCGATCTCGTGGATGGAGGAGCCGGACCAGGCGCCGTAGACCGCCGGCGGCAGGTGAAGAAGGCGTCGGACCACCGGGTAGAGAAACATCGACAGGGTTCCGAAGAGGGTGACGGTTGCCACCGAATAGGCGACCTCTTCGTCCTTTCCCCGGACGACGCCATTGGCGGCGACGATGGCCGAGGCCCCACAGATGGCCGTTCCTGTGCCCAGAAGGAGGGAAAGGGTGTCGGGGAGACCCCGGAGACGGCCGAACCAGAGAGCGGCAAGGTAGACCAAAACAATGATGGAAAGGTCAAGAATCAGACCCCGCAATCCGATGCCGGCGAGCGCCCGGGCGGAGAAGTCGAATCCGAGCCCCACGATTCCAACCCGGAGAAGGGTCCGGAAGGAAAAGGAGATACCGGGATCGAGAAATCCGGGGAGAGGCCGGATATTACGGACAAGAATTCCAAAGAGAATGGCCAGAAGAATGGGACCGGCCACAGCGATGCCGGCGAGGCTGGCGATTTCCCGGCTGACAAAGGTGGCGAGAATGGCCAGAAGAACAGACAGCAGCAGGCCGGGGAAAAGAGGGCGCAGGGAGGAGAGAAGTCGTCTCAACGGGGACCTTTTTCAGAAATAAAGCGGTGGCATCCTTCGGCAAGTCCATGTAACATAACCATGGTCAATTCTATCGGGATTGCAGCACTCCGTGTCATTTTCATTTTTAATCGGCAAACAAAGGGTTGCGAATGGAACAGGAAGACGGCTGGAAGGAATTTGTCGAAGAGTGGGGAAACAGGCAGGGTCGCCGTATTGCCGGACGGATTCCGCTGACGGGAGACGCGTCCAATCGTCGGTACTTTCGGGTGAGCTTCGAGGGGGAGAGACTTCCCCGGACGGCCATCCTCATGGAGAGGCAGGGGACCCTGGGCTTCAAGAAATCCGAAGAGGCAGTGTCGGGGGGAGCACCCGAGCCTCCGGGAGATACGTTTCTTCTGGTGGCCGATGCCTTTGGAGCCCTGGGGCTCCCTGTTCCCTCCATTTACCATCGCCTCCCGGACGGATCGAAGACCCTCCAGGAGGACCTGGGGGATGAGACCTTTTTCTCCTGTCTTCAGAAGCATCCCGGCGACGAAGCCTTACTGACCGACAGGGCCCTTGCTCTTCTGGCCAGCATCCAGTCCATTCGTCCTGAGGGCCCGCTCTTGTGGGTCCGGGATCGGGCATACTCGCGGGAGCTCATCCGGTGGGAGTTTGAACACTTTGTGGAGTATGGCCTTGCGGGGGCGCAGGAGGGGGCTCTTGCACGGATCCGGGAGAAATTTGACCGGGAGGCAGCCGATCTGGCCGGCGAGGAGATCAAGGTCCTGGTTCACCGGGACTACCACTCCCGGAATATCATGGTTCGCTCCGACGGTTCCCTGGCCCTCATCGATTTTCAGGATCTTCTCTGGGGCTCCCCCTACTACGACCTGGCCTCACTCCTCTTCGACGCCTATCGCACCGTTCCCCTCGAAAAGATTGAAAAAGCCCTGGACCGGTATCTTGAGCTGGCTCAAAAGGCAGGCGTCCTGCCGGCCGTCTCAAGAGAAGCGGCCATGGAGAGGCTCTGCCGCCATGCCTTCCAACGAAATCTCAAGGCGTGTGGGCGCTTCTTCTACATCGCCGACGTCAAGAAAAATCCCGCCTTTCTGGCATCGGTGGCCGGAACCCATGCGAACATGCTGAGAATTGTCGGGCGGGTCCCCTCCCTGGCCCCGCTCTATGAGGCGTTCTCCCCGTATTTGCGCTTCCCGGATTCTCCCTCTTCCCCATGAGACTCTGCGGGTTCATCCTGGCCGCGGGTCTCGGTACCCGGATCCGCTCCCTTTTTCCGGATATTCCGAAACCTCTGGTTCCCGTGGGAGGGCGACCGGCCATTGCCTGGTCAATCGACCTGCTGGCCCGGGCAGGCGTTTCCCGGATTATCGTCAATGTCCATCACCGGCGGGAGATGATGCGGCAAGCTCTGCCCGCGCTGATGCCTCCCGGAGTGGAGCTCTTCTTCTCTGAAGAGGAGCAGCTTTTAGGGACGGGAGGAGGGATTGCCCATGCCCGGAATCTTTTTGACGGATTCGACCGGCTTCTGATCGCCAATGCCGATATTCTCGCTCCCCTTTCTCTGCAGGCCTTCCTGCGGCGGGCCGTGCGGGAGGACTCCCTGGCCCATCTCCTCCTCTCCCGTAATGGTCCTGAAAGCGAACGGGGACGGATTGGCCGCAGGCCCGGGGGGGCTCTCTGGCTCCCTCCCCCAGGCGGAGGAGAGCGCCCTCCCGGGGTAAGTCCCGGCGTCTTCGTGGGGCTCCATATTGTTCGGCCGGAGGTCTTTCGGGGGGTGGATTTCCTGGCGGCGCCTTCGGTTATTGACATCTACCGGAGGCGGTTGGCGGAGGGGGGCCGGATTCGGGCGAGCTTTACCCGGTCATTCTGGGTCGATCTGGGAACGGAAGATGGGTATCGGCGCGCCGCGCAATACCTTGAAGACGGAGGGGGTCGAGGCCCCGGGGAGGGGGAGTGATCTGTCCCAGAACGGCAAGGGAGGAGGCTCCGGTTACCTCGGGGATATTCCCCGGGCGACCCGCCAGGGTCAGAAGGGCCAGGTAGGCAAAGGCCATCGACTCGATCGACTGGGAGGGGTATCCCCGTTCTCCGGAAGAAACGACGGGACGCCCTGTCCGTCGGGTGATCCGGCTGATGAGATCGGGGTTTCTCATACCGCCTCCGCCGACGATGATCTCCTCCGGGCGGGAAGGAAGCCAGGGGAGGGCCCGCTCGACTCCTGCGGCGGTCAGTTCGGAGAGGGTGGCGAGAAGATTGTCCGCCCTTTCCGGGGAGAGGGCTCTGGAAGGTGCGCCCTCGTGACCGGTCAGCCGGGCAAGGATCTGCCGCATCCGGCTCTCCCCCCACTCTTCGCGTCCGGTGGATTTGGGAGGGGGAAGGGCGAAAAAGGGATCGGAGAGAAGCCACGCGAGGAGGACCTCGTCCGGCTGTCCCCGGCGGGCGGAGGATCCGTCGCGGTCGAAGGAGCAGGCCCCTCCCGAGAGATGGGAGACGGTCAGGTCCATGAGCATGTTGCCGGGGCCGGTGTCGAAGGCGGTGACCGGAAGTCCCGATCCGAGGGGGGGAAGGCCGGTGAGATTGGCGATTCCTCCCATGTTGAGGAAGGCCCGGGAGCGCTCCCCGGAAAACAGCGCGCGGTGAAGGATCGGGGCGAGCGGCGCACCGTGGCCACCCAGCGCCACATCGGCTCCGCGGAACTGTGTCACCACAGGAGTGTGGAAAGTCTGTGACAGGGGAAAGGGCTGGGAGGCCTGATAGGAGACTCCCCGGGCAAGGGGCGTGGAGGAGAAGATCTCCAGCCGGTGTACCTTGGGGTGATGGCGGACAGTAATTCCGTGCGTGCCGATGGCATCGAGGTCATCGGGGGCGAGTCCGGCCTTCTCAAGAAGACGATGGCCCAGGGATTCTTCCATCGAGGCCAGGATGTCGGCGATATCAGGCATGTGCCGCGAGGGGGATCCTGTTCCTGTCCCCCCTTCCATCCAGTGTTTGAGATCCGTCCGGAGAGCGTCCGGAAAGGGAAATTCGAGAAAAGAGGCCAGGCGGACCGCTCCGTTTTCAACAACGATGAGCGATCCGTCCACTCCATCGAGGGAGGTTCCGCACATGAAGCCCATCGCCACCAAAGGAGAGTCGTTTGGCCTCTCTGCCACCTTTGTCCTTTCGGTTGCCGATCCTCACCAGATGCCCCCTCCCGGGACGGGAGCCATCGTGGGTCTCGCGGGTCGGTCAAATGTGGGAAAGTCTTCCCTGATCAACCGCCTGACGGAAAGCGGGGGGCTCGCCCGGACCGGAAAGCGGCCGGGAGCGACAACCCTCCCTAATCTTTACCGGATTTATTCGGGAGGATACTTTCTCGACTTTCCCGGGTACGGATACATGAACCGGGGGCAGAGCACGAAGGCCACCTCCCAGGATGCCTCCACCCGGATCGTTGAAGCCCGACCCGACATCCGGAGAGTCCTGCTTCTCGTCGATGCCCGAAGGGAACTCCTCCCTCTGGATATGGAGGCGGCCCGCTGGTTTCAGATGATGTCCATTCCGGTCACGATTGTGGTGACCAAGACCGACACCCTCTCACGAAACGCTCGGGACATTCCTCGTCGAAGCTGGAGCCGGTGGATCGAGGAGGAGGGCGGGGAGGGGATTGACGGACCGATTCCGGTCAGCGCCCGTACGGGAGAGGGCCTTCCGGAGCTTGTCCGTCATGTCCGGGAGGTTCTCGGCGAGGGAGCTACTGGGGGATGATCGCTCCCGCCGAATGTCCCGTGCCGTTTTCCCGGCGGGCATAGATGGCGACATAGGAGTTGGCCCGAAGCTTTTCGAGCCAGAGCCGGATCCGTTTTTCCGTCGTCTTCTTTGTCAGTGTGTTCAGGATGGACTGCTTGATGTCGTCGAACTTCTGATACGGCTGGGCTTCCCGCGCGATAACCCTGATGATGTAAAATCCGCGCTTTGTCTGGATAAGACCGCTTGTTTTTCCCACCGGAACCGAAAAGGCCGGGCCGATCAGCTCGGGAAGGAGCTGGTCTTTTGTCAGGTTCCCGAGAACGCCTCCTGATTCGGCATTGGGTCCCTGGGACTCCGAGCCGGCCAGCATCTCAAAGTCATCTCCCCGAGAGATCTGTCGAAGGATGTGCTCCCCCTTTTTACGGACTTCATCGACCTGTTGCGGGGTGGGGTTGTCCGGGAGGGCAAGAAAGATGTCCGCAAGAGAGACGTGGGCGGGGAGGCGATAGTTGTCCCGGTGCTTCAGAAAGTCGTCCCGGACCTCTTCAGGGCTGATGACGACGGTGGAGCGCACCTCCTGATTCACGAGCTTCATGACAGTCAGCTGCTTTTTGAGTTTTTTCCGGTACTGGCGAAAGGTCAGCCCCTGGGAGGAGAGGGCGTTTTTGAGCTGCCACCGCTCCTGGATGTTGTTTTTCTGCATGATGTCGTCAATGGCATGGTCGACCTCGTCATCGGTGACGGAGAGACCAACCCGGTCAGCCTCTTCAAGTTCAAGCCTCTCATTGATCTTCTTCATCATGACATTGTATTCGAGGGAGGCGACAAGCTGGAGATAGGCGCTTCCCTGATAGGTCGCGTGAATTTTTTCGAAGGTTGGCTTGAGTTCCCGGTCAACCTCACTTTTCGTGATGGAGTGGTGGTTGACCACGGCCATGATGCTGTCGAGCTCCACGCCGTTATCGGCCCGCGACAGAGCGGGGAGGGATCCGCCGGCAAAAAGAAAAAGCGACAGAAGAGAGACGGCAAGCTTCCCTCGGGAAAGTGATGAAGCCGGCCTGTGAAGGATGCGGGGGAGGGTCATACGGTCCTCTTAACGATCATGAATAGTTGTTGTTTCTGGTCTTTCTCGGGTTCTTTCTTTTTCCTGTCATCTCTGGCCGGTTTGCGACTCTGCCTGGGCTCCCCGGAGTTCAATCCCATCCGGTGTTCAATGAGGAGAACCGGAGAGGGTTGCGGCAAATTTGGGGAGAACAGACAAATTGTCCGCCCGGACTTTTTCAGCAAACCATTGCGCTAAGGCCAGCTTTTGCGATTGCTCCTGGAGGTGTCTTTCGATCCTCTCCCGGACCTCCCGGAAGGGAGGAGTCCGGGGAGGAAGGATCTTGACGAGCTTCAGGATGTGATACCCGTAGGGAGAGGAGAGGAGCTGGCTGATCTCTCCGGGCTTCATCGAAAAGGCGACGGAAAAGAGTGCCGGCATCTCCCCCAGGGAATAGGGGGGGAGAAGTCCTCCCTCTGCGCTCTCCGGTGAGAGGGATTTGGCCTTGGCCAGTGCGGAAAAGGAGTTTCCCGTCGCCAGGGCCGAGAGAATCGCCTTGCCTTCATTCTCCGAGCGAACGACGATGTCCCGGACAAGGGCGCGTTCAGGAAGGCTGAAATGATCCTTATGCCGGTTGTAGTCCGCCAGGGCCGCCTTGCGCGGGATCTCCGGAAGGGGAGCGATCAGCGCGGTGACTTTCTGGAGAAGAAGTTTTTTGCGCACCAGATCGTCCGAAAGGGTGGCGGGGCTTCCCCCCTCGGGGGCGGAAAGGGCGGCTATTTTTTTCTTCTCCTCCTGGAGCTCTTCCGGGGAGATGGTGACCCCTCTCTTCTCGGCCGATTCAAGGAGCAGGCGGTCGAAGAGCGTCTCCTCAAAGACCGTTTTTGCAAGGGCGGGGGGCCATGTCTCGAAGGGACGCTCTGTCGCCTTTCCCGTTCCCATGAACCGGGCGGTATCCCGCAAGTCGGAAACGGTGACGGGTTTCCCGGCAAGGGTGGCAACGGCTCCTTCCGTGGCGGGGCTCTTCGGATGGCAGGAGGCGACAAGAATCAGAAGAAAAAATGCCAGACCGGTTCTTCGTGTCATTTTTTGGCGGAGGAAGTCGCTCCGATAAGCTCGCCCAGGCTCTTCTGGTTGATCGAAATCTTGGTCGTGGCCCGAAGGGAATTCAGGTACTTCTGGTAGAGATCCTGCTTCATCCGCGAGGTCAGGTACTGGGTGATTCCGGCCTTGGCCTGATCAAAGGAGAGCAGGGTCCCCGGCACCTGTTTGTCCACCTTGAAGTAGTGGATGCCATCCTTGAGGGAGATGGGTCCGGTCACCTTCCCGACAGGAACGCCGAAGAAGAACTTGGCGAACTGTGGCGGGACGGTTCCCTCAAAGATTTTTCCCACCGGTCCCCCCTTGAATTTCTTCATGGCCTTGGCAAATCCTTTTTTCTTTCGGAGGGTCGGAAAGACCCGGTCGGCCGTTTTCTGGTCGGGAAGGATGAGCTGGCGGACTTCGACGTATCCCGGTTGCTTGATCTCCTGCCGGTGCTTGTCGAAGTAGGCCTGGACATCGGCATCGGTTACCTTGATCTTGTCATCGACCTGGCTCTTGATAAGTGCCTGCCGGAGAATCCGGTCTCTGTCGTCTGCAATCTTTTTCCGGAGGTCGGGGCGGTTGGCCAGTCCTTCCTTGTCTGCCGCTTCAGAGATCAGGGTATTGTCGATCATCCTGTTGAGAACATCGCTGGGAACCGAGGCCGGGGCGGAGGCAGGGAGGTTCATTGACTTGATGGAGCTCTGGAGGGTTTCCTTTGAAATCTCCCGTGTTCCCACCTTTGCCACGACATTGTCCGGAAGGGTCTGATGACATCCGGCGGACAGCGCGAGTGTCGCGACAAGTGCCAGCGGGAAGGCCGCGCCTCGAACTGTGGTAAGGGAAAGGTGAAATGAGGCGGTAGAGAGGAAAAGACGAGAGTTCAATGAAACCTCCTTACAGTGTTGTGACAATAACCGACGTTTGGGGCTTCTTCCAAACCGGAAGAATTTGGACGCGGCAGGCAGTTTTTATGCCGGACTTTGCCGTTTCTCCTCCGTTTGAAGCAACGGGGGAAGACGTTTGAGGTCTTCGAGAAGGAGAAGCGGGAGGGTCCGGAGAATTTTCCAGGAGCCGTCCGCCTGAAAGGAGAGGCGGTCTCCAAAGAGGTCAAGAGCCGGGCCGACGATTTCTTTCGGGAGGGCTCCATGGCGTTGCTTCATCAGAATGTCCCGGTCGCGGATGACGACCTCTGAAAAGCCGGTCAGGGTGGCAAGAATTCTGATCCTGGCTCCGGTCAGGAGTGTCCGGGCTTCGCGCGGCAGGGGACCGAAGCGGTCCTCCAGCTCCTCCTCAATGCGGGCAACATCATCCATCTTATCAGCATGAGCGAGGCGCCTGTAAAAGTCAATTCTCTCGGAGGGATGTTCAATATAGTCTTCGGGAATCCGGGCCTCCGATTTCCACTCGATACGGGCCGGCTCCTCGCCGGGAGGCACCGGAGTTTCTGTCGAGATTGCGGCAACGGCCTCCTCAACCATTTCAAGATAGAGGTCAAGGCCCACCATGGCGACCTGCCCCGTCTGCTGGTGTCCAAGAAGGCTTCCGGCGCCGCGGATTTCAAGATCGCGCATGGCGATCTGATAGCCTGCTCCGAGCTCCGAGTGGGCGGTCAGGGTATGAAGCCGTTTTTGGGCCACATCCCCCAGGGCTTCCTCCGCGGGGGTGATGAAGTAGGCATACGCCTGCTGGCCTCCCCGGCCGACCCGACCGCGAAGCTGGTAGAGTTCGGCGATGCCGAACATGTCGGCGCGGTTGATCAGGATGGTGTTGGCGTAGGGGATGTCGAGACCGGATTCGACAATGGTGGTGGAGACAAGAATCCGGCTTTCCCTGCGGAGAAACTTCCCCATCACGGTCTCGATCTCTTCCTCACTCATCTGTCCATGGGCGTAGGAGACTCCTGCCTCGGGAAACAGGGTGGCAAGGTAGCGAGCCCAGCGGTTGATGGAGGAGACCCGGTTGTGGATGAAAAAGACCTGTCCCTCCCGGGCCAGCTCCCGGTCGATGACCTCCCGGATGCGCTCCCGGTCGAAGCGCATGATGGCCGTTTTGATGGCTTTTCTTCCCAGGGGAGGGGTCATGATGAAGCTGATGCCCTTGAGTCCCGACATGGCCATCTGAAGTGTCCGGGGGATGGGGGTGGCCGAGAGGGTCAGGCGGTCGACATTGGGAAAACGGGCGGCAAGGCTTTCTTTCTGACGGACGCCGAAACGCTGCTCTTCGTCGATGACCAGCAGCCCCAGATTGCGAAACTCCACGGCCGACGAAAGAAGAGCGGTGGTTCCCACAACGATGTCGGTTTCTCCCCGGCGCAGCCGTTCCCGGACAAGCTTCTGTTCGGAGGCAGAGACCATCCGGGAGAGGCTTTCGATCTTGACCGGGAATCCGGAAAATCTGTTTTTAAAGGTTTCATGGTGCTGGAGGGCCAGAAGGGTCGTCGGAACGAGAACCGCCACCTGTTTTCCGTCGGCCACCGCGCGGATTGCTGCCCGCATCGCAACTTCTGTTTTTCCGAAGCCCACATCCCCGAGAATGAGCCGGTCCATGGGGGTCGGGCTTTCCATATCAGACAGAACGGCCTGAATGGCCTCTTCCTGATCGGGGGTCAGGTCGTAGGGAAAGGACTGATCAAATTCGCGTGTCAGGAGGGACTCGGGGGAGAAGGCGAAGCCCTCGGCCGTCTTTCTCCGGGCGTAAAGCATGACGAGATCGGCTGACACTTTCTCCACCTGCTTCCGGACCCGGGATTTTGTCTGGCTCCAGGATTTTCCTCCAAGGCGATCGATCCGGGGGGTGGAGCCTTCCGGACCCTGATAGGGAAGAAGCTGGTCCATCTGGTCAACAGAGAGGTAGAAGCGGTCGCCTCCGAGGTATTCGATGACCGCAAATTCCCCCCGGGTGGCTCCCACCGAGACCTCCTGGAGGCTGCGGAAGCGGCCGATTCCCTGGTGGAGGTGGACGACATAGTCCCCGTCGGTAAAGGTTGGCCGGTCCCGGCGGTAGACCTGGGTGCTGGTGGAGAAGGAACGAAAGGGGGGGCGGGAGACGGGCTTTTTGAAGAGCCAGGTGTCAGAGAGGATAAGAAGGTGGTCGAGGGGAAGCTCGAAGGCCTCCTCGACATCCCCCGGCAGAAGAGTGACGGGCATCCGCCCCGCTTCCGGGGACAGCGCATCAAAAGAGGTGATATAGGGGAGATCGGCCGCCTCGAGCATATCTCCGATCCGGCTCATCTGGCCGCGCGTGCGGCAAAAGATAACTGTGCGCCACCCCGGAGGCTGGCGGTCGATTTCGGAGATGAAGGAGTTTTGGCGGTCGATGCGGTCGGAGGAGACTGGTACCAGAAGGGGAGAGATTCCTTTTGAGGGGGCTTCCGCGACGGTAAGGCAGGAGACAAGCGCCTCCCAATCCTCCCGGGACTTTGGAAGAAAGAAGGCCTTATCGGGGGGAGGAAGAAAGTTCTTCTCATCAGGAGAAAGGATCTTCCACCCCTCTTCGATCCGGGAGATCCAGTCGGAGCTTCGCGCCAGGACGGCCTCCCAGTCGTCGACAAGGATGAGGATGTCCGGACGGCTGAGCACGGGGGCCGCGGTCTCGGGGAAGAACGAGGGAAGAAATCGTTCGATGCCCGGAGGAAAGGGGAGGGAGAGGTGGCGGTCGATCCATTCCCGGGAGGCGGCGTTGAGTGTTGAGGGGGGCGGGGTGATCCATTCATGGCTTGGCAAGAGGTCAACGGAGCCGACAGGCTCCACGGAGCGCTGGGTCGTCGGGTCGAAGGAGCGGATCGAGCGGATCTCAAGATCGTCCCACTCCAGACGAACCGGCCGGCGGCGATCGGTGGAATAGAGATCAAGCAGGGCCCCGCGGACAGAAAACTCACCGGGTGCCGTGACCTGGGGCACCCGGACGTAGCCCTGGGCCAGAAGGGTCTCAATGACCGACTGGGGATCTTCTTCCATCCCTGTTTTGAGGGTGCGACGGACCGATTTCAGAAGAGGGGGAGAAAGGGTCTTGCGGAGGACGGCGGCCACAGGGGAGACGACCACGTCCGGAGGCGCGTCGGAGGCGAGCCGATCGAGGGCATGGATCCGCTCTGCCCGGATGAAGTCAGCCGGGCTTTCGCGTTCGTAGGGGAGCACCTCCTCTTCGGGAAAAAGCAGCACGTCGGGTGTCATGTCCAAAAGAAGAGGCGCCGACCGGATCTCTTCGACGAGTCGGAGAGCTCTCTCTGGCGTGGAGGTCAGCACCCAGAAGATCTCCTTCCGGCCGGTCGCGCGAAGAAGGCCCGGAAGAAGGGGAAATCCTTCCCGGGCGAGGCCGGAGATTTTTCGGGAAACAGCGGCTCTGTCAGAAGAGGGCAGTGTTGCCAGGAAGGCATCAAGGGTGCGTTGCACGGGGGAGGAAGGCACGGCGGGTCAGTCCTGGGACGAACGGTAACGGGAGAGAATCCGGTCAATAAGGCCGGTGGTCGAGGAGTCGGGAACAAGAGGAATGGAGCGGACAATTCCGTTTCTCGCGAGAACCAGATCACTTCCCACGATGCGCTCCACCGGCCAGTCTCCTCCCTTGACCAGAACGTCGGGAAGGATCTGTTCGATGAGGGAGCGGGGTGTTGCGTCATCGAAGAAGGTTACATAGGAGACACATTCGAGCCCCGCCATGACGATGGCCCGGTTGGACTCGGGAACGATGGGGCGGCTGGGTCCTTTGAGGGTGGAGACAGATCGGTCGGTATTAAGTGCGACCACGAGGATTTCCCCCAGCTCCCGGGCCTTCTCGAGAACCTCGATGTGGCCGGCATGCAGGAGGTCAAAGCAGCCGTTTGTGAAGACGACCCGCTCTCCCGCTGCCCGTCGGGAAGAAAGAGCCAGAAGAAGAGCGTCCACCGTCAGAATTTTTGACCGGGTTCCGGAGAAGTCTGGAGGAAGGGATGTCGGGGAGGAGGACCTCATGGTGTGACAGGGGCCTCCTCAGGTTCCGGAGGAGAAGAGGATCTCCTCCACCATCTCGCACAGGGCATGTCCCAACGTGATATGCGTTTCCTGGATCCGGGGGGTCAGAGGGGAGGGGACAATGAAGGGGATCTCGACGAGGTCCTTCATCCGTCCGCCCGTTCCTCCGCCGAATCCGATGGTCCGGATACCGATTTCCCGGGCCTTTTCCAGCGCCAGCAGGACATTTTTTGAGTTTCCGCTGGTGCTCAGTCCGATGGCCAGGTCGCCCGGTCGCCCGTAAGCTTCCACCTCCCTGACAAAAATGAATTCGTATCCGTAGTCGTTTCCGATGCTGGTGAGGGTGGGCATTCCCGTTCCCAGAGCAATGGCGGGGAGAGCCGAACGGTTCTTGTAGAAGCGGCTGACAAGCTCTCCTGCAATGTGGGCGGCGTCGGACGAGGAGCCCCCGTTGCCGAAGATCAGGAGTTTTCCGCCCCGTTCAAAGGTTTCCACGATAAGGCGGGTGGCCCGTTCCATCAGCGGAAGGGAGGTGTGAAGAAACTCCTCTTTGGTGCGGATGCTGTCACGAAAGATTGATTCGAGACGGGATGAGAGAGCTTTGCTGTCCATGGTGAAGAGAACTCCTGTAAGTAAGATATCAGGCTTTTGCGCGTGTTTTTTCGAGAGCCCGGCGGAAGCGGGCCGCGGCCTCGCCGACGACCCGGTCGTCGTGGCATGTGGAGAGAAAGAGGGCCTCGAACTGGGACGGAGGCAGAAGAAGTCCCTCGTTTCTGGCCTCCTGGTGAAACAGGGAGAAGAGCCGGACATCGGAGTGTTCCGCTGTGGTGAGGTCCGTCACCTTCTTGTCCGAGAAGAAGAGGGTCATCATGGAGCCCATCCGGTTGATCTGGAGGGGGAGACCCACCTGCTTGGCCGCCCGGGAAATTTCTTCGGCCAGGATCCGGGCCTTTTCCTCCAGAAGAGAATAGAGGGCGGGGGTCCGGAGCCTGGTCAGTGTCGCCAGCCCCGCAGCCATGGCAACGGGATTGCCCGAGAGAGTTCCCGCCTGGTAGACCGGTCCTTCGGGAGCAATCATCTTCATGATGTCTTCCCGGCCCCCATAGGCTCCCACCGGCATGCCGCCGCCAATGATCTTCCCCAGCAGGGTCAGGTCGGGTTCCATTCCGAAGAGGACCTGGGCCGCCCCGTAGGTGAGACGGAAACCGGTGATCACCTCGTCGGCGATCAGAAGGGCTCCATTCTCCTGGGTGACGTCCCGGGCGGCGATAAGAAACTCCTCGTCGGGGGGAATGACCCCCATATTTCCGGCCACGGGTTCAAGAATGAGCGCGGCAACCGTCTTTCCTTCCCGTCGGAAGAAGTCCCGGAGAGCCTCTGTATCATTATAGGCAAGAACGACGGTGTCATGGACGACGTTTTCGGGAACCCCGGCCGAGGTCGGAATCCCAAAAGTGGCGCCTCCGGAGCCGGCCTTGACGAGAAGCGCATCGGAATGGCCGTGATAACCTCCGGCAAACTTGACGATACGTGTCCGACCGGTGAAGGCCCGGGCCAGACGAAGAGCGCTCATGGCCGCCTCAGTTCCCGAGTTGACAAAGCGTACGCGGTCGAGGCCGGGAATGGCGCGGGTGACGGCTTCGCCAAGCTGGATCTCCGGCTCGGAAAGGGCTCCGAAGGAGAGTCCTCGCGAGGCCGTTTCGGTGATGGCTGCCAGCACATCGGGGTCGGCGTGTCCCAGAATGAGGGGGCCGAAGGAGAGAACAAAGTCGATGTATTCCCGGCCATCAAGGTCGGTCACATAGGCGCCGGATCCCTTCCGGATGACTACGGGGTGGCCTCCCACCGCCTTGTAGGCCCGAACGGGACTGCTTACTCCTCCGGGAAAAAGTCCGCACGCTTTTTTATAGCCTTCTTCAGAGTTCAAGAGATGCTCCTGTTTTTTAGATCCCGGTTCGTTCCAGGCTCACCGATACAACCCGAATCCCGCGTCGTCCATCGAGAACGATCTTGTTTTTTTCATCATTTTTTACGAATTTCCCATGATAGCAAATTTTTGCCGGATCGAAAAGGACGGTCCCCTGACAGAAATGGGGAGTTAGTAGCCGGAGCCGGCTCCGGCGGAGGACTGGATTGTCTTGACGATGGCGAGACCTAAAAAGAGGAGAGAGATGATGCCGGGAAGAAGGGTCCGGAAAGAGGAGCGAAAGAAGGGGAATCGGAGAAGAAGCCGGTGGGTGATAATTCCGGATAGCAGGGCGGCGTAGAGGGTTCCCGTGACGTAAAGCGAAATATCCACATACTCCCGGCCGACAAGAAGGAGTCCTCCGAGAGCGATTCCAGGCTCGGCTCCAGCAAGAGGAGTTCGGGAGGATCCGGCCAGGATCATGGCGAGCCAGACGGCTGCCAGTCCGCCCGCCAGCTGGCCGAGTAGAAGACTTCCAGAAAGAGGGGAGAGTGCTGCGAGGGTTGCCGTTGTCAGAAAAAGAGGAGTCAGGACGGCACGGTCAAGCCCTGTGCCCTTGTGTCGGAAGGGAAGAATCTGGACCAGAAGCCAGAGTCCGAGGATTTCTGCAAGGAGGGCCATTCCTGAAAACATGTGGCGATGAAGGAGCGGGTAGAGGAGAATGAAGGCGGAAATGGTGACGGTGAGGATATCGGAAATCAGTGGATGAAGAGCGCTCAGGAGGCGCCTTGCGGCAAAGGTGAGGAGAGCGAGAGCCGGGATCCAGTCCATCGGGCGGGAGGGATTGGCCAGATGAATGATCGATGGTCTGTCGAAGACGAAAAATGCGAGCAAAATTCCTGACAGAACAATGAGGTCTCCGGTCGCAGACCATGATTTTACTCCGGGGATGCGGGGAACAATCCACAGGAGAAGAGCCGTTGAAAGAAAGGGAAGGGCGGCGGGGAGCATGAGGTCAACGGCGGGTAAGATTGACAGGGTATCCATCAGCGGGTCCCTCAGGGGAGGTGGAGGGGATCAGAAAAACATGGAGGCAGGGACAGAGAGCGTCCCTGCCGGAAAGAGCTCAGTTCTGTGAGCGGATCCCTTCGACACTGATATAGAGGTGCATTGTGTCTCCGATCATGCCCGGATAGGTGGTGACACCGTAGTCGCTGCGCTTGATTGTTCCCTCGGCATCGTACCCGGAAAGGTAGCCGCCCCAAGGTTTGGGAAGAGCTGAGATGAGTCCGGCACCGACTTCATGGACCTTGAGACGGACCGTTCTTGTCACTCCATGGAGAGTCAGCTTTCCTTTAAGGACTCCCGTCTTTTTTCCGGTCTTCTGATAGGAGTGGGAGACAAAGCGGATCGAAGGAAAGGTCTTGGCGTCGAGGAAGTCTGGACCACGAAGGTCCTTGTCTCTCATGGCATGGTTGGTGTCGATGCTGTCCGAGGCAATTTTGATCTCCACATCTGTCTTGTCCTTGGAGAGACGATAGTGTCCCGAGATCTTGTCAAAGCGCCCCACGGCCGTTGCGACGCCGGCATGGCCGATGGTAAAAGTGACGGAAGTATGGTCGGGATCGATGGAATAGAGGCCTGAAGGATCTCCGGTCGCGGTTTTATAAGAGGCGGCCTGGGAAAGGTCCGGGGCGAGAAATCCTGACGACAAAAGTGCCAGAGAGAGAGCGGGAGCGAGCAGGCTCCGCCGGGTTCTGGAAAGAAGTGAGAGAGACATGGAACCTCCTGATGTGAAGAGTTTGGGGTGAGAAAAGAGAGGACCTCTTTCGATTTCATCCTGTTTCCATAAAGCTTGATATGATTCTATCCCAAAAATGGTTTTAATGCAAACATCATTTATGCGTTGAAGAGAGTTCGCAGGGAGATATAAGATAGAACGATCCGGGGAATGATTGCCCTGCGAAAAGGGGAGGGTTCGGCGTGCAGCGGTCGCCCGAGGAGATTCGAAAAGAACTGTCAACACATATTTCGCGCATGATTGGCCAGTGTCGGGAGTCTTCCTGGCTCTGCCTTGAACGCTCCCTCGAGATGGATTGGGGCGGAGGCGGAGAGATGGAGGAAAAGTTCTCCGACCTTGATCGTCTTTTTTCTTGTCTGCTTGAAGAACTCTCCCGGGATGGATCGCGCCCTCAGCTGGCGCGGGTTGCCCGCAAGTCGGAATTTCTTGAGGACCGTTTTGAGGAACTCGACAGCGTCCTGAGGAATCGGCCACGAAGAAAGCGGGCGGCGCTTCCCTGGGAGAAGTTTTTTCGTATGGGAGCCGGAGGGGAGAAGGCGTCGGCGACAAGCGAGCGGGACCGTCTCAAAAAGCATTGCCGGACGCTTGGAGTTCCCGAAACGGCCTCCTTTGAGGAAATTCGCCGGAAGGTTCGCTCGCTTCTCAAGGAGAACCATCCCGACATGCGGGCAGGAGACAGGAGCGGAGAAGGCCGGATGCGTGATATTCTCGAGTCTTACGGCTTTCTCAAGAAGTACTACGGGATCATGCCCGAAAATCGTAACAGGGAGGAATGACACTGATGGAGCCGGTCGAGATCAATGACCCGGAGAAAATCCAGGAAATTCTTAAAGGAATTGTCCTGACGGGGTCCGGGTTTGTGACGACATGTCTGTTGGAGGACGTGTGGGATGCCGGACTGACCTATCCCGACTATTTCAAGGCGGCAGGAGCGGATCCTACCGCAGCCCTCAACGGCCAGTCACCCGCCTGGGAAACCTATCATCTTCGCCAGGGGAAGAAGGTGGTCAACGTCTATGGAATGGGGTCCCGGGGACGGCGTATTCATGTGACGGAGACCCCGTGATCCCGCCCCTTATCTCAGGAGAGACCGTCAATGATTTTTGATGAAAATATTCTTGAACATGTGCGTTTTGTTGCACGAGAAGGCGATCGTTCCGGAGAGGATCGCGATCTGGTCGAAATTCTTGCGATGCATCCCGAGTTTGATGCACTCTGGAATGACCCATCGGTTGACCCTTCCCGGCCTCTTGAGGTCGGCGAGGTCAAGGTTAATCCGCTGGTTCACATTGCCCTTCACCTTGTTGTGGCAAGACAGATTCGCCAGGGTGTCCCGTCTCAGGCCAAGAAGGCTTATCTGCATCTGGTGGAGCGGGGGGAAGAATCTCATGAGGCATTGCATCTGATGATGGGATGCTATGGCCAGCTTTACTTTGAGTCGGTCAGAAAAAGTGATGCCTTTGATGAGTCCCGCTACGTGCAGGGGTTGGCGCAGCTGTAGTCTCGGGAGTAAAGAGGGGTCCCCCTGATCCTCCTTTCCTTGGAAATTTCGGGGAGTCCCGTCCTTGACTTGAGCCGCCAATGGAATCTAAAATTTACGGACCTCATCTTTTGAACAAACCCTTAACGGCATGACCCTTCGTGGCCTTGCCGGAAAGACCGGGGAAATTTCCCTGCTTTTCTTTAAGTTGGCCTTGAATGGCCGGGTTTTTTGCAGTGAGAGACCCCCCGCCCCGGGTTCCAATTGTGGAGAGGACAAGCCCGGGATGCTGTCGTTGACAGGGATGTTGTCGTTCCGTGGAGTCCTCTCCTGTCAATTCTTCACAACCCCGTTTTTGACGGGCTGATTCAGATTGACCTGTCCAGGCTTGGCCCGGATCAGAAAGAGGTATTTCGGTAAAGGTTTGAAGTTGTCGACGATTTACCGACATATGGCCCGGATTTGAGGCAAGATCTTCCGGCCTTCACGGTGTGACCGCAATTAATCGAGGAGTAGAGCCATGGCGACGCAGACAGATTCCCGGGTTCCCCAGATTGGCCAGCGCAACAAAAAAGGCCAGCTTGTTACGGACCCCAATGAACTTTTCTTTCTTTCTCCCAGGACCTCAAGCTTTCTGACGGGATCCGAAGTCATCCGTGAGGCTATCAGACGAGCCAGCGTAGACTTTTCCGTGGCTTATCCCATCACGCCTCAGTCAGAAGCCTCGTCTCTTGTTGGTGAGCTCTATGCTGAAGGTTATGTCGGCGACTACATGCGTGGTGAGTCCGAGTTTGCAGTGATGGGCCAGTGCGCAGGTGCGGCCTTTGGCGGCGCCCGGGTTTTTACCACGACCGCTGGTCCCGGAACTCTTCGTGCCTTTGAAAACTTTCCCATGTGGGCAGGAAGCCGTCTTCCCATTCAGGTTGTCTTCACGGTGCGCGGAATCAACTCCCCCCTGACCATTCAGCCGGATACCCTGGAAATTGCCTTCATGCTTGAGACGGGCATGCTCCTTTGGCATGCGGAATCTGCTCAGGATCTCTTTGATTACATGCTCAAGGGCTACTACGTTGCCGAGCAGCCGGAAGTTCATCTTCCGATCGGCGTGATCTGTGATGGATTCTTCGTCACCCATACAAAAGATATGGTCATGATGACGCCTGAAGACAGAACTCTTCCGCATTACGATCCCTATCGGAGCCCGGTCGTCTGCATGGACATGGAAGTTCCTCCCGTCCGGATGATGCGTGATCCCTTTGTGATGAAGTCAAACTACATCAGCTATATGACCCATGCCAGCTGGCAGCTCGAAATTCGCGCGGCTATCGAGCGCTCACGGAAGCACACCGTACCTCTTCTCGACGGTCTGATCGATGTGGAAAATCCCGATGCAGAGATCATGCTGATCTCTTCGGGAACAGCGGTATCCCAGGCCCGTGAGGCTATTCGCCTCTTCCGGGCTAGGGGTGAGAAGGTGGGCCTGATCAAGATCAAGACCCTTCGTCCTTTCCCCACCGAAGAAATTCGCAAGGCAACAGAGCATGCGAAACATATCTTTGTTCCCGAGTTCAATGTGGCGGGATGGCTCGCCAGGGAAATCAAGTCCACGATTGACCGCAACCATCGTGTGGTGGCAGGTCCTCACGTGGCCGGGGGGATGACCATGCCTCCTGAGATTATTGTCGAGGAAATCGAAAAACATATGGCTCATCGCCGGAATAAGGAGCTCGTCCATGGCTAATCGCATTCAGATCAACAAGGAATTTATCGATATCATGCCCCAGGATTACCTTGATCTTGTGGATAGTGGAACGTTTGAGAACCCCAACCGTGGCTGGAAGGATTTCGGAACGGCGACTGAACTTATTGCCGAGCATTCTCTCTGTGCGGGATGCCCGGAATCGATTGCCTTCCGTCACATCATGGCGTCCATTCCAAATCCTGAAGACACCGTCATGGTCGGTTCGACGGGATGTACGAGCCTCGTTTTCCCGATGATCGCGGTTCATAATATTCACTCCCTTTTCGGCAATCAGAATGCGATTGCCACGGGACTCAAGCGTGCTCTGGCTGTTCGCTTCCCCGACAGGGTGAAGGATGTGATCGTTCTCGCCGGAGACGGAGCGACCGTTGATATCGGTCTTGATATGACCCTCCAGTCCTGGTTCCGGAAGGAGCGCTTCACCACAATCTGCTTCGACAACGAACTCTATGCCAATACGGGTGGACAGGAATCCGGTCTCATGCAGAAGGGATTCCTTGCGAAAATGGCCCCCGTCGGAAAGCGTTTCGAGAAGGTCCGCCTTCCTGAGATTGCGAGGGAGTCCGGATGCGATTACGTGGCGATCATGACCGCCAGCAAGCCGAGTCTCGTGGAGAAGGTCATCAAGCAGGCCGTTCTCATTGCCCGGGAAATCGGACCTACTTACGTTCAGATCTACACTCCCTGCATCCTTGAAATCGGAAAGCAGAGCATGGAAGGACTTCAGGAAATGAGAACCTCTGAGGCTCCGGGTGAACGCTTCAAGTTCCGGGAGTTTATTTCTCCGGAAGCCCAGTCCTTCCTCGATGGCCTGGCCGAGAAAAAGAAGGCTGAAAAGATCGCTGCCACAACCTAACCCTCGGGGGAATCAATGAAAAATCGCATTAATATCCGCATGTCGGGCTTGGGTGGACAAGGGGTCGTGACCTCTGCCCATCTGATGGCGATGGCCGCGGCTCACGAAGGCAAGTTTGCCATCTCGAACCCCTTTTTCGGGGCAGAGAAGCGGATGGCTCCGGCCGAGTCCTATGTCAGAATCGGTGAGGAGAAAATTTACGATCGGGGAGAGCTGGTCTTTCCCCATGTCGTGATGGTCTATCATCCTCAGGTCATTACGATGGGAAAAAGCTACACGATGCCCTTTTACTCGGGAATCAAAGACGGGGGACTCATTATCATCAACGATGATATCGATATCCTGACCGAGGACGAGAAACAGGACCTCGCCAAGAAAAAAATTACGGTCTATTATGTTCCGGCGACAAAGATTGCCCTGGAACTGGCCGGAACGGAACTGGCGACGAACATGGGCATGCTTGGAGCTCTGGCAGGCCTCACCCACGCGGTGACGATGGACGGTCTCGATAAGGCTCTTCAGGACCGTTTCGGAAAGAAATACGTCGCATCGGGCGGAACGGCCACCCTCGACGAGGCTATCAAGAAGAAGTTTGCAAAGAAAGAAATGCTTCTTCAGAAAAACCTTGAGACAATCCGCAGGACGTTCGATGAGGCAGAAGTTTTTGCTAAAGAGAATCCCTCCTTTGCGGTCAACGTCAGCTAACCAGAAGAATCAGGAAGGGTATCGATGTATAATGTGGCAGAGGTAAATGCCGAAGCTTGCGTCGCCCAGAAGGGATGCCGGCTGTGTATTATGTATTGCCCGGAGGCCAACTGCATTCAGCTCGACTCCCAGAATATGAAAGCGATTATCGTGGAGTCCCGCTGCAAGGGATGCGAGCTTTGTGTGGTTGTTTGCGATGCAGCCAAGCACAACGCGATCACGATGGTGGCCCGTTAGACTCTAAGAGAGTGCCTGTTTCGAGATGAAAGGCCTATAAAAGTGGGGCGGGAGGATTCTCCTTCCGTCCCCTTCTCTCTTCTCCTCCTACCCCAGAGAACCCAGAAATGACATTCGGCAACGACTTCCCCAAAGATTTTTCCGCCTCCGATCTGGTCCTTTCCGATGCATTCTTGCGCGTGGAGGCCGCCATCAAGGAGTTTCATGCCCTTCTTGATGCAGCAAACAGCAATGCAGACGCTCCGCTTTCTCCTGAAGACAGGAAAAGCCGATTCGTTGCCTCCCAGGCCTTGCGGGACAGCGCCACGATCTACCTGGACTGGGGCTGGCATTACTTGAGCCACCTCTACGATCTTCCCAATCCGCATGCCGGGATTGAAATCGACGACGAAGACCTCTTCTAGTTCTCGCGGTTATCCACCCTCCGCCTTCCCCTCTTCCATCACCATTCTCCAGAAAAAATGTAACACTAATTTCCTTAGAAAAATCCTTGCAGCATCTCAACGACGGGATTAACATCGGACTTTCCCTTTGAAGAGAGGGGAAGAGTGATGAGATACGTCTTGCGCGGATTTTTTGGATCATCCGGTGTGACGGTGAGCTGAAGGGAAAGAGAGGCTCTGTTCGCGAGAGCTTCGTTGAAGGGAAGATTGAAATAGATCAATCCTCCCACTTTGCCGTCAGGAAGAATCGTTGCCTTGGCGGGAAAAGCCTTGTAGGCAAGATCGCGTCCGAAGGGGGAAGACCCTGGAGAGGGCTGGGAAAAGGGAGTGGGAAGAACCCAGATCATTGAACCAATACCCAGGGTGACGATTGTAAAGAGAATGAGGCCGGTATAATACATGGTCTTCTTGATATTCTGATAGGGAACGTTGGCCTGCCAGGCGATATCAAAGGCTTCAGAAGGGGAGATGTTGCGGTAGGACTTGCCGATATAGTTCAACAGCAGGGAGTTTTGATCGAGGTGAACGGTCTCGCCGGGGTGAGATGAGGAGATAACCAGAAGAATCGGGAGAACATGTTCGCGCCAGAGTCCATGGGAACCGAACAGGTTATGGGTATCCTGAGCCAGGTGGTAGGAACGGATCCCGAGGGTAATTCCTGTGTCAGACAGGGTACGTGTGACTGGCAGGGCCTGGGGGTCGGGATGGGAAAGAGGCCTGAAGTGGTAGAAAGAGGTACAAGAGGCAACAAAGAATGTCAGAACGGTCAGAAGGATCGTTCCTCTGAAAAGGCGGGCCTGCCGCCGGAAATCAATCATGCTGTCGATTCTCCGCTTCGTTTGCAAAAGAGATTTTAACAAGAATGCTGTAAGCATAGACCAGCAAAAGGACGATAACCACATAAAGAATCAGTTGAAGGGAGTGATAGGAGAACATCCCGAATCGCTCGCTCTCCTTGTACGAGGACTGGGCTTCCACCAGAAGGATCCGGCGGATGGTGGAGATGATACCGATCAGGATAAAGGAGGCGATGGGAAAGCGCCGTCGACCCAGGTAGCTCAACATGATCCAGAGAAGTTCCAGGATGATGACAACAAAAAGCATGTCATTGATGAGCTGAAGGACGGAATCTGTTGTCAGAGTCGTCAGGTTGAGGGCCGAATGGACAAGGACAATAACCGCTCCGGACATGAGGAAAATCGAAACGATCAGATGAATGAAATCGTCCATCCTGAGAAGAACCCTACGAAGTTTCTGGACAAACTCCAGATGAATGTCTTGACGGGAGTGCACGGGATGGGTCGGTGGAGAGGTCTTGGACGGATCTGAGGGAAGGTCGGTCACGGATGATCCTTTCTGGGGGGGGGAGTCTCCGGGGACGGTATCTGGATGTTTTTGCGGACATCGGAGAGAGCCGCAGAAATCCGCGCAAGGGAAACATCCCGCCCCAGAAGGATCAGAACGTCGAAAATTCCGGGGCTGACGGTTTTTCCGGTCAAAGCCGCCCTGATGGGCTGGGCCAGGTCGCCAAGCTTCCGGTTCTGGGCCTCGCCGATCTGGGTAAAGACATTTTTCAGTGTCTCTGCATTCCATTCCTGAAGGGAGCCCAGGGCCGTCAGAAGAGGTTCCAGGATAGAGAGGCTGTCCTTGCCAAGAGCCTTTTCCCGGGCGGCCGGGTCGATTGTCAAAGCGCGGTCGAGGAAGGGGAGGGCACTTTCTGCGAGCTCTACCAGAGTCCGGGCCCGACCTTTAAGAAGTCCCATAGCATGGGCGCGATATTCCGGATCCGAAGACTGGGGAAGGGGGTCCTGGAGGGGAGGGAGAAGCTCACAGGCAAGAGGTGCCAGAGCCGGATCGGAGGCATTTTTGATGTAGTGGGCATTGAGCCAGAGAAGTTTTTCCGGATTGAAGACGCTGGGAGAGGACCCCACATGGTCGAGGTCGAAGAATTCGATCAGTTCTTCCCGGGAAAAGATTTCCTGATCCTTGTGAGACCAGCCTAGACGAACGAGGTAGTTGGCCAGGGCATGAGGGAGGTAGCCCATGTCCCGGTACGCCATGACTGACGTGGCCCCATGACGTTTTGAGAGCTTTGTCCGGTCTGATCCGAAAATCATGGGAAGATGGGCAAAGGAAGGAATATCGGCTCCAAGGGCCCGGAAGATGGCGATCTGTCGGGGCGTATTATTGATATGGTCATCCCCCCGGATGACATGGGTGATCTTCATGTCGGCGTCGTCGACGACCACGGCGAAGTTATAGGTGGGCATTCCGTCGGTACGAAGGATCACCAGATCGTCGAGAAGGTTGCCGTCGAAGGAGAGAGGGCCGCGGATCAGGTCGGAAAAGGCAATGGTCTGGTCGGGAGGGTTACGGAAACGGATGACATGGGGCATGTCAGGGGAGACCTGGCGGTCGCGGCACCGGCCATCGTAACGGGGAGGGAGGCCTTTGGCCTGAGCCTCCTTGCGCCGTTCCTCCAGCTCGTCAGGGGTACAGGAGCAGCGATAGGCATGGCCCCGGGCAAGAAGATCCATTGCAATTTGCCGATATCGTTCGAGACGACTTGTCTGGTAAATCGGACCCTCGTCCCAGGTGAGGTCCAGCCAGCGCATGCCGTCGAGAATGGCGGCAATGGCTTCGTCTGTCGAGCGTTCGCGGTCCGTATCCTCGATCCGCAGAAGGAAGACCCCTCCGTGATGGCGGGTGAAAAGAAAGTTAAAAAGAGCTGTTCTGGCGCCTCCCAGATGGAGATTTCCCGTTGGGCTCGGGGCGAATCGGACTCGAATGGGCGATGAGGTCTGAGAGGTCAAATGTGTGATCCCGGAACGGGGCCGAAAAGGGGCCGGCATGGGGGAGGATTGCTCCTCCGGACGAAGGAATGTTTGTGTTGATTATATCAGGTCTTCAGCGAAACGTAAAGGCAGAAACGGGGCCACGGCGTGGATTTTCCTGAATTGAAAGAGTCTTTGACCTCTCCTTCGGGACCGGTCTATAATTTCATCCGGATGCGAGACCGACCAGGCGCCAGACAGGTGACCGGTCCTCGGCAGAAACGGGAGGACGAATGACGAATTGTAAGGACGGGATGGACGAGCTGCCAGAACCGTCGGAAGGGCGTTTTTTCCTCCGGATTTTTAAGAGTTTCCGGCCGTTTCTGGCTGTTGCGGGCTTGACCCTGGCGGGAGCGATGCTCGTCTTTTTGGGGGGGTGTGGAGAAGTGAAACCACTGACCCCTGAGCAGCAATCCTTCATGTCGGCATGGAAAATCGGGAAGGATCTGGGAAAGGCCTTTGCACAGGGATCGCCGGAAGCAGTCGAGAGCTTTCTCGGTTCTCCTCTTTCCGATGACCCGAAGACCCATGCCGGCCTGGTCGGAATTTTTGCGGTACTGGACAAG
Source organism: Nitrospirota bacterium (assembly GCA_021828805.1). Classification (GTDB taxonomy): domain Bacteria; phylum Nitrospirota; class Leptospirillia; order Leptospirillales; family Leptospirillaceae; genus UBA4572. Next base: position 7,258 of record JAJZCZ010000003.1, on the reverse strand, counting down.
ATCGATCTCAGGATCGTGATGGATTCGGGCACGGTTGACGAGACGGGCCATTCGATTGTTTTTCATGGCCACTGGACCATGGCCGCGATTTCCAAAGGTCCTCTCAAACCGGGAACCCGTTACTTTCAGACAGGAGAAGCCCGTCTGGTCGTTGCCATCCGAAAGTCGCCCGGGAAGCCGAAACTGCTCTCTCTCACGGGAGACACATTTCTCCGGACATCGATTGCGGCAAAGCCTCCGGGATGAGTCCGTCGAGCCAACCCCGCCGGATCGCCACTGACTTTTTGATTATCGGCGGGGGAATTGCCGGGTACCAGACCGCCATCAATCTGCTTCCTCTGGGAAGTGTGACGCTGGCCTCTCGCGGATCGATCGCCTCAGGGAGCTCCTACTATGCCCAAGGGGGGCTGGCCTTGCCCTGGGGCTTCAACCATGAGGCGGTGGAATCTCATGTTGCAGACACCCTCCGCGCCGGTGCCGGATTTTGTGATGCCGACAATGTGAGGCTCCTCGTCGAGGGGGCAGAGGAGGCCTTCGCGACGCTGGTTGCCCTTGGCGTTCCCTTCGACCGGGACAGTGCGGGAGACTTTCTTCTGACCCGGGAGGCCGCGCATTCCCGGCCCCGTATTATTCATGCCGGAGGGGACAAGACGGGTTCCCTGATCGTCAAGACTCTGGCGCAGAATGTTCATGGTCATGAACGCTTCACATTTCTGACCCCCTTTCGTCTGCACCGTCTTCTCAAGGATGAGGATTCCCGTGTTGTCGGCGGGCTGTTTATGGGGGAGGACGGAGAGGATTGGGTCAGTGTGCATGCCGGCGCCACGATCCTTGCAACAGGAGGCTTCAGCGCCCTTTTCGCCCGAACGACGAATCCTCCTTCTCAGGTGGGAGACGCCACTGCCGTTGCCTCGGAGGCCGGTGCCCACCTTGAGCGGCTGGCGTTTACCCAGTTTCACCCCACCGTTCTCGATATTCCCGGACAGGCTCCCTTTCTCCTTACGGAGGCCCTGCGGGGAGAGGGGGGGCATGTCATCGACCAGACGGGGAGACGCATTCTTTACCGGTACCATCCGGATGGGGAACTGGCTCCTCGCGATGTGGTGTCACGGGCGCTCTGGCTCGAAACACGCGAGCGCCCTGACGCAAAGATTTTTCTCAGCGTTACCCACCTCTCCGGAGAGTATCTGCGGACACGCTTCCCGCAGGTTTTTTTCCACTGTCTCGATGCGGGAATCGATCTTTCGCGAGATCCTGCGCCCATTCGTCCGGCCGCTCACTTCCAGATGGGCGGGGTCCGGACGGACATGGACGGGAAGGCTGATTTGCCAGGACTCTATGCGGTGGGCGAGGTGGCCTCCACACGGGTTCATGGCGCCAATCGTCTCGCCTCAAACTCCCTTCTCGAGGCCCTTGTCATGGGCCACCGGGTGGCCCGCTCCATTGCCCTTGAGAGGGAGGGGCTGGCGCGGACACCTCCGGTCAAGGGAAGTGAAGACCGCCCTGCCGAAGGCTGGATACCCTCAGAAGACTTAAACGGGAAGCTCACGCTGGAAGACTTGAAGACGCTCCTGTGGGAAAAGGCCGGAATTGTGAGAACTGCCTCTCTCGTTGCCTCCGGGAAGGCCCAGGTTGTAGCGGCTCTCGCCAAAGGAAACGTCGGGAAGGTTTTCCCGCAGGATGCGCTCCTTCAAAACGCTCTGACTCTTGCCCGCCTTCTTTTTGAAGATCTTGAGACCGCTCCGCGGGTAGGGTCGAACTATTTTCTCGGGGATGGGACCACGGAACCCAACGCGTCCAGTGCCGCTCCAGGTTCGGGATCTTAAGGAGAAGACAGACTGATGGCCAGGGATTTTTACGAAAAGCTCGGAGTGTCGAAAAAGGCCTCGGCCGATGAGATCAAGAAGGCGTACAGGAAACTTGCCCGCCAGTTCCATCCTGACGTCAATCCGGGCAATCGGGAGGCCGAGCAGCGGTTCAAGGAAATCAACGAGGCCTATGAGGTTCTTTCCGACCCCGCCAAGCGGGAGGAGTATGACTCCTTCGGATCCAATCCCCCGGGAGCCGCCCGCCATCCCGGAGCCTCCCGGGGGGGAGAGGGTCCCTTCGAAGAGGAGCGGTTTGGAGACTTTTGGGACCTTTTTGGGGGGATGGGAAACGGAGGGGGCGTCCTTTCCGAGGCTCACCTGACCCTGTCATTCCGGGAGGCGGTCCTTGGAACGACGCGATCACTGCTTCTCCCCGCCGGACAGGGAGCTGCCCCTGAAAAGATCTCTGTCCAGATTCCCGCCGGGGTGGATGAGGGAATGACCTTTACCGTTTCAGCGGGAGCCGGGAAAAAATCCCGCATGGTTCGTGTTGTGATCGATGAGATTCACCCCGATCCTCTTTTTCGGCGTCAGGGAAGTGATCTTCTTCTGGATTGCCCGGTGAAGATCTCCGAGATCCTTTTTGGAGCTTTGGTCGAGGTGCCAACACTCGACGGAGTCTCCCGGTTGAAAATTCCGCCAGGGACAAAGGCCGGACAGACGTTCAGGCTCAAGGGTAAGGGAGTTCGGTCTCCTGTTTCCCATGAGACAGGCCATCTCTATGTGAAGATTCTTCCGGTTCTTCCCCCGGTCGTTCCTCCGTCGCTCGAATCCTGTATCCGCGAGATTGATGCCCATTATCCCCCTGATTTTCGCTGGAAAGGGCATTCTTCATGATGTCGTTGGAGGTGACCAGTCGAAAGGGAAAAGGATGAAAAGGACGGAAGGGACAAGTGATGGGAGAGAGGGGGGAGTGATTCCTCTCGATCGTGTTGTGGAAGTCTACCGGATTCCCAGAAGGACGATCCGGGCCCTGGTTCGGGAAGGACTGCTTGAGCTCGAAGCCACCCCCCTGCCCTCGCTGCGTCCTGAGATGGTAGAGAGGGTGAGGCTCATCATGTCCCTTCGTCGGGATCTGGGAGTGAATATGGCCGGGGTGGAAGTCATCCTCCGGCTCCGTCACCAGCTGATTTGGACCCGTGCACGGACCGCTTTCTGTGACCCATGGATGGATGTTCCGGAATAGCGGAAAGAGTCGAGCGGCGAACACGAGAAAGGACGAACCATGGATGTGAACAAGCTGACCCAGAAATCCCAGGAGGCTCTCCAGCAGGCTGTCGATATGGCGCGGAGAGCAGGAAATACAGAAGTCGAATCGGTCCATCTCCTCCGGGCGCTTCTTTCCCAGGAAGGGGGGATCATTCCGCCCATTCTCCAGAAGATGGGCATCGATCCGGCAGCACTTCAGTCCAAGGTCGACGAGCAGCTCAGCCTCCTTCCCCGTGTTGAAGGAGGATCGGGCGGTCCCTATCTTTCCCGCTCCCTCAACACCCTTCTCGACAAGGCTCTGGAGGAGACCAAACCCTTCAAGGATGACTTTGTCAGCACAGAACATCTCTTTTTGGCCATGGTCCAGTCTTCGGGCGTGGAGAGCAAAGTCTTCAAGTCCTTCAAGATTAGCAAGGAAAAGGTTCTGACTGCTCTGGCGGAGGTCCGGGGAAACCAGCGGGTTACCGACCAGAATCCCGAGGAGCGATACCAGGCCCTGGAAAAATTTGGGAAGGATATGACCGCCCTTGCCCGTCAGGGGAAACTTGACCCGGTTATCGGTCGGGATGAGGAGATCCGGCGGGTTGTTCAGGTCCTTTCCCGGAGAACGAAAAACAATCCGGTTCTGATCGGCGATCCCGGGGTGGGAAAGACGGCCATCGTCGAAGGACTCGCCCAGCGGATTGTGGCGGGGGACGTTCCTGAAGGCCTCAAGGACAAGACGATCTTTTCCCTCGATCTCGGAGCCCTTCTTGCTGGAGCCAAATACCGGGGGGATTTCGAGGAAAGGCTGAAGGCTGTCTTAAAGGAAATCACCGCTGCGGCAGGAATGATCATTCTCTTCATCGATGAGCTTCACACGATTGTTCGGGCCGGAGCCACGGAGGGGGCGATGGATGCCTCCAACCTTCTGAAGCCGGCGCTGGCCCGGGGAGAGCTCCGGGCGATTGGCGCCACGACCCTCGACGAGTACCGCCAGTACATTGAAAAGGACGCGGCCCTCGAACGGCGCTTCCAGCCGGTCTTTGTGGGAGAGCCGTCTGTTGAGGACACCATTGCCATCCTGCGCGGGCTCAAGGACAAATACGAGATTCACCACGGGGTCCGCATCAAGGATTCTGCAATCGTAGCTGCTGCTGTGCTTTCTCATCGCTACATCTCGGGACGCTTCCTTCCTGACAAGGCGATCGACCTCATCGACGAATCAGCGGCCCGTCTTCGCGTCGCCATCGACAGTATGCCCCAGGAGCTCGACGAGGTGGACCGGAGGATCCGTCAGCTTGAAATAGAAAAGATGGCCCTGTCCCGGGAAGAGGACGTTGAAAGTCGGGAGAAAAAAGCCGGCGTTGAAAACGAACTCGAGGCCCTGAAGAGCCGATTTTCGGCACTGAAGGCCCAGTGGGATGAGGAGAAGGGCCGCATACAAGAGGTCCAGACCCTCAAGGCAAAGATCGAGGAGTCCAAAAAAGAGGCCGAAACGGCGCTTCGGGACGGGCAGTACGAAAAGGCCTCTCAAATTACCTACGGAACTGTTCCGGGGCTCCAGAAGTCCCTCGAAGCAGCCCAGGAGGCGATGGAAAAAGCGAGCCAGTCCGGAGGCCGCCTGCTTAAGGAAGAGGTCTCTGAGGAGGATGTTGCCTCCGTCGTCTCCCGATGGACGGGGATCCCGGTGAGCCGGATGATGGAAGGAGAGGTCCAGAAGCTCCTCAAGATGGAGGAACGCCTCTCGAAAAGAGTGGTGGGGCAGAGGGAGGCCGTGGCCGCTGTCTCCAATGCGATCCGTCGGGCCCGGGCAGGTATTCAGGATCCCAACCGGCCGTTGGGGTCTTTCTTTTTTCTGGGACCCACGGGTGTGGGCAAGACCGAACTGGCCAAAAGCCTGGCAGAGTTTCTCTTCGATGACGATCAGGCGATGATCCGCATCGACATGTCGGAGTATATGGAAAAGCACTCGGTTGCCCGACTGATCGGGGCTCCTCCCGGGTATGTGGGATACGAGGAGGGGGGACAGCTCACTGAGGCCATACGGCGCCGTCCCTATGCGGTCATCCTGCTCGATGAGATGGAGAAGGCCCATCCCGATGTTTTCAATGTGCTTCTCCAGGTGCTTGACGATGGGCGCCTCACCGATGGTCAGGGACGCATTGTCGACTTTAAGAATACTGTCATCATCATGACGTCAAATATTGCCTCGGAAATTATCCGTGACTCCGCGGGATCACCGGAGTCTGAGGTGCGGCAACGGGTGATGGACCTCCTGGGCCGGACCCTGCGTCCGGAGTTCCTCAACCGGATTGATGAGATCATCCTCTTCCATCCCCTTTCCATGAGCGAAATTCTGCAGATCGTGGAAATCCAGATGGAGTCCGTGAACCGTCGCCTCAAAGAGCAGAATCTCTCTCTGGAGCTGACCGACCGTGCCAAGGATGAGCTTGCTCAGGTGGGCTTTGACCCGATCTACGGAGCCCGTCCGCTCAAACGGGCTATCCAGCAGTCGATTCTGAACCCTCTGGCTCGCAGGATTCTCGACAGGACCGTCGCCAAAGGGGAGAAGGTCCAGGTTGACTGGGACGGGCAGGCCTTTCTCTTTGACGGAGTTTCGGAAGAAGAAACTTCATGAACGGGATAACCCAGGAGTGTGAAACTCCCCCCTGTATCAAAGAGGGAATCCTCTTCACCCGGGATGCCATCCTTGTTGAACGGATCCGTCGGGCCGTTCTTCACTGGCCTCTCGAGATTGAGGTCCGGGAATGCTGGACGGGGTGGCGCGATGTTCCTTCCGGAGCCCGTTTTATTCTTTTTGACCGTGGCTCGGTTGGACCGGTTGAGCTTCCGGACACCTCTCTTCGTCTCATTCTATCGGGTTCTGGCGATGAGCTTGTCACCGCTCTTGAGTCCTTTCTCTTTCTCCGGGAGCCCTTTTCCGTGGCCATGGGCATCGAGCATCTGCTTCACGCAAAATGCCGTCAGTACCTCTCGGCCGTCAGTTCCCTGCGCGATACAGGGTCGGCCTATGCCTTTTTTATCTCCCTTCTTGATCGTCTTCTCCTCCCGGGTGCTCTTGATGTTGCGCAGGGGAACCAGCACCGGGCATCGAAGATCCTTGGAATCAGCCGGACGACCTTCCGGAACAAGATGAAGATGCTCGAACAGGGAGAGTCCTCTGCAGGGGATTAGCGTCCTATCTTGTTTTTAATGAATGGTTTTTAATCATTCTTTTTGGAAGAGAGCATGAAAAGATCGAAATATTTTTTTAAATTGTCTTGCAGGAATCTTGACAGATGATTCTTTTCAGTGTAATTTCCCCGGTGGACGTTGTTTTTTCTCATACAAACGTGAAAGGGGGGTAGCAGGCGATGAAAAAATCGGAACTCGTGGACAAGATCTCCCAGGCAGCCAAGATCAACAAGACCCAGGCGAACGATGCACTCAACGCCGCCGTCGAGGCCATCAAGAAGAGCCTCAAAAAGGATGGCGAGCGTGTGACGCTTCCAGGCTTCGGAACCTTTTCCACGGCGAAGAGGAAAGCCCGTACCGGACGCAATCCCCGCACCGGCCAGGCGATCAAGATTCCCGCAATGCGCGTTCCCAAGTTTACTGCCGGAAAAGCCTTCAAGGCGGCCGTCAAGTAAGTTGCTTTCCGTTCTGTTGCGGAGCTTCTGATTCGGGCTCCGCAATCTCACTTCCTTCCAGATAGGCACGTAGCTCAGGGGTGGAGCGCTACCTTGACACGGTAGAGGTCGGCGGTTCGAAACCGCCCGTGCCTACCATTTTTTCAAGCCAGTCCCTATACAATCCTTATAAAATTTAGAAGAAGACGTCTCATCGTCTTGTGATGACCGTATCTCCTCACTCTTTTTTTACAGATGTCTGTGAGGCGCGATGTCGTCAGCACAAATCCGAGGCGCCATGCTGAAAGTCGTTAAAAATCTTCCTGGAATAAGGAGAGGCGTTCGGAGACAGCAATGATAGAATTTCATGTTACGGTTTCTTATATAAATTATGGATGTTTTAAAAGACTAGTTCATTTCTATTTATCATTCTGATTATTCTTGATTGATATGGATCGCAATGGGGATGTTGTAAAAGTAGCAGGATGAAATCGTCGAGCATCAAAACGCTTCCTGTTGGGAGAGGTAAAATCATCCCGCTAAGGATGTCTTGGCGAAGCGCAGGAAAAA
>JAJZCZ010000059.1 GCA_021828805.1 Nitrospirota bacterium | reverse complement strand
GTATGGCAAGACATTGAGAATTTCCTGGGGCGAAAACATCCTTTCAATATTTTCGAGGTGGTCGTAATTCAAGATCTGATCCATCGCCCAGCGGTATCCGGAATGGGACGGCTCCCGGGCAATCCTATAGATCTCTTCGTTCGTAATCTCTGAACTCCATGCAAGAATCGGATCCATCGCGACCTCTCTCCCGGAAACAAACCGGTGTTCTTCGACCTCGTTCATTCGCTTGATTCAGTGTATAACCAAACGGTCCTGAAACGTCAATCTCATCTTAAACCTCCGATGTCTTTTATGAAAGATGTCTGGGATTGATAACGTTTCGAAAGGGGCGAGAAGGTTTCGTCCGGACAGGTCAAAATTCCCGGCGGAGGCGGTCGAACCAGCTCAAGACGGTTTTTTCGCGGACTCGCGGGGAGCCGCACGATTCTGGGGGGGGCCAGTTCACCAGCATCGAGACCATGTGGTCCGGCGTGGCGGCCGCTCCGCTTTTTTTGAAATAGTCCTCCCAGAACGTCAGCATCTTGCGGGTTCTTTCAATAGAGGAGGAACGGGTTCCCACCACATAGACACACACGTTTTTGAGATCGGGGAATCCATAGATCGCCCCCACGCGAGCGAGGTCTTTTTTTCCGAAGGTCATATTCTTGTAGCGAAAGCGCCCGCGATCCTCCTGCATATCCGAGAGAAAAACGACCACAGGACGGCGCTTGTCGGCAGAAAGAAGCTGGGACGCCATCCGGGTGGCCCCAAAGATGTCGGTCTCGGGGGCTTGACCGGGTTTGGCCAAGGCCTGTTTCAGTGTTGTCAGGAGCTGTTGGCGGACCTCCTGATTTTTTTTCCGGATCGTCTTCACTTTGGCTTGATATTCCAGCTCGTTGTCCGAAAACCCGTCAAAGGCGGGGGCGGCGGAGAGAGACCCTTGGGCCAAAAAATCTGAAATGAGGGAGCTGTCGTCGCCGATCGGCAACACCCGAAGGCGGTCGCCACCCCGGAGACCGGGAACGATCCGGGAGAGGAGGGCCCGGCGGTAGATCTCGAATTGCCGCCCGGTACTCCCCGTTTCGTCGACAAAGACAAGAATGTCGTGTCCGATGACAGAGGGTTCCCCGCCAAAAGCCTTGGGAGAATGGACTCCCCCGATCAAAAGAGCGACAAGGAGCCCTAAAGTGGATCCCACCTTTCCTCGGCCCTTCCTGATTTTCTCTCTCACGCCGTTCTTCTCCTTTCCCTTTCAAATTGCACGCGATCGGAGTCCCCTTGAGAAGGAAATGCCGTGTCGGATTCCGCCGCTTCCGGAAGAACAAACTCGGACCACCACCTCTTGAGAGTGGGGGACTCGAGAACCCTGGAAAACGACGGCGGCGAGACCGTTCCTCCACGGGAGGCCATATTGGCCTGGCGATAACGGGAAATTTTTGAAATCACTTCCGAGAGAATTCTCTCGGAGGCTCCCCTCCCGGAGCGGATCACCGCATTGGTTCGGGAAATTGAAAGGGAGAGTTTTTCTCTCAATCGCGAGCGATTTTTGTCAAGACGGAGAACCGCCGCATGAAGAGCATCCAGCTCGGCATCCTGATCGTGAGCGAAAAACGAAACAATGTACGCCCCCACAAAGATCAGCAGGTTGATGGCGAACATGGCATAGACCATATTGTCGGCGACTCCGCCCAGCTTGTGGGCCGCATGGAGGGTCACATACATGTTGCGGATGAAGGAGAGAGCCGTCAGTGCCCCCAGAACGGTCAGGGGGGCGAGAACGATGGTGATGCCGGAGGCGATCTTTGGAGGAACGAGGGTTCGGACCTGAAGGCCAAGAAACACCCCGATGATCGGGAGCGTCAAGGAAAGCGTCATGCTCATGACATAGGTCATGAGCTCCGGCTCGCCGAACATTCGGAAAACCACCACGTTCAGGGGAAATTCCCCGATGGCCAGCAAAATGATGACGATCCAGTGGGTCACAGGGGAGACGGGAATCACCGCGGAGCGTCCGAGTGCCTCCTTTCTGCTTTTGTAGCGGAAGAGAGCCTCTTTCAGTCGATACTGATTGGACGAATACGCATTGGCGAGATTGTTTGTTTTGCCTTCAAAACGCGCCAATCTTTCTGCGGTCTGGGCATAGATCTCACTGATCCGGGATTCCCCGGCCGCGAGAATCGATCGCTCAAAAGGCCCCGGCTCATAACTGCTTCCGGAAGGAAGGCCGGCAAGACCGTCCTCATGTCCCGCCTTCCGTATCGTTTCATCATCGGGAAAGGGCGTTTGAAAGGATGGGCGAGAAAGATGCACGGGGACCTCCCTATCGGCATTGAAGCGATTGATTGACATTTTTCCCCTCAATGCGGGGATTTTTCCTGCCAGACCCCCGGCGATCTCAATGGATCACGCCGGATCCTTCGACGGAATTCCGGCGGTGGTGGCTCACGATGGTATTGAGTTCGTCGACCATGAATTGAAGTTTCGAGTGAAGGTCGGCCACCGAGTTCACCCACTGCGACTCCCGGGCATGAAAGTTCTGGTAGTCCTCCTTGAACTGGGCGATGAAGCGGTTCATGCGCTCGGATTCCGCCCGAAGTTCATCCCGGGCGGAAAGCAGCATATCCCACTGTTTTTTTGTCTCGGCCAGCCGGTCCATGACGACGGAGGACTTTTGGAGAAGATCGTTATATTCCTTGACCGCGTTGATGATCTTGTTGATGTCCTTGTCGCCAAGCATGGGAATCCTTTCGTTGACGAGATTGGTGTCTACATTCCAGGTTCCGAAGGGGAGAGCCTGGAACCGACGTCTTCTTCAATCGTTGGAAGGGAAAACGATCTTTCATTTTCGCGATCACGAATCAATGTCAGGGCGGATTCGGCGTCGGTCTGACGGTCAAACCCTTCATAGCCGGGAACGCTTCTCACATCGCCCGTCTCGAAATCGCCCTGGCGAATGTGATAGCGAAATTTTCCCCCCAGGGGGTTGTGGGGACTAAAGACCGTAGAGACAGTGATGAAACGGCCATCGGAGCCCCACGTATTTTCCAGGGGACGGGTTTTCCAGAAGTTTAAGTTTTCTTCTTTAAAAAACCCGGCGCCTTTTTCAAGAGACAGGGCAATGAACTCGGTGAGAGTAGTTTTCTTCGTCATTTTTTTCTCCTTTTACGAGGCGATCTGGCCGGCGGTGTCCACGACCTCGCGCTCGTCGGCGATGATCCCGCCTCCCTTCGAGCGCTCCTTTTCGACAAGCCCCAGGATCCGGTTGACAACGGCCGTCTTCACGCCCATCTCTGACGCCAGTGTCTTGATCGCGTCTTTAATGTCCGATTGTCCCTTCTTCAATTCCTCTTTCTGGTTCAAAATCGATTCAAAACGCTTTCTCTTTCCGGAATCGAGCTGCATAAGACTCTCCCTTTTGAAAGAATGGGGTTTACGACTCTTTTGACGGAGTCGGCGAATGAAAGATCTTCCCGACCTGATCGAGGCTGTTTTTGATTCCGTCAATCGCCCTCCCCTCCCCGATCAGGCTGTCGATGCCGTGACGACCGGTATAGGCTCTCCCGTTAAGAGAAAAGTTCACGGCACTCGCGTCGGAGGAGATCTTCGAAATCTTGATTTTCAGATAGCCGTCATAAAGGCTCAGGACTTTGCCCGGGGACAGAAGAAGCGGCTTCTCGTTATAAACCATCAGGCCGATATGGTGTCCGATCGGACAGGAGATCGGAACGGCGCGAAAGTGGGGAAACCACTCCGAGTTTGCCGACACGTCGCGATTTTTTCCCTGGAGTCTCCACCTCTCCCTCACGATGATCGGCGCGGAAAAGGTCACATACTCCGCGATCTGGCCGGCATGGGTGTAAACGCCAAAGATCCGGGTGGGTGTCCGGGCCGGAACCTGCCCGACCGGATATTCGGTCAGGGGATGGGGACGGATCGACACCCCGTCGAGCGTTCGCCAGAGAACCATCGGGCCGCCCTTCGGCCCGGGGGCGAGATAGGTGACGACCTGGTCGCCCACGGAAAAACTCCGCCCGGCCAGCACGGAAAACTGGCGGCACGTCTCCTCCTGAACATTTTTCGACAAGAGCTGCGCGCGGTGCCCAAAAATCACCCCCCTGTCGCCCACGGGAAGATGGGTCTCGAGCGGCGTGGCATCGTAGACCAGTCCTCCGGCCGGGATCAGAATCCGGGGATCCCCCGACGGACGGCCATCCGCCCCCTTCACGCGGACGACCATCGAGCCCTTGATGACCAGGCTCTCGATCGTCCGATTTTTTCCGCCCTTCATGGGAAGGCTCTTCCATCCCGGGAGAACCCGGGGGTCGACCACCGGATTGCGGGGGAGACTCTCCGCCCCGGGAACCAGAAGATGCTTGCACCCGAAACTTTCGGCCGACATGAAGGGGTCGAACGGAAGAGAGAACGTGTCCGCCAGGGCCGGCGACACAGGAAGCCCCATCATGACGACCGAAAAAAAGCCGACAATCCAAAAACCGTTTTGCCTTCTTCTGGGGATTCTCATCAAGAGGGCTCCATGATGTGAACTGAGGACTGGAATCTCTCCGAGAGAGCCTCGGCGGCGCGAAACAAGTTCGGCGGGAGAGTGGACGGGGGAACCAGACGAGCGGCTTTTCCATAAAAATATGCGTCGAAATCATCCCTGAAGAGAGTGTCGTTTTGGACCCATGGCTCTTCTTGAGAGTGGGAGATCCCATAGATCTCGGCCCCGATGGACCTCCGAACATACAGCTCCATCGTTTTTTTTCGCTCATCGCTGAGAACAAGGAAATCGTCGTTTTTAAGACAGGAAAGAATCGACGCGGCGACCGGGCGGCGGGGAGAAAAATTGTCGAATGCTCGAGCCAGAGACGGCCAGGCCCCGAGAGACATGATTTCCATTCCCTTTGAGGATTTTATTTGCATCAATGCGTGAACCGCCGAAAATCCATCGATCTCATGCTCTCTCAAAACAAGCTCGTGGCCTAAGGCATGGCGATAATGTTGGGGGGAAATCGGCGTCCCCTCATTGACGACATACTGTGGGTCGATCCCCACGATCCCGTGAAACGGGGTCACGCGGCAGGACAGCCCGTCGAGCCCTTTCGACGTTTGTTCCTCGTCCGGCGATTTCATCACGCCATAAAAAAAAGCCTTTTCCTCGCGCCGAGCGGCAATGCGCGCACAAAAGAGGGGGGGGTCTTTCTCGAGATTCCAACGAAACAGAGGAAATCCTGAAAGCAGAACAGGTTCCTTCCACTCCAGGAAGGCCCCGATCCGCTCACTCTCCCCCTCCGACAAGATGACCCCCTGAGAGCGAAACGCCTGGTCGATCGCCTCGGGGGTCATCTGAAAATCCGTATGATAAACGCGCACCAAAGGATCGTCTCCTTCGTCAAAGAGAGGGTTCGGGGGAGGCCGGCACGACAGGATGATCGCCGTCAAGAGAAGGGAGGAGGCCTCTTCCCATCGCTCCGCCCAGACCTGCCAGAAGATTGGCCGCATTTTGGGCCGAGAGGGGAAGATTCTCCTCCGAAATCAACACGCGGTAGGTCCCGTCCGAAAAATATTCGTTCATGTCTTCAAGCGGGAGGGATCCCTTGGATATCCACTCATGAATCCAGCCCTCCTCCCCCTGATGCCCGGGGGAGAGATCGTAAAGATCGGCCCCCTCCTGTGTTCGAACATACAGTCGAAACGGGGAGGCATGAATATCGGGGTTCTCCGACAAGACGATGAAACTCCCCGGGGACATCCGGGACAGGACAACGGCAGCCACTGGTTTTTTGAACGCCTCCTCCGCCGCAGTCATCGTTGCAAAAACCCCCGTCTCCGTCCGGACGGGTTTTCCATGAGAGTGGGTCTCCAAAAACGAGTCCACGGCCTCGAATCCATCCATCTCGTAGGTTTTCAACACGAGCCACTGTCCCAAGGCCGGACGCTGAAACCTCGCTCCGTCGAACACCCCTTTCCGAACGACCTCCGCGGGGGAGAGCCCCACGATCCCGTGAAAGGGGGTCACGCGGCAGGACAGCCCGTCGAGCCCCTTGGTCGTCCGCCCGCCATCCTCCGATTCGCGCACCGTGAAACAGATCGATGGCTCGTCCTCCATTGCCGCCTGATAGGCGTGAAAGAGGGGATTCCCTCCCACGAGATCCCACCCGAAACGCTCCGGCCCCGCCACCAGAACGGGATCCTTCCAATTCAGAAAATGACCGAGACGCTCGATTTCCTCTTCGGGAAGAACGTCCCCGTGGGAGCGGAACACCTCGTCGATCGTTTCGCGGGTGATCCGAAAATCCGACAGATAGACTCGCACCATGACGCACTCCTTCATATTGGATGAAACGATTTCAGAGGGAAGGGGCGAACGAAGGCCGGGAATATGTCTCAAAAACCCGCCATTTCCCCGGAGAAAGCCGGGCAAGACGCCCGGCATCCTTCATTGAGTTCTCTTTTTCCGTCAAAGAGAGGGTTCGGAGACGAGATTCTCGGCCGGCTCGCTCGTTTTTTCGTCAAGGGAGGGAAGAAGATTCTCCTCTTTTTGAAGAGAGGAGAGCGAGGGAAGAGCCTCGTCCGACGCCAAAGGTTTCTCGCGGAATTCCTTCCGCGCCTGCCGCTCCTCATTGAGATCCAGACGCCCCTGAAGAAGGTCGACGGCCTTTTCGGCCTTGGCCACGGCGATAAAAAGACTCCGGGGATCGTCTTTCAACTGTTTGATCCACGAGCCGATATATCCGACGTTCCGGTCGATGTCGTCGGGAACGCCCAATTCTCCGCACAAAAGGGCCGAGCCGATTTCCGCCACCAGCTCCTCGCGCGCCCGCTCGTCGAGAGATCCGTGATACTTTCTGAACTCTTCGCGATCCAGACGCGATTCGACCCCCGTGGCATGGGTCGCCTCGTGAGCGAACACCCCCAAAAGCCCCACCTGATCCTCAAACTGGGACGCTTCGGGGAGGCGGATGAAATCCCCCTTCGACGAGTAATAGGCCTCGTTGCCACCAAAGTGAAGAGAAACCCCGGGAATCCGAGACAGAACCTCGGAGATCTTATTTTTTACGTCGTCATCGGTCGGACGGATCTGTCTCTCTTCCTCGACGGTCAAAGAGGGAATTCCGTCGAGTTGCTCCGCATTGAAAACCTTCCAAAGCTTGAACATCCAATAGGAGACTTTTTTCTCGACCTCCCGCTCCCGGATCTCTCCCGTTTCCGGATCCGCCTCTTTTTCCTTGACCATTTTCGTTTTTGTCACCTGAGAACAGCGAACGATCGGGGTGGCTCTCTCTCCGGACTTGACCTGCCATCCGGACTTCTTGGCCGTCTCGTAGGTACACCATCGGGGATCGGTCCGGCCGGCCGCCAACAAAAGAAGAACATTCATTCCATGATAAGGGCGGCCGGAGACGGCGTTTCTCGGCATTCCCGAAAACGCCCGATCCTTCCAGGGTTTTTTCCAGGGGATCTCCCCTTTCTCAAGGCCCTCGACGATTTTGTTGACGATGACCTTTCGGGCATCTTTCACGTCGCTTTTTTTCTCCGCGCTCATTCTCCGTCCTCCTCGCCCAAATCGCAGGATCCAAATTCCTCCGGGGTCACCAGGTTGATGTCTTCGTCCATCAGACTCTCCTCAAACTCGTCCATCGCGTCTCCTTTGTTTGAATTCTCCCGCCACAAAAACCACACGAATAATTTTACATTTTATTCGCTATCGGTCAATAGCTATTCAATATCGTATCCCGAGAGACATCCAGCATTGGAGCATGATCCCCCCCTGGGACAGATTTCCCCCCATCAAAGCGGGGAGGGTTTTGCTCAGATACTCCGTGGGCAGAGCCCCGAGAGGAGCGGCCAGATCGAGTTTGGCAAAAAACCGGTGGCCGGTGTCGAAGGATTCCTCGCCGCCGGGGCCCGCGGCGCTCGCCGCCGTCCCGATCCCCCTCACCTCCCCCGCATCGACAAAGACCGACGAGGCGAAGGTCCCGAACGACGTCTCCGCCCTCCGGGTGCCGGTCAGGGAGAAAAAATAGAGATCGCTTCCGAAGAGGGAGGCCGTCGGAAGAGCCATCAGATTGGCGGGACCTCCCAAGACCGCCTGCATCATCGGATCGAGCTGCCCGCCCCCCACGGACTGCTGGTCGGAGGTGGCCAGCGTCAGGCTGTAGGAAGGAGAGAGCGTCCATTGGAGGCTTCCTCCGGCCGTCCCGTAGGTCTGAAGACCGGCGGTCGAAACATAATACGGATTCAGCGGAGAATCCCCCGCGGCGGGGGAGAGATCGTAGGCGGTGAGATTCAGATAAAAAGAGGCCGAGAGAGATCCGGCCGTCCGGGACCCGGACACCCCGAGGGTCGCCCCCTCCAGAGTCCGGACGTTCATCACCGTTCTCGACAGGGAATCGGAGAAGGTTTTTCCGAAGAGCGTCTCGCGGACGGAAACATTTTTATCCTTTTTTTCGATCGGGGACTGCATGAGCCAGACGTCGGCCGAGGCGTTCGCCCCCTGCACCCCCAGAGCGGTGAGCTGGTAGGAACTCTCCCCGGTGCCGAAGGGCGCAATTCCGGATCCCAACCGATAGGACACGGCCGAAAGATCGACCCCGCCCGTCTCCCGGAGCGAAGAGAGGGGAACGGGAAGCTGATACGACAGCGTTCCGGAATTCATTCCCACCGAGGAGGAGGCATTGACCGTGAATTGCCCCCCCGGCACGAACGCCTCGTTGACGACCCCGGTGGCATTCAACACGACGGCTCCCGTCGGCGCGTACCCATCGTTGTCGATCTCGATCTGGGATCCGGTCAAGGTCGGCTGGGGAACGATTTTGAGAAGAAGATCCTCGGTGTCGGAATAGGTTCCCCCATTTGCGGAGAACGTGGAACGATCCCCTTCGACAGGAGCGAACGGAGATCCGTTTTTTTCAGCGACCGCCTCTTTGTTCGGGGCGGATGTCGGGAAAAACAGGGCGTCCACGCGGTCAAATCCCGGAAGCTGGCCGATCTCGTAGAGACGGGAGTCGAGCGTCTGGGTATTCGTGACTCCGTCGGCCCCAATCGGCAGGCGGGAACGGACGAAGGCATTCTGGCGAGGGGAGCCGCCTTCGATCGACACATGGGCGATCTTGTACTCCGCGACTTTCGACTCGACGGCTTTCTTTTCCAGCCGGGCGATCCGGTTGAGAACATCGGCGGGCGCCGTCACGTCGAACAGGGTTTCGCTATAGCGGACGACATGGAGGGACAGGGGCCTTTGGGAGAGTCTCCGAATGGCGGCCGCCAGGGCCTCCTCTTCGGGGGAGCGGGTGCCCATCACGCGCCCGAAGAGCCTCTTGGCCACATGGACCGCCACCGCCCGCCGGAGGGCCTTTTTTCCTCCCTCCCCTCTTTTGAGGTTGATCGTATACGTCAGCGAATGGGAAAAGACGCGGGGCGACGGTGACACCAAGGGACCCCGGGGAGGGCGAGCGGGAAGCGGAACAGGAGGAGAACACCCCTCCCCTCCCGCTTCCCCGGTCAGCCAGTCGCCCCCCCCGCTCGGGCAGGCCGCCCGGACGAGCCCCGGCGATCCGAGAACGGCTCCTCCCGCGAAAACCGCCCAGAAGATCATGACGGTCAACCAACGCCCTCCCCTATCTCCCATGGACGTTTCCTTCTTTCTTTTGTTCTTTGGAGGGGGCGACGGGCGGACGGGAGCGCGGAGCGGGCGCTTTCACGAAAGACCCGGAGACGGGAGCGCGGGGGGCCCACAGGAGGTCGACAAGCCGGGAGTTGAGCATGATGCCGTACCGGTCGTTCATGATCGATTCGACGGGCTGGTCCGACAGGTCTCCCAGA
>JAJZCZ010000058.1 GCA_021828805.1 Nitrospirota bacterium | reverse complement strand
TGGTGCCGGAACAAGCCTCTCCAACTATGCGGTCTCGGGGACGCAGCTGTCAGGGTCGAACATCGCGACGGTGAGCGGGACGGGGACGATCACCCAGGCCACCCTGTCGGCCTCGGGGAGCCAGGTCTACAATGGAACGACCACATTTTCGGGATCTAACCTCACCCTCACCGGAGGGGTGGACGGACAGTCCTTCACCGCCTCGGGGTCCGGAACGCTCCGAAATTCGGGCAACGTCCAGGCGACGCAGCCGCTTTCCTCGATCGCGGGCCTGACGCTTATCGGGGTGGGCGGGGCCAATCCGGCCAATTATTCCTTCGCCGCCGGGAATACCTCGGTGTCGGTGACGCCGGCTCCGCTCGCGGTGACTCTTTCCGATCCCACCAAAACCTACGACGGGACCGCGACAGCCTCCCTCACCTCGTCGAACACCACGATCTCCGGCTTCGTAAACGGGCAGGGAGCCACATTCACGGGAGCGACCGGCTCCTATGCCTCCCCCAATGCCAGCAGCAGCATCGGGGTCACGGCGGGGCTCACGGCCTCCACCCTGACGCCAAACAGTGGAACAACTCTTTCCAACTACCAGATCAACGCCGTTGAGCTCACCGGGTCAAACACCGCGACGGTAACCGGGACGGGGACGATCAGCCCGGCGAACCTCTCGGCGACCGGGACCCAGATCTATAACGGGACGACGAGCTTTCAGGGGACGAATCTGACCGTGACCGGCGTCGACGGCCAAAGCTTCACTGCCTCGGGGAGCGGAACGCTGGGGAACTCCGGAAATGTTCAGACAAGCCAGCCGCTGGCCTATACGACCGGCCTCAGCCTCACCGGGACGGGTGGCGCCTCTCTCTCCAACTACAACACCCTCTCCCCGCAACAGACGAGCGTCACCGTCACAAGCGCCCCCATCCTCATCTCCGGGACGATGGTCTACAACGGGAGCACCGCGATTCCGGGATCCGATCTTTCCGCCCAGGGATACCTCTCTGGAGGAAGCTACTCCTTTACCCTCTCGGGGAGCGGGACTCTTGGAAACTACGGCAACGTGCAGGCAAACCAGAACCTCGCCTCTCTGGGTACTCTCGCGCTGGTGGGGACAGGATCCTCGAACTTCACGCCGACCGTCAGCGAAACCTCGGTCTCGGTAACGCCGGCCCCGCTTGCGGTGACTCTTTCCAATCCGACCAAAACCTACAACGGGACCGCGACGGCCTCGCTCACCTCCTCGAACACGACGGTTGCCGGGTTCGTGAGCGGGCAGGGGGCGAGCTTTAGCGGGGCGACCGGATCCTACGCCTCGGCCAATGCCGGATCGGGCATCGGGGTGACGGCCGGACTCTCGGCGTCGGACTTGAGCCCTGGTGCCGGAACAAGCCTCTCCAACTATGCGGTCTCGGGGACGCAGCTGTCAGGGTCGAACATCGCGACGGTGAGCGGGACGGGGACGATCACCCAGGCCCCCCTGTCGGCCTCGGGGAGCCAGGTCTACAATGGAACGACCACATTTTCGGGATCGAACCTCACCCTCACCGGAGGGGTGGACGGACAGGCGTTGACCGTCAGCGGATCAGGGAGCCTGGGCAGCTCGGGTAACGTCCAGACAAGCCAGAACCTGGCCTTCACCTCGGGGCTGACGCTTGCCGGGGTGAACGGGGTCAATCCCGCCAACTACTCTCTCCTGCCGGCGAATACCTCCGTGTCGGTGACGCCCGCCTCCCTCACCCTGACACTGACCTCCTCTCCCGTCACCAAGACCTACGACGGGACGGGCAACGCCTATCTCTCGAGCGGATCAGAGTCTCTGACCGTCAACGGAATCCTCCAGCCGGTCTCTCCCAATGTAACGGTTGCTGGGTTTATCTCCGGACAGGGGGGGACATTCTCGGTAACCGGATCCTACAGCGGGGCCGCCGCTCCCAACGCGGGAACGGGCTACACCCTTTCGGCTTCCGGACTTGGACTTGGCGATATCACCCCCTCTTCCGGAACAAGTATGGGGAACTATTCCCTCGCCACGACAAGCCTGTCGGGGACGGGCAATATCAATCCGGCTTCCCTTACGGTGACCGGCCTGGTGGCCGACAGCAAGGTCTATGACGGAACCACGGCGGCGACACTCTCCAGCCCAGGGACACTGTCCGGGCTCGTAACCGGCCAGAGCCTGACCCTCTCCGCTCCCTCATCAGCAAGCTTTTCTACCGCCAATGTCGGGTCGGGCCTCACCGTGACCGCCTCGGGTTATTCGCTTGCAAACGGCACCGGGCTTGCCTCGGACTATACGCTGACCTCTTCTCTGGCCCAAACGACGGCCAGCATCACTCCGGCCTCCCTGAGCCTCAGCACCACGGCATTCAAAACGGCTAACGGAACCTCTTCACTCCTCTTGAATGCCTCCGACACGACCTTTTCCGGACTTGTGGCCGGTCAGAGCGGAGGGCTCGGGAGCAGTGTCACAGGAACGCTGTCCCAGAGCACTGCCGGATCGGATATCGGAGGGACTCTGACTCTCTCGAGCGGAGAGTTGGCGGGAAACGGCGCCTTCCTCGCAGCCTTGTCGTCGGGAGACTACATTCTTCCCACCCGTTTCACTGGAGGGAGCATCCTCACCACGACGGAGCTGCAGCAAATCCAGCAAACGTACGGACCAACGACCTCGGTCACTGAGAGTACGGCTTCAGCGGCCCAGAGCTCCCAGGTCTCGGCCCAGGCCTCCTCTTCAGGTACGCCAACATCCACCGGTGTGTCGTCGTCCTCCGGGATAAGTTTCTTCTCTTCTGTGTCAGGAGGATCGTCTGGCAGCACTTCCCCGTCGACTGGAAGCAGTGGGTCGAGTTCGGTTGTCGATACCACGAGCTCCCAGTTCAGCGGTCTGGTCAATGGAGGAACTTCCGGTGCCGCCGGTGGCACCTCCGGATCCGGAGGCGCTTCCACCGCAGATCTGGCGCTCACAACAGGATCTCTTTCCTTTAACGTTGTCGGCGGAGGTGTCTCCTCCGGAAGCTCGACGGTCAGTATTCAGGGGGGAGGGGTCTCTGGCGGAACATCTACGGGAAGCTCTTCTCTCTCGGTCCAGGGGGGAGGGGTCTCTGGCGGAACATCTACGGGAAGTTCTTCTCTCTCGGTCCAGGGGGGAGGGGTTTCTGGCGGAACGTCTACGGGAAGTTCTTCTCTCTCAGTCCAGGGAGGAGGGGTTTCTGGCGGAACGTCCCAGGGAAGCACACCCTCCCCCGCCCCCTGATGGCTGAGAAAGATTCATTTAACGGCAATACTTCGGAAAGAGAGGGTGTGTGGAGCGAATGCGTGGTGTGATCCCTGAGAGCTGCCGTTTTTTGGCAAGAAAAATCGTGTGGTCAGGGATTGCGGGAGGGACGATTCTTTTTGGGGCTGAGACTGCCTTGTCAGCTCCCGTGACGATTCCTCCCGTAGGGGGGCAAATCCTTCAGCAGAATGCTCCGAATATCAACGCCCTCCCTCCCCTTGGTGGCCCCAGCCTCATCATTCCGCCAGCGGGCCCTCTGCGCTCGGGGTCCCGTGTGCGGATCCCCGTCAAAAAGATTGTCATCGACGGGAACCGGCTTTTTTCCTCGGAGCAGCTCCACCGTCTTGTCTCTGCAGGCGAGGGGCATGCCTTGACACTTTCCCAGGTCGACGCCCTGGCCGAAAAAATCTCCCTCTTCTACCGTCGCCATGGCTATCCCCTTGATCGCGCCATCGTCCCTCCACAGACAGTTCGGGGAGGTGTCCTTCACTTCCGCGTCATCGAGGCGCGATATGGGAAAGTCACCTTGCATAACCAGAGCCGGGTCACCAATGACGTTCTCGACCGAACGCTGTCGTCTCTTTCCTCCGGGGAGGCTGTCGCACAGGATCCGCTTGACCGGACGCTTCTCTTCCTTTCAGATATTCCCGGGGTGAACGTCAACTCCGTCCTCTCTCCCGGATCGATTGCCGGGACTTCCGACCTTTCGGTTACCGCGAGTCCCACGCCTATTGTCACCGGGAACGCCTCCATCGACGACTACGGCAACCCCTACACGGGGGCTGTTCGTCTCTCCGGTGGAGTGGCAGTGAACAGCCCCTTCCATCGGGGAGATCTTCTGATGGTCAACGCAGTGTCGTCGGGCAACGGTTTCACCTATGCCCGGCTGGGATACGAAGTCCTTCTCAATGGTTGGGGAACCCGCTTGGGGGGGGCGTATTCAGCCATGACCTATCGGCTGGGAGGAGGGTATGCCTTCATTCCCTACGAATCAGGGTCGTCTCTCGCCGCTTTGGGGGCCAACGGAAACTCCCAGATCTGGAGCCTGTATATGACACAGCCGATCGTCCGCTCCCGGACCACGAACCTGTCGGCGCGACTGGGGTGGGACCACTACTTCCTCTCCGATACTTTTTCCGGGATTTCCGGGGCGGCCAACAACCGGGGCCTCGACCTCTTTACGATGTCACTTTCGGGAAATTCCCGGGACACTCTTTGGGGAGGGGGAATCAGTCAGGGGGCCCTCGCTTATACCCCGATACTTATCTCTCCCGACCCGGGGTCTGTGAATCCGGCCAACCCGTATGGGGCGAGCACGGAAGGGTTCCGGTCGAGGTGGACCCTGTCGGCTTCCCGACTCCAGCGCCTGTGGTCTGACCGGGACTTTCTGAATGCCCAGGTAACCGGACAACTCGCCACCGGGGCACTCGACCCTTCCCAGCAGATGATTATGGGGGGACCCGATACGGTTCGCTCCTATATGGAAGGCGCTCTTTTTGGCGACGAAGGCTACGAAGCCACGGTCGAGTGGCAGCATAATTTTGCGGTTTCTTTGCCAGGGCTCTTTCAGTGCAAGGTATTCTGGGATAGCGGGGGAGTGGCAACTTATACCACTCCCACACATTTCGTCAACCTGACCGGGCCTGGAGTTGGTGGAAATTGGACCTCGCCGGCCAAGGAGTGGGCGGGGAATCTTGAACTGGGCTTCCCGGTGGGTCCTCTCCCCTCCCAGATCAGCTACGCCTCGCCGGTTCAGGTCTGGGGCCAGATCCAGAAAACCTTTTGAGGATTAAGAGATGCAGGATAAGATAAAAGGCGGCCGCATGGTGGAGTTTCTTTCGTCCCTGTCAGGGATGGGGGGCATGGTTCTTCTAGTGTGCGGGATTGTCTTGTCGGGTTGTACCTCCACAGGGCACTGGTCGGCCGGGATGGTTGTTCCCAAGATGAAGGGCGCTCTTGATACCCGGCGGATTGTTCCCCTTGGCTCGACTCCCCGGAGTGTGAGTGGGTGGGAGTGCGACAATGAGCCATTGTTTCTGCAGCCCGGAGGCAATGCCTTTGTTTCAACAGGAATCCTGCGTTCACTCAAGAAAAACTTTTCATCTCAGGCTAACGCTCTCCTTCAGTCTTCAGGGGAGTGGACGGTCACCGACTATGGACTCTGGAATTCGACCTGTGTTCGATACACGGGGATTGTTGCGACAATCCTCCCGTTGACTTCCCTTCGCTTTGTGAAGGAAGTCCCTTCAGGCAGAGCCCCCTCTTCACCTCTTGACCACAAGCAGTCGCCTCTTCCTTCCCCTGTGGCCTCCGCATCGGTACGCGTCCCTACTCATTCCAAGCCCCTGGGGCAGTCCCCGTCTCGGGTTCCCAGGATCGAGGCGTGGATGCTCGCGTCCTCCGGGGTGAGGATCTACCACGGTGGGCTGGTTGCCCGGGTTCCAGAAAAGGGCATGCCTCTCTCTCCGATGAGTGCCTCTAGGAAAAGTGGGGAGCAGGGGGCCCTCGGGAGCTCCTCCCTCCCGGTTGGGAGCCCGCCGAAGCCGTTGTCTGCCGCAGTCTCGCAAAAGACGGTGACCGTTCCCAGGATTGAGCCGTGGATGCTTGCTTCCTCCGGGGCGAGAATCTACCACGGCGGGCTGGTTGCCCGGGCTCCGGAAAAGGGCGTGCCTCTCTCTCCGATGAGCTCCTCTAGGAAAAATGGGGAACAGGTGGCCCTCGGGAAGTTCTCCCTCCCGGTTGTGAGCCCGCCGAAGCCGTCGTCCATCGGAGTCTTGCAAAAGACGGTGACCGTTCCCAGGATCGAGCCGTGGATGGCCCCTCCAGTACCAGGCGAGATATTCCATGGAGACTTTTCCTCTCCCCATTAGAGCCTCCCGTCTAACCTTGCCGGAGTTCATGTTTCACGAAAAATGCGTTTTGTTTTTACCCCGTGCTCTTCCTTCCTCTCCAGGATCTTTATTCATGAGGAAGATTGAATAAGAAAACGGGAAAGGGGCCCTCTCCTGCGTATATTGGGGGGGCTGATTATCTTGATCTTCAAGGCGCATAAGGATTATTTGACTGGGACGACATTGCCTGTTTTTTCTGGGTGAGTCTGTGCTAAAATGAAACGATTTTAAGAGATATCATCGCAGGAAGAGTGCTTTGATGATGCGGAGCTGTGAACAATGGAGTCTCCTTTTTCCCTTAAACGGATGGCCTTGTCGCTAGCGCACATGAATCGCCTTGTGGCCTCTTTGCCTGACGAAGAGACACTGTATGATGAGATCGTACGGATTGTCGTCGATGAATGCGGGCTGAGCCATGCCATGATCGGCGTTCCGGACAGCTTGGGCTGGATTCATGCTCGCAGTGCCCACGGGAAGAGCCGGGATGACGGCTTTACCGCAAAGATCTCCGTCAATGATGATCGCCCCGAAGGGAATGGTCTCATTGGCCGGGCCTTCCGTGCCTCGAGTCCGATCGTGGAAAACCGGCTGCCAGATCTTGACGAGAAGCCAATCGATTGTCCCGTCCTGGAAGGGGTGGTACCCGGATCCTCCGCTGTCTTTCCCTTCTATCGGGGAGGGAGCGTTCACGGCTGCCTCTCTGTTCATTCCGATTCCCGTGATTTTTTTACCTCCGACCTGGTTGACATCTTAAAAAGCATGGCTGCCTCTCTCTCCTTCGGTCTCGATAATATCGACAGAAAAAAGGCCCAGACCCTTCACGAAGAAGTCCTTCTGACCATCAAAAACTATTATCGGGCCTTGGGAGAGGTCAATGAGTTTCTAATCGGCATTCCCTCTCCCCAGGAGCTTTTTCAGAAGGTTTGCGACACTCTCTATGCCCGGGGAGATCCCAAGGGGGCTGTCGTGGGGCTTCTCGACCCGGAAACTGGAATGGTTGTCTGGACGGCCTTTGCCGGCCTCCCCTCCGAGTGGGTTAATTCCCTTGTCCTTTCATGTCAGCCGGGAGGGGAGGGGGGAGGGTCGATCGTGGGAGAAGTCCTTCGCACAGGGAAGCCCATGGTTGTGAAGGACTGCCTGAGCCACCCCATGGAGCCGATGCTACGGCGGAGGCTTGAGGAGCAAAATATTCGTTCGGCGGCGGCCTATCCTCTTCATCGCCTGGGAAAAACCTCCGGTGTTCTGATTGCCTTTTCCCAGTATTCGGCCTTCTTCGGTCGGGAGATGGAGCGTCTTCTCGACGAACTGAGCAGAAATATCTCTTTTTCTCTCGATAACTACGACAGGAAGGTCGACCAGGGAAAAAACGAGGGCATCATCCTGACCCTCAAGAACTATTACCGGGCGCTGTCAAAAATCAACAGGATCGTGGCCAACGGTATGGCTCCCTACGAACTTTTCAAAAGGACCTGTGAGATTCTCCATGAGAGCGAGGAGACAAGTATTGCGGGGATTGCGGAGCTGGATCCGGAAGCCGGCCTTCTTGTATGGACACACTCTAAGGGGTCCGGGTCGGACTGGCTGGGCAGCGTGCGCCTCCCCGTTTCCGGACGCAGTGCCTTGGACAGCGCTGTCCTGAAGGCCTTTTATGAGGGGCGCCCGCTGGTCGTCAACGACTCTCTGGGTGAGACTTCAGACAGATTCCTCCGTGTGCTCTTCCAGAAGCATGAAATTCGTTCGGCTGCCATGTTCCCGATTTTCCGGGGAGGATCCTTCTTCGGTCTCGTCGCTGTCGTTTCAATGCAATCGGGATTTTTTAACCCGGAGCTCTCCGCTCTTCTTGACGAAGCTTCCCGGAATCTCTCGTTTGCTCTCGACAATTATGACCGGGAGCAGGAGCGCCGTTCCCAGGAGGACCGGGCCCTCTTTCTCTCTCTTCATGATCCTCTCACGAGCCTTCCCAACCGCCGTCTCTTTTATGATCGTCTCGACCATGCCCGGAAGGTTGCGATTCGCCATGGATCGGCCTTTGCTGTCGGGCTTCTGGATCTCGACGGCTTCAAAGAGGTCAACGACCGGTTTGGCCATAAGGCAGGAGATCATGTCCTGATCGAGACTTCCTCGCTGCTCTCCAGTCTTCTCCGCGAATCGGATACCGTTGCGCGCCTTGGTGGCGATGAATTCGGGATCATTCTCACCGGTCTTTCCTTTGATAACTCTCTTGATAGGCCTTCTCCGGCAATTGTTCCAGGGCTTGATGCTACGTTGGACAGGATTCTTGAGGGGATCCGGGGAATCAGGAGTGTCGACGGAGTGCCGGTGGCGATCACGGCATGTCTCGGTGTAACAGTCTTCCCGGTTGACCGCTCCGAGGTCGACCATCTTGTGATGAACGCCGACCGATCAATGTATGAGGTAAAGAAATCCGGCAAGGACGGGTGGAAGATCTATCTCCTCAACGATTCCCCGTCCGCTCCGCCAAAGGGAAAAAACAGATGACGGGGTCTCTGCACGTGGAGGCTGCGCGGGAGAGAGCACATAATGTCCCCTGACCTTTGTGCCGGGGTGATGTGTGTGATGATGAGGTGGTGTTCGGTAATGGATTAAAAGAGCTTCATAGAAAGTGGTGGAGCTGACGGGGGTCGAACCCGTGACCTCAAGACTGCCAGTCTTGCGCGCTCCCAACTGCGCCACAGCCCCACTTGAGGAAGGACCCGGTTGTCCGGTCCAAGAATCCTAACAAAAGAATTCGATCAGTTCAAGGGGAGGATGGACACAACGGAGTGTTTTTGGGGGGTGTGCTCATGGAATCGTCTGTTCTTAATGGATTCTTGAGCTTCATCGGGCGACCTGTCCCTCCGATCTTTCCTTTTCCCCTTTGTTGACACCGGAGGGGCTCCGCGATAACATTAACTCAACTGATACCGGTGGAGTGATTTGAGACGATTGCAACCACCTTAAAAAAAAGTGCTAAAAGTCCAGGATGCGAGATATTCTCGATAAACCCTGTGCTTATTTGGCACTGGGTTTTTTTTTGCCTTCAACCTGCGGAGGATTTTGATGGCCAAGAGCCACTACCTGTTTACTTCGGAGTCCGTTACCGAAGGGCATCCCGACAAGATGTGTGATCAGATTTCCGACGGCATTCTCGATGCCATCCTGGCCCAGGACCCCATGGCCCGGGTGGCCTGTGAATCGCTCACGACAACCGGCCTTGTCATGCTGGCCGGTGAGATCACGGCTCGCCACAACGTCATGTACGACGAAGTGGCTCGAGAGGTCGTCAAGGATATTGGATATACCGACTCCGATACCGGGTTCGACTATAAGACGTGCGCGGTTCTTACCACGCTCCACTCTCAGTCCCCTGATATTTCGATGGGGGTCGATACCGGAGGAGCCGGAGATCAGGGTCTCATGTTCGGGATGGCTGTCAACGAAACCGAAGAGCTCATGCCCATGCCGATTCTCCTGGCCCATCGCCTGACCCGTCAGCTCGCCCATCTTCGCAAATCGGGGGTTCTCCCTTATCTTCGTCCCGATGGGAAGGCTCAGGTCACTCTTGAGTATGATGAGAACGGACCGGTGGCAGTGGACACGATTGTTGTCTCTACCCAGCATGCCCCCGATGTGACCCAGGAGCAGATCTATGCCGATGTCATTGAGAAGGTGGTCCGCCCTGTGCTGCCAGAGTCCCTGATCTCAGGCCGTCCCGTGACCTTCCATATCAATCCTACCGGCCGCTTTGTCACCGGGGGCCCCCACGGAGATGCTGGTCTGACGGGTCGCAAGATTATCGTGGATACCTATGGAGGTGCCGGCCGTCATGGAGGAGGCGCT
>JAJZCZ010000057.1 GCA_021828805.1 Nitrospirota bacterium | reverse complement strand
CGGACATGGGGATTACCCGGAATCCCACCTCGATCGATCGCCAGGCAAAAAACTCTCCCATCAGGGACCAGGGGGCATGGTGCGCCAGGAAGTTCTTGATCTTTTCCACCGAGTCAATCACGAGATAGATGGCTTCCAGGGAAATCAGGGAGAGAAAGTAGATTTTGACATACTCTCCCATAATGTGCCGGGTCAGGATTCTCACGTATTCTTCCTCCGGAGCCAGGAGGGCAGGGTGAGGCGGGGAAGATGAGACTTCACGTCGACCTCACGGAAAACCATGAAGAGAAGGGTCGTCATGAGGACGGCGAGAACAATGTCCGGAGCGAGGGCGGCGGCGGCAGGGCTGAGAAGCTGCTTGGAGACCATGAGATCATCGATGGTGTTCATCATGTAGAAGAGGATAACGGTGACCGTCGCAAAGACAAATCCCGCCAGCCGTCCCGACCGCATGGTGTAGATCCCGTAGGGGATGCCCAGAAAGGCGAAGAAAAAACAGGAAAAGGGGTAGGTGTAGTTCTTGTAGCGGTCCTCCAGTGCCCGGAAAAGCGCGGGGTCAGGGTTCGGGGACTGGGCGATTTTTGCCCGGATTTCATCGATCGATTTGACCCGGATGCTGTTGTCGGTATGGTGGCCCGTGATGGTCAGGTCGTAAGATCCGAAGCGGATATATTGCTCTGAGCTTCCCTCCTGAAAGAATGTTCCGTGGGAGAGCTTGAGCCGGAGACCGGGAGGATGGCGTTCGTTCAGGATCTCTCCGCTCTGGGCGAAGATGACTGTCCGGGGGCCCGTCTTTTTGTCTTTCTGGTAAATGAAGACCCCGTCGATGTGGGAGAGGGTGGGCATCTTCTCGACATAGATAATGAATCGGCCCATGAAGTTGTTGAAGGACTGGGGCTTGATCGCCAGGGAGAGTTTCTTCTGGAAGACGCGCACCAGAAGGTCCTGGAGCGAGAGTCCCTGGGTCTCCATAGCCTTGAGGGAAAGATAGAAGTTGGTTCCGAAGCCGATCGCCGCAAAAAGAAAGAGGGGAAAAAGAAGGCGGGAGAGGCTGATTCCCGAGGCCTTGAAGGCGATGATCTCCCCGTCGGAGGCCAGCCGGTGGAAGGTGGCGGTAGAGGCGGTGAGAACCGAGACGGGAATGATCATGCTCAGAAACTGGGGGAAGATCATCGAGAGAAGGCGGAAGACCGTCTCGACGGAGAGCCCCTTGTTGACCAGGAGGTTCATGATGAGGAGGGCCTGCTGCGTCAGGAGAAGGATCACGAGGACCATAAGACTCAGAAAAAACGGAGTCAGAAGTTCGAGAAAAAGATACCGGTGAATGATCTTCATCAGGGTCCCGCAGGGTCAGTCTGTCGTGTTTTGAGTGGGCATTTTACCATAACCGGGCGCCAAAATGGAGAAAAAATTAAGGAATTGCAGGATCTCCAGAAGAGAGTGGAGATGGAGTAGGGGAGGAGGAGGGAGCGGACTGATATTCCAGGGAGGTGAGAGCCCTGTCTTGATTCGCGGGAGGTCCTGCAGATCTCCCCCCGCTCCTCTCAATCTTCGTTGCGCTGAGCAGCGCCGCTCGCTCATGCTACAATGGAGAAAATTGTCCGCTTTATCTTATGCCTGTCATGGGTGGCTTTATTTTTTATGTGTGCAGGAGGAGCTATTGGCACATCTCTTCGACCCGCAACATGTTTCAAAACTTCACGATCCCGAGAGAAAGTCCTTTCAGGACCCGGCACTCCTTCTTCCGTTGATCCGCCAGTTTGACAGAGGTGATTCCGCAGAGATCGGTGCGGGATCTGGGTATTTCTTCTTTCCTCTGGCAGAGGTTCTTACCCGGCGCGGAACGTGCCACGCCGTTGAGCTCCAGCTTCCGATGATTGAGCATTTTAACCGCGAGCTCGAGACAAAGCCCTTTCGAGACCATGTCCGGTCGGTTCTCTCCACAAGGGACCGGATTCCTTTGGCGGATGGTTCCATCGAGGTGGTCTGGATGGTGAACGTTTTCCATGAACTGAGCGACCCTCAGGAGATTTTTTCTGAGATTTTCCGGATTCTCTCCCCCTCCGGACAGTGCCTTGTTGTCGACTGGATGCCGGAGCCGACCCCCAAGGGCCCTCCCCTGGAAGAGCGCAAATCCGAAATCGATCTCTATGATGCTCTGATCGGGGCAGGCTTTGTGAAGATCCGCTCCCACGACCTCTATCCCTATCAGTATGTTGTCGAAGCCCTGAAGGATTGATCGGGATGTCTTCCTCTCCCCGGAGCCCCCGGGAACTCTTCTTCGGGATCTCCTGGCTTGGCCGGGCTGTGGACAAAGGGCGGATGGCCCTGGCGGGCGCGCTGGGGGATTACGAGTTTCCCTGTCCGGCAGATATGTTTATTCTGGACCTTCTGGGTGTGTCGCCAGAGGAATTCCTCCGCCTCCTTGCCACTTTTGGAGAGGCTGAACTGGAGGCATATCTGGCGGGAAGAATTGCCGCATTCACACCTCGGGAGAGACTCTCTCTCGATGTTTTTTGCATCAAGAACAGCCGACTTTTTGACTCGCTCGACCGGGAGGAGGGGAGGGACCCCCTGACGATGTTCCTCTCCCCGGACCTCCCTTGAAGCCCTTTCTGGAGATTTGCATTGATGGACGAAAATACAGCTGAAGCCCGCCCCTTCCCCCTGACAGAGGCTCCCACCTATCATATCCGGACCTTCGGCTGTCAGATGAATGTTCATGACTCCGAACGGATGGCCGGAATTTTAGCCGAGTCGGGATACCGCTCAACGGACGACCCCGAGAAGGCCTCCCTGATTATTGTCAACACCTGCACTGTTCGGGACAAGGCGGACAACAAGGCTCTCTCCGATCTCGGCCGGCTGCGCCTTCTCAAGAAGGGAGAGGGGGAAAAAATCCTGGCCGTGACCGGCTGCATGGCGGAAAGGGAGCAGGAGCGCCTCCACCGGATGATGCCCGAAATCGATCTGGTGGCGGGTCCGGCCCAGGTCCGCAATCTCCTCCCCATGATCGACCGTCTCCGCACCGAGAAGCGCTTCCAGCTGGGACGGGATTTTGATCTTCCCGAAATGACGACCCCTCCGGCTGTCCGGCCTCCGGGAGTAACGGCCCTGGTCACCGTTCAGGAAGGCTGTGACAAGGCCTGCAGCTATTGTGTTGTCCCCCGGACACGCGGCCCGGAGAGGAGCCGTCCTATTGGAGCGATCATCTCCGAGGTGCGTACCCTGGTCCAGGAAGGATACCGGGAGGTGACCCTTTTGGGGCAAAACGTGAACGGATACGGAAAGAATGCCCCGGAAGGGGAGGGATTTGCCGACCTGCTTTTGGCGCTTGATGCCGTCGACGGACTCTCCCGGATCCGGTTTACCACTTCCCACCCCTCCGACCTTGATCTTCCAACGATCAAGGCCATGGCTTGCTCCTCGAAGGTGATGCCGCACCTTCACCTTCCCGTTCAGTCGGGGTCAGACCGGATGCTCTCTCTGATGGATCGTGGCTATACCCTTGACGGGTATCGGGAGAAAGTCCGGCACCTTCGGGAGTCGATCCCCCATGTGGCACTGACGACCGACCTGATCGTCGGATTTTGCGAAGAGTCGGAGGAAGACTTCCAGCAGACCCTTGAGGTCGTCTCCGAGTTTCGCTTCGACGGGGCGTTCTGCTTCATCTATTCTCCCCGTCCGGGAACCCCGGCCTTTGAGCGGGAGGGGATGCCCGACCGAGCCGTCTCCCTCGACCGCTTCCGCCGTCTCGATGAGCTCATGAGCGCTCTTGTCCTCGAAAAGAATCGGGGACGGATCGGGTCGACTGAAGAGATCCTTGTCGAACGGGTTGACCCCGAAGCCCGAACGTTTTCAGGACGCACCCCCCATTTTCGGACCGTTCGCTGCCGTCTTTCGGAGACCGAGCCGTTTCCCCTTCTTGGAGACATTGTCAGCGTTCGTATTGACTCCTGCAGCAAGGCGGGACTGGCCGGTGTCAGCGCCTAAGGTTTTCGGAGGAGAGCCGACACGCCCCTTTCCCGGGAATCCCTCAATCCCCCTGAAGACCCCTTGCAAGGGGAAATTCCGGTGACAGAGGACGGAGTGGCCTTTTCCGAGGAGTCCCGCAGTGTTCTTGCCGGACTCTCTCCGGATCCGGCTCACCTTGAGCTGGCTGTCCTTTCTTTTTACCGCTTTCTTCTCGATTCGGACGAGGGGAGAGTGATCCTCGAATCTCTTTCCACCGAGGCGTTCAACCGCCTGAAGACAAGCCAGGTAGCCTATCTCGGCCGCCTTCTTTCCGCTGACCTTGATTCCACGGAACATATTGCCATGGCCCGGGAGGTGGGGCTTCGCCATTGGGCCTATGGAGTTCCCCTCTCTCTCCTTGCCCGGGGCCCTGCTCTTTATGAGAAGGCGCTCCGCGTCGTTTTGTCCGGGCTTCCGGAGGAGCGGGCGAGGATTGCCACCGAAATTCTGACCCGGCGAATTCAGACGGATATGTCCGTTCAGACAGTATTTTACGAGGAGATGGAGCGGCGGCGGGCCGACCTTCTCGATTCTATGGAACGGTCCTTCTCCCTGGACGGCGGGGAGGATCTGGCCATCGAATCCCTGCTGCCCACTCTTCTCGATCCCCAGGTGGGGGGTATCCTCATGCTCGATCCCCTGCCGGGGACCTTTCGCCTCCTGCACCGGACCGGGGCTCTTCCCCGGATAGACGAGGCGGTCCTTCTTGCCTGGCTTGAGCAGGTTCTGGGGGGGATTCTTGATGAAAATGTCCCCGAGATCCGAATCTCCTTCACGCATCAGGCCGGTCTTTCCGAGGAGATGCTCCGAGGATTTTTCGAGGCGGGACTTTTTTCTCTCGGGGCGTTTCCTATCGGTGACCGGCTTGGACGTCTCCAGAAGATCCTGCTTTTCTTTGGCCGGACACCCCTGACCTTTTCTCCGGTCCTCAACTCCGACCATTGGCGCCGGGTCAGCTTTCATGTGAGCGAGGTCCTGGCCCGCTTCGAGGAGCGCCGGTTTCGTCCCTCCCCGCCTTCCTCCTCTTCAGGACTTGAGTTTCGGCGCCTTCTTTCCGGGGACGCGCTTGTCATGCTCTACCAACCCATTGTCGATTCTCTGAGTGGCCGGATCGTCAAGGTGGAAGCCCTGGCCCGCCTCCGTTCCGGTGAGGATCTGCTCACCCCCGGGGAGTTTCTGCCCGCCTTTGGACATCGTCAGCTCCGGATGCTCTTCGACCAAGGCCTCGCCCGGGTCATTTCAGACCTTGCGATTCCTGGCTTCGAGGCTCCTCCCTGCCAATTGAATCTTCCGACGGAGATTCTTGAGGATCTCGACTGGCTTCATTCGCTTCCTGACCGCTTGTCCGACCGGGGGATCTCTCCCCGACAGGTTGGATTTGAGATTCTGGAATCGGCTCTGGTTGACGACGAACGTATTCTTCGGGGCCTTGATAACCTCAAGAGCCGCGGATACTCCCTGCTTCTTGACGATGTGGGCTCCGGGGAGTCCTCGCTGCTCCGGATGGTGACCCTTCCGGTGGACGGAATCAAGATCGACCAGGCCTTCATTCGTCCTCTTGCCAGAGGCTTTTCAAACCTGGATCTGATTCTTTCGATGATGATGCTGGCCATGCAGCGGGGCCTCACCTGCGTGGCCGAGGGGGTGGAAACCCCGGGAATTGTCGACATCCTGGGGAGCACCAGAAACATCCTTCTTCAGGGGTATGCCGTTGCTCGGCCTATGAGTGCTGAAGAGCTCTCGCGCTGGTCGCCCTCTCCTGAGAGCGGGGTTGGCGGTCCTTATCCCCGCTCCCTCTACGGCTGGTATGGTCGCCATATCTCGCGTCTTTTTGGCATCTTCAACGCACTGAACACCGCCTCCGACGTTATCAACTCCCAGCGTCTTGAAGATGGACTGCAGTGCCCGCTGCACGCGATGGTGATCCCGATCGGTGGCGATGCGGCGATCGAGGAGGCCCACCTGATGTGGCACAAAAACTATTCCCGATTTGTAGAGATGGCAAGAAACGGGGTCAGCTCCCAGAAGATTTGGCCGGAGATGCAGCGTTCCCGCCGGATCCTGCAGGGACTGGTGGAGAAACGGCTCTTCGGAAGCGAACAGTAAGAGCCCTCTCGGACTGTCGGACCGGCCGCGTTGATCAAGGTTTTAAGGAAGAGGGCTTAGTCAGAGAGGGGGTCGCGAGTATCGGATCCTTCGATCCGGAGCATGCCCGCGGAGGGAGGGAGGTTGCGAAGGGTCCGCCACGCGGTAAGAAGCAGAAGACGGTCTCCGGGAAGAAGGGGAATGTGGGGGCCCAGTTCGACAGAAAGGCTCCCCCGAAGAGCCGTGACGGGAACCGTTCCGTCCGAGGCGGCCGTTTTGCGGATGTCTGCAATGGAGTGGCCGGCATAGGGAGAGTCTTCGGTCACGAGAAGGGCCCGGGGGGTTACCGTTCTCCGGATCAGGCTCTCCTGGAGATTCGAGAGGGCGGAGGAGACCTGCTGGTCCTGAAGATACTCGAGCCACTCCCGGAGGTGAGTTTCCCGGGCCTCTTCCTGGGTGATCTTTTCGATCAGCCGGTCCATCTGGGGATTGCGGAGAGAGGTGTTGGGCCAGGCGCCTTCTGTTCCGGAGGCCGCGGCCATCTTGCCTAACTGAGAGAAAAGTCCGGCTTTGCGCCGTGAGGCCCGCCGCAACCGGAACCAGACCCGAAACCATTCAATGCGCGGGTAAAGGGCATCCCGGACACGGGTAACCGTCTCCTCGAGAATCGCCAGCGGGTGACCAACTGGCGGGAGACTTTGTCTCTCACCGGGATCGGAGGAAAGGATCATCGAGAGCTCCTTCGGGGGTCTCTCCCGTGGGGTGAGGCGGATTCCCCTGTTTGTCGAAGAGGCCGTGCTGAACCCGTTCTGCCTGGGTGAAGGGAATCGGATAGGCTCCGTCAAAGCAGGCCTTGCAATAGTGTCCCGGCGTCCGGCTTTCCCCTTTCAAAAAGGTCTGACTGTTGCGGACCTCTTCTTCCATCGCCTCGATGGAGAGGTAGGCGAGGGAATCAGCCTTGAGGTAGCGACGGATCTCTTCAAGCGTGTGGCTTGAGGCGATGAGCTCGCCGCGGTTGGGGGTGTCGATCCCGTAAAAGCAGGGGAAGTTGATGGGGGCGGAGGTGATCCGCATGTGGACCTCCCGTGCGCCGGCCTCCCGGATCATCGAGACAATCTTGCGGCTCGTCGTTCCCCGGACGATGGAGTCGTCGATCACCACGACCCGCTTTCCGGCCAGCAGACCGGGAACGGCATTGAGCTTGATCTTGACGCCGAAGTGTCGGATTGACTGCTGGGGTTCGATAAAGGTTCGACCTACATAATGGTTTCGTACAAGCCCCATGTCGATGGGAATTCCGGAGTGCTCGGCATAGCCGAGGGCCGGGGCCAGCCCTGAGTCCGGAACGGGAACGACGATGTCTGCATCGACGGGGGAGTCGATGGCCAGTCTGCGTCCCAGGCGTTTTCGGGCCTGGTAGACGGGAATTCCGAAGACCCGGCTGTCGGGGCGGGCGAAGTAGATGAGTTCGAAGATGCAGGAGGCTTCCTTGATCTTTGGGAAGAGCCGAAAGTGCTCGATGCCGGCATCGGTGATGACAACCATTTCTCCCGGCTCGACATCACGGACGTAGGTGGCACCGATCAGGTCAAAGGCGCAGGACTCCGACGCCAGAACGTAGGAGGCTCCGAGCTTCCCGATGGAAAGAGGGCGAAAGCCGTGCGGGTCCCGAATTCCGATGAGGGCGTTGGGAAGAAGGGTCAGGAGGGAGTAGGAGCCTTTGACAGAGGCCAGGGCCGACTCCATCCGGGAGACCATGTCGACGCCCCGGCTTCGGGCGATCATGTGAACGAGGACTTCTGTATCCACGTCTGTCGTAAAGAGCGCCCCCTCGCTTTCAAGGATCCTTCTCAGATCAGGGGCATTGGTGAGGTTTCCGTTATGGACCAGGGCCATCGGGATGTCGCTGATGGTGGCGGTCAACGGCTGGAGATTCCTCTGGGAGTCAGATCCGGCAGTGGAATAGCGGTTGTGCCCGATGGCCGAGCTTCCCCGCAGATCCCGAAGCACTGATTCGTCAAAGACCTCCGAAACCAGTCCCTCGCCCTTCCGGATGATCATGCGTCCTTCATCCATGGAGGCGATCCCCGAGCCCTCCTGACCGCGGTGCTGCAGGGCGTAGAGTCCGAGGTAGGTGAGGTTGGCGGCTTCAGGGTGGTTGTAGATTCCGAAGACCGCGCATTTTTCCTTCAGTGTGTCGAAGGGAACATCCGGAGAAGCGGGGAGGGGGTCCATCAGGGGAGGGTCTCCATCTGGCTGGTGAGGGCCGTTAGATATTTTTTCGTGATCACGGGGAGGGGAAGTCGGATTTCTTTGTCCTTCTTGTCCCGGTCCCGGTAATGAATGGAAAAGCGGTGAAGGGCCGTCTGGCCGAGGAAGAGGAGTGGAATACCAAACTCTTTTGCGGTTTCCCGGACGACCTTCTCCTCTTCGGGAAGGTAGGCCAGGACGATTCGTCCCGGGGCCTCTGAAAAAAAGGTCCCCAGCGGGTTCTCGAGGGAGGGGAGGCGGAGGTGGAGTCCCATATCCCGGTGGGGCGCCACCATGGACAGCAGAGTCCGCAGCAGTCCTCCCCGGCCGACCGCGCGGGTTCCCCGGAGACGCCGCCCTGCGGTGAGGAAGGAGAGAAAGGGCTGGAGGTGTAACAGCGTCTCCCAGTCGATATCGGGAACGGCTTCGGTTTCAAGCTCCGGAAGGAGCCAGTCCAGCATCGATCCCCCAAGAGAGAGGTCAGCGACCGAGCCCGCCAGAGCCAGATGGAGGCCTTCTTCGCTTACCGAGCCTTCCGGAGCCGTTCGCGGGGAGGATAATACCCCGCAGGTTGCAAGAATCGGAGTCGGAGGAATGGAGACGCCATCGGTTTCGTTGTAGAAGCTTACATTGCCGGAAACGACAGGAATGTCCAGACGCTTTGCGGCGCGGGCCACTCCGGTGACAGCCATGACAAAGTCATGCATCGTTTCCGGTCGTTCGGGATTTCCGAAGTTGAGACAGTCGGTGAGGCCCACTGGCCAGGCGCCAACGGCGGCGAGGTCGGTAACGGTTTTGGCCACCAGCAGGGCCCCCCCCCGCTCCGGATCGCGGGAGACCGGGTGGGAAAATCCCGCCAGTGCTACCGCAATGGCCCGGTCTTCCTCTCTCAGATCCACGATGGCGGCGTCATGGCCAGGACCAAGAAGGGTCCGGGTTCCCACTTCATAGTCGAACTGCCGGTAGATCCAGTCGGCTGAGCCTCCGTTGGGGTGCTCGAGAAGCCGGAGGAAGAGATCCGCGATGGAATGGCTGCCGGAAGAGGAGGGATGCGGATGGAGTGAGGATGTCCCCTCCGATATCCGGGCCTTTCTGGGACGGTCATAGAGAGGCGCGTCCCGGGTGAGGCAGGCGATGGGAACTTCGCCGTATACTGATTCGCCCTTCCTGACCCTGAAGACAGGTTCGGGGATGATCCGTCCGATGACGGCGGCGGCCACCTGACTGTCGCGGGCCAGATCGAGGATCGCTGCGACATTTTTTTCTTCCACCAGCAGGAGCATGCGCTCCTGGGACTCCGAAAGAAGGATCTCCCAGGGCTCCATCGAGGGATCGCGAAGGGGAACCGTCTGGACGTCGATCTCGATTCCCTTTCCCGCTTTGTCGGCCATTTCGACGGAAGAGCTCGTGAGTCCGGCAGCCCCCATGTCCTGAATGGCTCCCGCCAACCCCTGGCGGATGATCGAGAGGGTCGCCTCCATGACCTTCTTACCCACAAACGGGTCGGCCACCTGAACCTGGGGCCGGAGGTCGGATTCTTCCCCGGAGAAACTTCGGGAGGCCATGGCGGCCCCGGAGACTCCGTCCCGGCCCGTCTTGTTTCCAAGGTAGACGGCCAGAAGAGGTTTGTCCGGAGGAATGGCACTCATGATGGCGTCATCGGGAACAACCCCCACGGCGAAGGCATTGACCAGAATGTTCTTGGCGTA